>NZ_CP178620.1:0-317990 GCF_047305925.1 Bdellovibrio sp. HCB290 | reverse complement strand
GGACCGCGTCAGCTACAATAGGGCATGCCTGTGATTTCTTTTAAGAAAAACCGAGCTCCCGTCATCGTTGAAAAGGGAGCCAATCTCATGGATGCCCTGCTTAAAGGCGGGCTGCCAGTCGCGTCTAGTTGCTCTGGAGACGGAGTTTGCGCCAAATGCCGCATTCAGATCGTTTCCGGGGCCGAAAATCTTTCGCCGGAAAATGAGACAGAAAAGTTCTTAAGGGAAACCAAAAAGGTCGCCCCCGACAGCCGAATCAGCTGCCAGGTCGAAGTTTTAGGCGACATCACTGTGGACGCAACTTACTGGTGAGGCTTTTGTAAACGCACGAAGTTGATCAAGATACCTTCGCGCAAAAAGATTTTCTCGAAAGCTGTTTCAAAGTTTTCAGCTTTAATCGGAGAATTGTGCAAATCACGAGTCTCGAACAAGATGTTGTATTTGCTTTGACGAATTTCATCCATCGCCCAATCAAAATAAACCAAAGAGTCCGTTTTGAATTCAATGATCGAACCCGGCTTTTGCAGATCAAACAACAAATCCAAATTCAACTTTTGAACAAAACGATTTTTAGGCTTCTTAGGGGAAGTCCATGGATCCGGGAAGTGAATGAAGACGTTATCAATCTCACCTGGTTCAAAAATATCAGTCAGATTGAAAGCATGAAAACGCGCAACAGCGGCGTTTCTGCAACCTGCTTTATCAGCACGACGGATTGTTTGAATCAACGGTTTGTACTTAAGCTCCAAGCCCACAACCATACGGTTGGGATTCTTTTGTGCATAATGGGCGAAGTGAGTTCCGTTGCCAGTGCCCACTTCCAAATCCATCGGCAGATTCGCATCAACTTTGAAAACGTCAGAACGCCATTTGCCTTTATTAGCCAAAACACGCATCTCATCAAAAGCGATGTGAGAATACTCCCCATTCAAAGCCAACGTGTAGTCAGTTTGATGAGGAAGATCGGTAGTTACATTGATTCTGCGTTTCGTGGAAATAGAGGCGTCTGTCATGCCCCACTAGTTAGACTCTGGAACCTCGGCGGTCAAGCTTTTCACCGTGAATGGTACGCGCCCTTGGAATGGATGCAAACGAATCGGGCAATCAGGCATATCGCACTCGGAACAGTAGGATTTTTTACAAGGGTCCAAGTGGAAAGCGAGCTCCCCATCAAAAACATAATCCTGCACCACCGACTTTTCATACTCCTGGATTTCGCCATGGGCTTTACTGATATCCCAGTACTCCGGCACTACCATATGGGCGTCCACGTGATGAAAACGTCCATTACGCATTATACGCAATTGGTGAATGTTGATAACCCCCGGTCGGCGATTTTGTTCCAAGGCTTGGCCCAGATCCTGAAGGGAGGATTCGCTGATTTCATCCATCAATCCACCTAGGGATTCGCGGATTATTTTGTAACCTGACCAGGCCAATTGCAAACCGATCAAGATAGCGATGACTGGGTCAATCCATTGAATATCCGTCAATAGAACCAGGCCCAAACCGACGATCACACCTGCCGTTGTAATTACATCCGACAGCACGTGCACACCGCTGGCTTTTAGGGCATCTGACTGATGCACTTTACCGACCCGCTTTAAATACATTCCCAGCAACAAGTTCAGCAAAGCTGCCACTGAAACAATGATCATCCCAATTTCAAGTTTTTGTGGCGGATTAGGGAAAATCAAAGCCCTCACCGATTCATAGATAATCAGAATCGAAGCTGAAAACACCAGGCCGCCTTCAAATGTGGCTGAAAAATACTCGGCCTTGCCATGCCCATAGGGATGTTCGCGATCTGCTGGCTGCGCAGAAATACGGATCACATACAATGCCACCAGGGAGGCCATCACATTCACAATACTTTCCAAAGCATCTGACAACACCGCTGCGGAGCCGGTCATTCGGTAAGCCGCGACCTTCAGCGCAAAAATCAGTATACTTGCCACCGCAGACACCCACGCGGCGCGATTTCGTACTTTATCAGAGGCAGTTACGGATTGTGTGACCATAAGAGGGTTTTCATAAATCCCTCTTGGCGAGTCAATGAATAAATAATTTAGCAATGATTAGCTTGCGGTTTTTTTACGGCTCAAGGCTGGCGGCAAAATTTCGACCACCTTGTTTTCTTCCGGATGATAGTGGCAGACCTGGTTGCGTCCACGGCGTTTTGCATCGTAAAGCGCATGGTCGGCTCTGCGAACCAATTCCTTGGCGCTGATGCTTTCCCCCGGGACTGTGATGGCGAATCCCAAAGAAGCGGTCAGCTTGATGGAGTCGTCACCATTTTTGAAAGTCGTCTTTTCGATATTTTCACGCAGGCGTTCACAGAAATGCATCGCCCCTTCGTGATTTGTCTCCGTCAATACCACCAGGAATTCGTCTCCACCGTAACGGGCCGGGATATCAATATTCCGGGTGCAGGCACGAATGATTTTGCCCACTTCAGACAGCACAAAGCTTCCGAACAAGTGATCGTGACCGTCATTTACGGTTTTGAAATAGTCCATGTCCATCATCACCACGCAGACATCACGACCAAAGCGTTTCGCACGCTCCATCTCAAAATCCAGGCGCTGATAAAGGGAACGCATGTTGTACAGACTTGTTAAATCGTCTGTATCTACCATCTCTTTTAGTTTTTCATTCGCAAACAACAACTGTTCGTGAAGATCCCGGATACGCAGCTGCGAGCGAATCCGCGCCAGAAGTTCCAAGGGAACAAAAGGTTTTACAATGTAGTCGTCCGCACCTGAATCCAGGGCTTCGATAATGGCTTCTGTATGGGAATTTTCAGAGACGAATACGCAGGAAACATGCGACAGCCGTTCGCGAATCGTGCGTAAAACACGAAGACCCGCCATCGATTGCGCCATCCAATCCAGAATCACCACGTGAGGAATCCACGACTCGATCAGCTTGTGCGCTTCACTTTCAGTCGTCACACCACGGGCATCGTAGCCTTCCCAACGGAGAGGCTCCAACAGAATTTCCAAACTGTCGGGATCGTCGTCGATTACTAGAATACGGCGACTTTTCGGATGTTTATTACCAGTTTCAAAACCACTACTCATCTACACACCAGTATAACTTTGACGTTCTCTTCGGTTAAATGTCCGCTCTGGTTGAGTCCAAAATTCAGTCTTATGTACTGGGTTGTTTTTGCCCCTCCCTCTGGGCTTTCGTTGGGTCACCTGGCGGGTGGGAAGGGGGGAGCTATTTGCTTCGGACAGTCCTCGCTCGACTTTGTTCAGAGTTTCCAACACTGACCTTTGGCTCGCTGCGGAACTTGCAAATAGCTCCCCCTTCCCACCCACCAGGCTCCTCAAGGAATTTGGGGAGGAGCGAATTACCTGGTTATTAGACTCAATAGGATTCAACTCGGGGTAATAATTTGAAGAGAAATGCAGTTGGAGAAGCCTGAGGTTTTGTCGTGAAGTTTGTGGTCACGCTGGGGGTATCGGTCATGAGGTGGTTTCTCGTTGAAATGTTGAGGGTTTTTCGATAGTTATGTTGGATCTGAATTGATCCTTTTTTGGGGTGTTTTTATGAGTTTGAATTTTACTGAGATCGAAAAGAAGTGGCAGAAAAAGTGGGCGGATGCAGAGGCTTTTAAAGCTGAAGCGACATCCTCCAAGCCGAAGTACTATGCACTGGACATGTTCCCCTATCCTTCGGGTTCGGGGCTGCATATTGGGCACATGGCTTCATATACTCCTGGGGATATCGTTTCCCGCTACAAGCGCGCGAAGGGCTTTAATGTTCTTCACCCCATGGGCTACGATGCGTTTGGATTGCCAGCAGAACAGTATGCCATTCAAACTGGAATCCATCCCGCAATTACGACCGAGAAAGCGATCGAGAGCTTCCGCAAAACTTTGCAGTCGTTTGGATTTAGTTTTGACTGGAGTCGAGAGATTTCTACGGCAGAACCCAAGTACTACAAGTGGACTCAATTTATTTTCCTGAAGCTTTTTGAACGTGGTCTTGCCTACCAAAAAGAAGTTCCGGTGAACTGGTGTCCAGAACTTAAAACCGTTTTGGCGAATGACGAAGTAATCGATGGAAAATCCGAGCGCGGTGGCCACCCGGTGATTCGCGTTCCGATGAAACAATGGATGCTTAAAATCACAGACTATGCTGAACGTCTATTGAACGACCTGGATAAAGTTGATTGGCCAGAGCGCACCAAAGAGGGGCAGCGCAATTGGATTGGCAAATCCGAAGGTGCTCGAGTTACTTTCAAGGTTAAAGACGAAAACGATCTTTCCTTCGAAGTGTTCACGACTCGCCCAGACACTTTGTTTGGCGTGACTTTCATGGTCATGGCGCCAGAACATCCCTTGGTGAAACGCATTACGACTCAACCTCAGCATGCGGCAGTTGAAGACTATGTACTTGCGACTTCCCGCAAATCCGAAGTCGAGCGCAAAGCCACGACCGAAAAAACCGGCGTATTCACTGGCGCACATGCTATCAATCCAATCAATGGCGAAAAAATCGAAATTTGGATCGCTGACTACGTTCTGACTGACTACGGAACTGGTGCGATCATGGCGGTGCCTGGTCATGATGCCCGCGATCACGAATTTGCGACTAAATTCAATCTTCCTGTAAAACGCGTTCTTGAGGGCGGCGAGACTTTGCCATACGAGGGCGATGGTAAACTTGTTAACTCTGATTTCCTAAATGGCCTCTCTAAGAACGAAGCGATCAGCAAAATGATCGCGCACTTGGAAAATGGAAAGTTGGGAACTCGCGAGGTTCAATACAAACTTCGCGATTGGCTATTCAGCCGCCAGCGTTATTGGGGGGAGCCGTTTCCAATCGTAAATCTTGAGGGCGGAAAACAAATTGGCGTTCCGTACAATGAACTTCCTGTAGTTTTGCCCGAAGTTGCCGACTATGAACCATCTGAAACTGGCGAGGCTCCCCTTGCAAAAATTCATGAATGGGTCACTTACCAAGGTAAAAACGGCGAAACAGGTCGTCGCGAGACAGACACTATGCCGGGTGCAGCAGGTTCTTCCTGGTACTTCCTTCGTTACATCGATCCAAATAATGACGCTGCTCCATTTGATGCGAAAGCTGAAAAATACTGGATGCCTGTAGACCTTTACGTTGGCGGACCTGAGCATACCGTTGGTCACTTGTTGTATTCTCGCTTCTGGATGAAAGTTCTCTTCGATTGCGGTCTTGTGACTCACGACGAACCTTTCCAAAAGCTGGCTCACCAAGGGATGATTCTGGGACCAGATGGTCAAAAGATGTCTAAATCCCGTGGAAACGTGATCTCACCTGAAGACGTTGCAAAAACTCACGGCGCTGACTCCTTGAGAACATTTATCAGCTTCATGGGTCCTTTGACGGCGGATAAACCGTGGTCGCCAACTGGCATTGACGGTGTGAAACGCTTCTTGGACCGTGTAAGCCGCTTGGTTGTTTCTGACGACGGTAATTATGTTGCGACCAAAGAAGCTCTACCACCAGCGATTGAGAAATTACTTCATAAAACGATCAAAAAGGTCACTGAAGACATCGAAAGCATGAGCTTTAACACAGCGGTTGCGGCGATGATGATCCTGGTAAATGACCTCTACAAGGCCGACTGCCGCTCTGAATTGGCTCTAAAGCCGCTGGCTCAGATTCTGGCGCCATTTGCTCCGCATTTGGCTGAAGAATTGTGGGAAAAAATGAGCGGCCAAGGACTTTGCTCTTTGGCACCATGGCCAAGTTATGATAGTAACCTTTGCGCTGATGACACTGTGACAATCGGCGTGCAGGTGAATGGCAAAATGCGCGGCACGATCGAAATTGGAGTTGCTGCTTCTGAAGAGGAAGCACTGACTGCGGCGAAAGCCGTGCCTGGTGTTAATTCTGCACTTTCCGGCAAAGATCCTGATAAAGTGATCTACAAAGCTGGGAAGATTTTGAATTTGATTATCAAAGCCTAGGGCGATCTTCTGATGGCCCTAGCATAACAACTCCGGGAAAACCGGGGATGCGAGGGCCAACGAAGATGTCTAATTGGAGTCCTGAAAAAAGCGCGGCGCTTTACGGTATCAACAACTGGGGCAACGGTTATTTCAGAATTAATTCGACGGGAACTGTTTCAGTTACACCAATGGGTGCAAGTGGTCCCTCAGTGGATCTTCACGAATTGACTCAAGATCTTTTGGACCGCGGTATCCGCGTTCCAATCATGATCAGATTTCCTGACATCATCAAATCACGCGTTGAGCTTTTGAACGGCTGCTTCAAAAAAGCTTTTGCCGATCATGGCTACAAAGGCGCTTACAACGGCGTTTACCCGATCAAAGTAAATCAGCAACGTCACCTGGTTCAGGAGATCGTTAAATACGGCAAAGACTACAGCATGGGTCTTGAGTGCGGTTCCAAACCAGAGCTTCTGGTGGTACTTGCCTTGATGAGCACTGAAAACGCGCTAATCATCTGTAACGGCTTTAAAGATGCTGAATACATCGAGACAGCAATTCTTTCTCAAAAACTGGGTCGCAACACGATCATCGTTGTCGACCGTAAAGAAGAACTAAAAATGATCGTCGACGTGGCGAAGAAGTTCAACACACGTCCAAAAATCGGCTTCCGCGCCAAATTGAATACTCAAGGTGCCGGCAAATGGGTTGATTCTTCTGGCGCACGTTCTAAGTTCGGTTTGACTGCAACTGAGATCGTTGACGGCGTTGAATATCTTAAAGCTGAAGGCATGCTTGATTGCCTGGAGCTGATGCATTACCACATCGGCTCTCAAGTTCCAGCGATCCAATCTATCAAGTCTTCTTTGAAAGAAGGCGTTCGTTTCTATGTTGAGCTATACAAAATGGGCGCGGGCCTTAAGTATCTTGATGTCGGCGGCGGTCTTGGTATCGACTACGATGGATCAGGTCACTCTGACAGTTCTGTGAACTATTCTGAACAAGAATACGCGAATGATATCGTTTCCACAGTTCAAACTCTTTGTGATGAAAAGAACATCCCACATCCAAATATCGTGACTGAGTCTGGTCGCTTCCTGGTAGCCCATCACTCCGTTTTGGTTTTCAACGTATTGGGTATGAATGATCTTCACCGCGAAGAGCCGCCACGTCCTGCAACAAAGTCTGATCCTTCGATCATGCAAGACATGCAGTACATTTACGAAAAGGTGAACAAAGATAACATCAACGAGTGCTTCAATGACCTTGAGCAGTCCAAGAACGAGACTTTGCAGCTTTTCACTTACGGCGTTTTGTCACTTGAACAACGTGCATGGTGTGAGTCCATGTACTTCACTATCGCAACAAAAATGGTGAGACTGGCAAGAACAGTTCCAGACACTGAAGACATCATCGCAGCATTGTCTAAAGAGTTGTGCGACACATACTACTCGAACTTCTCTTTGTTCCAATCCCTTCCGGATTCCTGGGCCGTTGGTCAATTGTTCCCGGTGTTGCCAATTCACCGCTTGGGCGAAGAGCCTTCGCGTGAAGCGACTCTTGCGGATTTGACTTGTGACTCTGACGGTGTGATTGAGAAGTTCATCGACACAGATTCTGGTGAACCAAAAGACACCATCCGCCTTCACAAATACACAGATGGCGAGCAGTACTACCTGGGCGTATTCCTGACTGGCGCTTACCAGGAGATCCTGGGTGACTTGCACAATCTGTTTGGTGATACAGATGCAGTTCACATTTCCTTGAACGGCGTAGGTTACACAATTGACCACTATGTTCCAGGCGACACAGTGACTGAAGTTCTATCTTACGTACAGTACGGCCGTTCTGAAATGGTGGATAATGTTCGTCAAGCAACAGAAGAGTCTATCCAAAAAGGCTCGATCACGAAGCAAGAAGCGAAGCTTTTGATCAAGCACTACGAAGAAGGTCTTTCCGGCTACACTTACCTTGAAGAAGCCGAATAAATCTGAATAAGCATGAACATTTCAAAGCCAACTCATTACCGTGAGTTGGCTTTTTTTGTTTTACTGCTGAGCTAGACTTATTAAGTTTTCTTTTCCCTCTTATAAGGTAAGCCATCATCCAACTTCAAAAAGCCCTCCCTTAAGCCAGCTCCCCGACGGGACCATATACCAATTCACCTTGAGCCTATCGTGTACCTTTTGACCATACTCCGCCGGATTGAAAAGCTTTTATAAGCAAACATCTGTGGGGCGCATTCCTTATGAAATTCCTTTTCTCGTCTTTGATTATTCTTCTTAGTTCCATCACGGGATCAGCGGTTCAGGCAGAGCCTGCAGCAGGACCAGTTGTCGACCCCACTTCCATTTGCAACGGCGATGTTTGCTCGGATCCAATGCTAAATATCGTGGACGGATTTCGCGAGGGGCGTGGTCAGTTCGCCAACCAACCTCTTACGGGATACTCCGGTAAGTGCTTTCACCTAAGCCCACACTATAGCGCCGACAAAGCTCACCACGGTGGTTTTATTTTCGAGAAAACCCCAGGCAGCATTGCCATCACCGGCAGATTCAACTTCTTCTACGAGGAAGATCCTTACGCCGCAATGAGTGCCCAGGAAATGAAAGACGGATTTCTTCAGGGCGGAGGCAAGCTAAGTCCTGGGACAGAAACTCCGGCTGAAGTTCAACTGGCTCACATCTATGATGAAACCGATATTCGCTATTCATATCGCAGCGATGTTTCAAAAAATAATTTATTCATCATTGGCAGCACCTCTAACAAACAGGGACAAGTTGCCGCAGCTGTTTTCTGTAAAATGAATCGCCATCACTAAAATACGGTGCTGCCCGCACCATGGTCATAAGTACATTCGACCGTGGATCAATGTCGGGCGTTGTATTCTGAAATAATCCGCACTCCCCGTTGGGATGCGCGACGAAATCTGTGTCATCCTGAACTCATCAAGACGAGGAGTTTAAGATGCAAAGTTCAAACTATCATCCCCAACGACGTCGAGATTCTGAAAACAAATCCATTCAACGCGAACGCCGGGTGGTTCAATACTCCCCCGAAGTGCTTGCCCAACGCGAAAACAGGTTCCTGAATCGCGCGGAGGCCCGACACCGCTATGAAGAACAAAGCCGCAATGAACGCGAGTTTCACCGCGATCGCGGCGATAACAGAAGCCGCAGTGCCAGCTTTGAAACCACCAGATCGCGCGAAAAGTTTTACAACGTTGATGAAAACCGTCAGCACGAACGATTCGCTTCTCCGGATTTCAACTCGGGCTACGGTCACGATGCCAATCGTCCCCTGCCACGCGATTTCGTTTCAAGCTCTAACTACGAAGAAGACCGCCGCATGCACGAAATGGCAGAACAAGATTGGACAGAGCGCGATTTTCATCCCGCGCAGAAAGACTACCACCGCGATGATTCCAGAATTCAGGAAGAACTAGCCCACGTTTTGGCGCAGCACCGAAACATTGATGCCCGCGACATTGACGTTGATGTGCACGACGGAGTGGTCACCTTATCCGGCTTCGTACCAGAAAGAAAAATGCGCTACATCGCAGAGGACATTTCCATCAACTGCTACGGCGTGATCGACGTAAATAACAATTTAAAAGTTCACAGATCATCAGAAGCCGATGCCCGCTTCGGCGGAAGAAGAACATTTGATCGTCGCCCCTGATCCGCCTTCGCCAAGGCTTCGGCGGATAAAAAAAAGGGCAACTTACGTTGCCCCTTTTTTTACATCTTCGCGTCGAAAGCGTCGCGAACTGCTTTACCGATATTATTCAATAGAGTCAGGGTTACGACCATCGCGATCAATGGACCCCATACCAACCAGCCGGCGATAGTTGCCCATTTTTGAGCTTGAGCCATCATTTCACCCCATGATGGAGTTGGCGGGACCAGTCCCAGACCCAAATAATCCAACATTGAAAGTGCATATACATTCGCGGAAATCGCAAACGGCGCAAAAGTAATAATCGGAGTTAGTGCATTCGGAAGGATGTGACCCGCGATAATACGCTTATGAGTCGCACCAATGGATTTCGCTGCTTCAACGTATTCACGCTTACGCAATGAAAGGAACTGCGCACGCATATATGCGGCAATACCTGTCCAACCCAAGAATGCACTTAGCGCAGACAACAAAACGATATTCGGTGTGAAAATCGAAATGATCGTGATCAAGACAAACAGGTATGGAACGGATTCCACAACCTCAACCACACGCTGACCGACCAAGTCCACACGGCCACCCATGTAACCCATCACAGAACCAATCGTGATACCGATCAGATATGTGAAGAACCAGGCACCGATAGCGAAGATCATTGTGTAACGGAAGCCGTACAATAGACGTGTCATCACGTCACGACCGCTCTCGTCCGTACCCAACCAGTTTTGCTTGGTAGGCGCAGAAGGATAAGTCTCAACAGCTTTATTGCTTTCGTATGGATCCCATTGGATCACCGGCCAAACTGACCAGTCGCCCTCTTTCATTTCCAAAGAGCGGTAGTCCATCACGTAGATATCGGTACGACCCAAATCAGACGGATGGTAATCCTTAAACAATGGGAAATAAGTTTCGCCATTGTAGTGCAGGATGTGCGGGCGATTGTTTGCCCAAAGTTCCGCAGTGAAACTGAAGAAAAACATCGCAAGCAAAACCCAAATGGAAACGACTGCGATGCGATCGCGCTTAAAGCGTTTATAGCGTTTAAGCGTTAACTCATTCTTAATAAGGTGTTTTTCAATTGGATCTATCATTTGAAATCAATCCTTGGATCGATAAGCACGTAGATAACGTCGCTCAGGATACGACCAACCATCATCAACATCGCAGAAATAAACGTAATACCCATGATCACATTGTAGTCACGAGCCAAAACCGACTGATAACCAAGCAAGCCCATACCATCAAGGTTGAACATCTGCTCGATAATCAGGGAACCAGCCAGGAACACACCCAGGAAGCCACCCAAACCAGTAGCGATTGGGATCAAAGCGTTTCTAAGAGCATGTTTGTAAACCACAACTTTTTCAGAAAGACCTTTCGCACGAGCTGTACGAACGAAGTCAGACTTGATGATATCCAACATCGAGTTTCTCATAAGAATAGAAAGCTCGGTGAAACCACCAATTGTATAACAGATCAAAGGAAGAACCATGTGATGAGCGCGATCCAGGAATTTGCTCCAAGCGGTCATTGACTCATAGTCATCAGACTGCAATCCACCCAAAGGGAACCAGTTTGTTCTGCCGGCAAAATAGATCAACGCAATCCCCAGAATCAACGGCGGAATCGCATAGGTGAAGTTCAACAGCAATGTCGTGATTTTATCAAAGCCCTGCCCTGCTGTGATGGCCTTACGAACACCCAGAGGAATACACACAAGATAAGTGATACACAGAGTGAACAAACCGAAGGTCAAAGAGACTGGCAATTTGCTTTTGATAACGTCAATGACTGGCTCTTGGTAAGTGAAGCTTTCGCCGAAATCCAGGCGAGAGATATTTTTAAGCCAGATAAGATAGCGCACGTGCATTGGCTTATCGAAACCATATTGCTTCTTCAAAGCCTCAATAACTTCCTCGTTGACGGACGTGTCACCACGGCCGCCTACGCTGGATGCTCCGCCACCGCCCCCAGCAGCACCCGCACCAAAGCGGATGGCTTGGAGCTTTTGTTCAATAGGGCTCCCCGGAGCCAAATTGATGAGCACAAAAGTTACAATTGTGATCCCGAAAAAAGTCGGGATCATTAGCATTAGTCGACGGATCAGGTATACGAACAAGGTCCTACTCCCGAGATTTAACTATTAAGGTTTAACCCACCAGTAGTCTTTACCAACTTCGTATTTGAATGTCTCTGCAGGCATGCCCATGCGGGATGAATTTGCATAAAATTCATACTTATCGTTGAAAAGGAACGCGTACGGAGCGTCTTCAGCGATCTTTGCGTATACTTTTTTCAGCATCGCAACACGCTTAGCCTTGTTTGGCTCAACGCGAGCTTCTTCGATCAGCTTGTCAACTTCAGGGTTCTTGTAAGCGATGAAGTTGGATCCGCCTGGGATCGCACTGGAAGAGTGCCAGATTTGCTTAGGATCTGGATCTACGGAGCCACCGCCCCAACCCATTGTCACAGCGTCGAAGTTACCTTCATCAACCAATTTCAGGAATGAGTTCCACTCAAGGTACTTCAATTCCATGTCAATACCAGCTTTTTTCAAATCTTCGCGGTACATAGTCCAATACTTCTCAACGTCTTTATTTGCGTAGATCAAAGAGAATTTGAACTCAGATTTTTTGCCATTAACAGTCTTTTCAAGAACACCGTTCTTGTCAGCATCTGCCCAACCCGCTTTAGTCAAAAGCTCTTGAGCTTTCTTAGGGTTGTATTCGATAGCTTTGTTACCTGGGTTGTATTCAGATCTGATGTAAACTGCGCCGTTAGCAAGATCAGACATGCCATAGCGGAATTTCTTGTTCATTTCTTCGCGGTTTAGCAAGTGAGCCAATGCGAAACGAACGTTCTTGTCCTGGAAAAGCTCTTTACGTTGATTCCAACCTACGAAACCAAAAGATTTCGGAGCATCATTCGCAACCTTGTGCTTGATGATAACTTTACCCCAAGCTGGGCCAGTTGTTTTCTTCATGAAAGATTCGATACGCAAGTCGATGTAATCAAGCTCGCCTTTTTCAGCTCTCACCAAAGTAGCGTTCTCGTCTTTGAAGAAACGCATAGTGATTGTATCGAAGTTGTAAGTGCCTTTGTAAGCTGGAGCAGCATTGCTGTGCCATTTGTCGAACTTCTTAAGCTGGATCATTTGACCACGGTCAAACTTCATCAATTTGTATGGACCAGAGCAGATAAGCTCGCGGTTCATTCTTTTTGATTTAGCCACGTCGGAGTAGATGTGCTTAGGAATGATTGTCAAACCAGCCGCTGACTCGAAGTTTTTGAAGTAAGAGTCTTTAGCGTAGAATTTAACAGTGTGTGGATCAACGATCTCTACTTTAGCCAAACCTTCGTAGTATGGACGAAGATGAGCGGCTTCGTAAGTTGGGTTGAAGATCGCGTCGAAAGAGAACTTAACGTCCTCAGCAGTAACAGGTTTGCCATCATGGAAAACCGCGTTTTTATTCAAATGGAATGTGAATACTTTATTATCTTTGGAAACTTCCCATTTTTCCGCCAAACGAGCTTTCCACTCGTAAGTGTCGGAATCACGAGTCAACAAACCTTCGCAAACGTATGCTTGAACAGCAGATCCGTAAGTGTCTGTGCTGGTGATTGGGTGAACTGTAGGTGGCTCACCGCCAAGATTGATAACGAAATTTCCGCCTTGTGGTGCAGATGCATTTGGTGCAGTTGCGAAAGCGGGAGCGGTCAAAGCTGAACTCATGATGAGTAGCAGAAGAGCCTTCATATTCATTGTGTTTCCTCCAAAGAATTTCGCTGGGAATTTGAATAGTTCCCAAAGTGGGCTTAAAATCGGTTATGCGCCAAAAATAATCAAGTTATTGCTCGATTGACACATTGTTTAAATGCTATAAATTCTAGCGCATTTTCAAGGAGATAAGCAATGTCTGAAAAGACAGAAAAAACCACGCCAAAATTCGATCCAACCACGACCATCTCTGCAGAGTTTGGGATCTTCGGAATCCCAATGACAGAGGAGGAATCCAAAGTAGTTCTGGTCCCAGTTCCCTGGGAAGTTACAACATCTTACGGAGAAGGCGCTTCACGCGGTCCTCAAATCATCCGTGATGCCAGCGAGCAAATCGATCTCTTTGATATCGAAGTCGGGAAAGCTTACGAAGTGGGCTACCATATGCGCGAGCTGTCAGATGACTTGCTTAAAATGAACGACAAATACAAGGCTGTTGCCCAGGAATTAATCGGAATGCGCACCAGCATGTCTGACGACACCGCTAAAATGGACAAACTGGCTGCTGACGTAAATGCCGCATGCGAAAAAATGTCGCAATGGGTTTACGATCAATGTTCAGATGTTTTGAACAAAGGCAAACTTTTGGGCATGGTTGGTGGTGACCACTCCACTCCGCTGGGTGCGATCCGCGCTGTCAGCGACAAATTCAAGGGTGACTTCGGGGTTTTGCACATTGATGCCCACGCCGATCTTCGAGTCTCTTATCAGGGCTTCAAACAATCCCACGCATCTATCATGTACAACGTGATGACCGATGCGAAGAAACCTAAAAAATTGGTTCAGGTGGGTATCCGTGATTTCTGCGAGGAAGAATACGATTTCTCTGAATCCCGCGAAGACATTAAAACTTTCTATGACCTTGAACTTAAGCGTCGTCTGCTTAAAGGTGAAACTTGGGAGCAAGTCTGCAAAGACATTTTGAAAGAGCTTCCACAAAACGTTTACATCTCGTTTGATATCGACGGTCTTGATCCAGTTTACTGCCCACACACAGGAACACCAGTTCCAGGCGGCATGACTGTGGATCAAATCTTCTTCTTGTTCCGCGAGATCCATGCTTCCGGTCGTAAGTTGATCGCTTTCGACTTGAATGAAGTTTCCACGGGCGGCCTGGAACCTCATGAAGTTGAGTGGGATGGCAACGTGGGCGCACGTATTCTATACAAAATGTGCGGCTGGTTGGTGAAGTCCAATGCTTAAGGTTTACGAATACGCGAAATGTTCGACTTGCGTAAAGGCGTTGAAGTTTTTGGATGCGAAAAAAGTTTCCTACCAAAAACTTCCGATCGTCGACAAAGCTCCGTCCCAGACGGAGCTTAAAAAAATGCTCTCGGCATTAAAAGAAAATGGCGGGAGCATCCGCAACCTGTTCAACACTTCAGGTGTGATGTACAAAGAAATGAAAATGAGCGAAAAGCTTCCGACCATGTCTGAAGCTGAAGCCATCAAGCTGTTGTCTGAAAACGGCAAACTGGTTAAACGCCCATTCGTTCTTGGTGACGATGTGGCGCTCGTGGGCTTTAAAGAAGACGAATGGAAGAAAGTCTTCTAAGCGGTCAAAGAGGTAACAGTTCCCTTTTTGTCCTGCACAGCAGTACAAAAAGGGAACTGTTACCGAACAGAGTATTTTATATGAGCCTGCTCGCAATGAGCAGGCCGTTAATCCCTAAGCGAGTATCTTCGCAAATTCCTGTGCCATACTGACGTTGTAAAAAGGGGGTTATATGATAAGCCTCTCAGTGGTTATCCTCACAATGGTCATCGTACTTGGTGCTTTATGGATGATTGTAAAGTTCAATAAAGGCGAATCTCTTGATAGAAAATATCGGGAAGATACAAGGAAATTTCAAGCTCAGCCCGGTCGCGCTCAAGCAGACAGCGTACGCCAGTTTGAACGCCCACGTCCTCTACGACAACAGCAAAAGCATAATTCCACCGAGGGACCTGCGGCTTAATAGGAGCGTGCCTAGATCGCGAATTTAAGTTGGGATGAGTCAACAGACTCGTCCTTCTTTTTTTCCTGTCCTAAGCGAACCCCAACTCCAATAAGTCTGACAGCCACAGCACGACGATGCCAGGCTTTTTCCAATAGACGTTCGAAGTCCTCCATACTTGGAGTCCCCTGAATGACTTCTTCGTGAGTGGTGGATTTGAAATCAAAGAACTTAAGCTTCACCACCATGCCCTTAATTCTGTCCTGGTACTGACCGCGCTCAAGTCTTCCAATGAAATCCTCGTACAAACCCGGAATGCGGGCCTTGCATTCCTCGAATGTCAGCAGATCCTTGTTATAGGTTTCCTCGACAGTCAGGGACTTGCGCTCCCACTCGGTGATGACCTCGCGATGATCAATTCCCCGGGAAAAATCAAAAAGATCCTGCGCGCGAGAGCCAAACCAACGATGTAACTCGGGCACCGAGTACTTCTGGATATCGCCCAGGGTGTGCAATCCAATATCGTGCATCTTTTGCGCGGTGACCTTGCCGACACCAAATATCTTTTCAACGGGAAGCTCCTTCACGAAGGCATCAACATCCTGAGGGCGCACTACGAACTGTCCGTTGGGCTTTTTCCAGTCGCTTGCGATCTTGGCCAAAAACTTATTGGGGGCAATTCCGGCGGAGGCAGTCAAGTTCAGCTCGGTAAAAATCAATCGGCGAATCTCTTGAGCAATCAGCGTGGCGCTGCCGCCGAACTGCGTGCACTCGGTAACATCCAGATAAGCTTCATCCAAAGACAACGGCTCGATCTTTTTCGTGAAGCGCTCAAAGATTTCGCGAACCTTGCGGCTTTCTTCTTTATACAAATCAAAATGCGGAGGAATTAAAATCAACTGCGGGCACAGGCGCACCGCTTGGGAAGAAGGCATTGCCGAGCGCACGCCAAACTTGCGCGCCTCATAGCTTGCTGTACACAACACACTTCGTGAATTCGGAGGACCGCCAATACCCAAAGGTTTGCCCTTGAGTTGCGGATTAAATTTAACCTCGACGGCTGCATAGAAGCAGTCCATATCCACGTGGATAATCTTCTTCATTTACACATTATTTACACATAGCGGGGTATCGGTCAAGTGGGGTCTGTCTCAAGGTCCGTAGGGATCTGCTCTGCGACAGGCGATACCTGTTTCGCACCCACAAATTTTGCCGAAATCATGGCGTGGGCTTTTTCGGCCACAACTCCGCGATCTTCATTTGGGTCTGGGTACAGGATATCCAAGTATTCAATTTCGGCTTCCACAGTCTTTAAGCGCAACGTTTTCCAGAAGTATTCACCAAAGGAAGTGTCACCATACCAGCAAACCGCATCGCGATTTGCTGTGTTAAAGTCCTCGCCATTTATCTTTCTGAAATTGATGACCACTGGTTGCACCGGCACGCCCGCTTCGGCCGCCGCCATCATCAGGGTTTTCTTGAACGGCAGAACCTTATCACCATTGGTGGAGGTTGCCTCTGGATAAAGAACGATATTCAAACCCTCTTTCAACGAGTCTGAAAGACGCTTCATCTCGGTCAGAATTTTTGTGCGACTGCGGCGCTCAACATAGAAACAACCGGCAAGCTCCGTCACAGGACCCAGCACTGGGGTTTCGCGCATTTCATTGGAGGTAATAAAGGACATCGGCTCGATACCCGCAAGCATCAGGATATCCACAAAGCCCATGTGATTTGCGACCAGCAAACTGCCAGCATGTTTTTTCGCCGGCTTGTTGATGACTTTCAATTTGATAGACAAAGCATTACGCGCAATCAAACCGCAATAGCGACTGGCATTTGCGGAGAACTTACGGCGGCGCTTGTTTTTATCGTGAACTACCACCGCGATAGACAGCGACGTGATCATGTAAACGATCAGATAGAATAAAAAGATGCACGTTTTGATAAGGCCACGAAAAGTCGATGTAATTGCTTCCACAGGACTATTATAGAATGCCTAACGGCAAAACCGTCAAGTCAGGTTTAATACAGCAGGGATCCTCGCATAAGGACCTAAACTAAAGTTGGTTAAGATCCCATTTTAAAACGCTTCCACAGCGCGCTGTTCAGATCCTCGCGCTGAAGAATGGTTAGAAAGTCGACGCATCGATAGTCGCGGTCCCAGGCTGGCTCGCCACCGATGTAAGCGCCGATCTTCAAATAGGCGCGACACAACGGTGGCATCAAAGCTTCGGCCTGCTCTTTTTGAGTTTCCGAAAGAGAGTCCTGATACTGAGCTTTGCTTTCTCTTAAATTCGGCATTGAATAGTCCGTCGTAGGGCTCACTTGAAATACCTCTGCAACCCGGCCTTCGTTTTCAAAATAAGCCTGCAGCAATGCCGCTTCCTGAGGGTTTTCCGTCGGCACTGTTGCACATCCAAACAGGATCTTGGCATCCGTGGCGTTCATGTATTCCGCGATTCCCCGCCATAGCATGGAAATCACCGCTCCCCTGCGGAATTCCTTGGCAATGCAAGCGCGACCCAGTTCGATCTTCACGCCGGGTTGTTGCAACAAGGTGGTGATATTGAATTCATTGGCAGAGTAAAAGCTGTTGGTATGAAGCGAGCAACGAATGCGATAAGTTCCGATGACATTGCCTGAGCGCTTTTCTTTGATTACCAGATGGTCGCAATCAAAATCATAAGCATCCATATCCAATCGCCCGGATTTTTTGCCCAGCATTTCCGTGTGAAATACTTCCCAGCGCAGGCTTAAAGCCTCGCGAAGCTCTTCTGTGGTATCCACGGTCTTAAGAATAAACGGACCCACTTCGACATTAAGATTAATTTTGGATTTGAACTTGTGAAGTCCATGAGTGCGAAGCTGATAAAAGGACTGAAGTGCTGTAAACATTCTGAATTCCTCCGTTGAATCCAGAATCAGCTTAACGAACTTCGCATCCTGACATTGTCATAAGAGCAACAGCGAAGTTACAGGATTGTGTCAGGCGATTTCTACGCTCGGCCCTAAAAATGCAAAAGGTGACTCTTGCTTTCGCAAGGTCACCTTTAAGACGGACCCACTTCCGGATTTTAGAAGGAGGTCCGAATGAACAACCGACATTGTTCCTATCGGCCGATTTTGAAGCTTATAAAGCAGATTCTTTTAATTATTTTGACTGTAATCAAAATAATTAAAGAACTCTTATAAACCAACAAATCTTTAACCTCTGGTACGTTTCCGAATGACCCTTGACTAGCATCCGCTAGCCTTAGGCCCAAGGAAGGGACTTAAAATCCCACGGCAGTGTGTCCAAGGCCCTTGCGAAAGCACCATTCCAATATTTAAAGGATCAACGAAGCTGCTTTGTTCAGGCGGTCGAACAGGGACTCCCAGCGTTCCCCGACTTGGTGGGCTTCGCGATAGAATACGATGCAGTCTGCACCTTTTTGTGCGCTATCGCGAAGTTTTCCGTAGAACTCGCGGGTCGCCAGTAATGGATCCTGGGACAACTTCAAAACTTCCGCTTTAGTGATGCCATCTTTTGGCTTGATGATTTTGATGCTTTCAATTTCGTCCGGTAGCTCACCAAGCTTGGTGTTTACTTCACGTAAAATATCGTCAACAGGACGACTGGCATTCAAACTTACTATTAAAGGAATAGGCGGCATGTAGTGATGCTTCATGTGCCCCGGCGATTCGCGTTTATCGACCTGCTCCAGGAATTCGAAAGTGAAGCCTTTTTCCTGAAGCACGCGCTCCAGATCAGATTTCAAGATATGCCCACGGCGCAAAATGGAAAGCTCCACTTTTTCAGGGCGATGACGGACCAATAAAACCGTGGATTCAATCCCGATCTGACAGTCTCCACCGTCCAAGACGAAAACATTTTCATTCTTGAACTCCACCCGCACGTGGCTGGCAGAAGTTGGCGAAGTTCTTCCGAACTTATTTGCACTTGGAGCCGCCAGCGGAACATTTACTTCCTGAATCAGCGCCAAAGCCAAGGGATGATTGGGCATACGAATGCCCACTGATTCCAAACCTGAAGTGATCATGGAATTTATAGAGTTATCTTTCGGCAAAATTAACGTCAGGGGACCAGGCCAGAAAGCTTCAGCCAAAGCCTGAGAAGCCGGGCCCCAATAGGCCGTCACCTTTTTTGCCATCTCGATGGAAGAAACGTGCACGATCAAAGGATCAAAGAACGGACGCTCTTTAACCGAAAAAATCTTTTCAATCGCAGGAGGAATGTCGATACGAGCAGCCAGGCCATAAACGGTTTCCGTGGGAAGTCCAATAACTCCCCCTTCTTCCAGAATTTCCTGAGCCTTTTTTAAGGCCTCGTTGTTCGACATCATCTGCTATTTTTCCTCGCGTAAGATACTCAAAGCACTTTCTTTTACAATATCTGCGCTCGCAAGGAAAGAGATCAATAGGCTTAATCCCGTAATTATCGCCACTGACAGTAGCGGTTGAGTCAGCGAGAATTGGAATCCACCCTCAAAAATCACCCGGTTCAGCCCGTAACTGACGCCTACACTTAGGAATGCCCCCAGGAAGGAACTGACCAAAGCCAGGAAGGCGAACTCGGTCAGAATAAATCCGGCAACCTCGCGGTGGCTGGCACCCAGGATCTTAAGCATGTTCATTTCCCAGCGGCGAAGCTTGATTTGGCTGCGCACGATAGAGAACAGCACGATATACCCTGTGAACAAAGCAAGGTAGGCCATCAATTCCAGGGACCAACTCATTTTGTCAGCGGTCTTAAGTGCATCATCCACAGTGCGCACCACATCGATGACCGATACGTTGGCGAACTTTTGCGCGAGCTCGCCTTGCACGATCATGCGTTTTTCAGCACTCATCGTTGGCAGGGCCCAGATGAATGTTTTAGGAGCATCGTTTAACACGCCATTTTGAACCAAAACGAAGAAGTTCGGCTGAAAGCTGGTCCAACGAACTTTTCTAAAGTTCACGATCTCGCCTTCAACGTCCACGCCTTGAACGTCGAAAACGACTTTATCGCCCAGTTTAAAATTCATGCGATCGGCAAAACGCTGCTCGACGGAAAGCTCAGCCAGCTTTTGCTTTTCCGGATCAAAATTTCCAGAGATCGGGCGGCCCGCCACGATCTCTTCGCTGTCAGACAGGCTTTCACGATAGGAAAGATTCATGCCGCGATTTCTGAACCGCGCTTCGTTTTCTTCTTCACGGGTTTTAAATCCTTGTCCTTCGATTTTTCTTTCATAGTCTGCGCCGTTTACTTTTAAGATACGAGCGCGAACCATCGGCGAAAGAGCCAGTGTCTCGACCTGATTGTCCATCAGAACTTTCTTAATTCCCTCGACCTGCTCGTCCTGGATATCGAACATAAATAAAGACGGCAAAGCGGTTTTCTGATCCACTTGCAAATCAGACTGGAGGGAGTTTTTCAGCTGCGGCAGAATATTGATTAACAATGCTCCAAGCCCCAACGCCACAAAGACTGCCAAGCTTGCACCTGCCCGACGGGACAGTCCCAGGAAGCTGAACTTAAAGAACCAGATTTTAACGTTCTTCATTGCACCTGCGAACTTCAAGGTAAAATATCCCGTGACCAGCAAGACCACGATAGTAATCACCAGAGATCCCGCAAAAGCAGAACCAATCTTCCAGGAGTGCGCTTGTTGTACAGACAAACCATAGAACATTAAAATTGCAGGAATGAACGGCCAGATTCTGAACTTACCTTCGTTAACAGCAAACTTTTCTTCACTGAAAAGTTTCGCGGCCTTCAGATCATAGATCTTCATCAGGAATGGCAGACTGACCACGAAACTTCCAAGGACTGCCATCAGCAGACAAAGCCCCCAAGCTTCCAAGGAAACTGTCGGTTTTAATGCGAACGGCGTGAAACTGCCTAAAACTTTGGTCAAAACCGGAAGGACGATTTCACTGAACGCCACCGTGGGAATCGTTGCAAGCAATCCCAACAAGGATGCCTGCAGGACATACACCCCAACGGCTTCGATACTTTGCAGTCCCAGCGTTCGCAAAATCGCGATTTCTTTCATGCGACTATAAAGGAACATGCGATAAATATATGCCGCCCCTAAAGCCGACATAAATAAAGCGATGATGGCCACAAGTCCCAAATAGTCTGACAAATAACCTAACTGTCGTCCTGAATCCTCGCTGGCGGATTTCGGTGTGCTCACCGAAATCGCGGGATCGGTCAGTTTCAGGTACATTTGATCTTTTACTTTGTCGCCGTCAGTTCCTTCTGGAAATTTGAACTGATAAGCCTGCGTGTAAGTACTTCCGAACTGAATTAAGCCTGATTCTGGTAAAAGCTTTAAATCGACATACACTCGCGGTGCCAGTGAAGCCATTCTGAAAGTCTGAGTTTCATCCCGCTCGACCACATCAGAAATTTCCAGATCCATTTTTCCGATTTGCATTTTATCGCCGACTTGCAGGTTCATTTGTTGCTGCAATTCCGGGTAAATCCAAACTTTATGGGCATCAATGACTTCTTTTGCAGAGCCGGGAGCAATTTCTTTGCCACTGCTCATTTTAAGTGAACCATAGAATGGATAGCTATCATCGATAGCCTTAACCATCACCAGTCGTGATCCCTTCGCCGAATTCATCATTGCAAAGAATTCGTAAATACGCCCGGTCTGAGTCCCCGCCGGCAGAACCGACTTCATCGCATCCTGTTCGGCCTGGGTAAGTTCACGTCGGGCAGAAACAGAAAGATCCGCCGAAAGAATGTTCTTGGCGTTCTTTTGCAGTTCGTCCTGCAACGTCACATTGAAAGCCTGCAGTGAAACAAATCCTGTAAGGCCCAAACTTAGATTAAAAATGAAAAACAAACCAAAGCGCCAGCTGCGCATCAGTTCGCGTATTGCCAGACGAAATATCATTTTACTGATCCTTTAGTACGCCCTCTTCCAGGCGTAAGATTCGCTGACAACGTTTCGCCAGGGCTTCACTATGTGTAACTAAAACCGTCGTGATGTTGTGTTTGCGAACGATGTCAAAGAAGACATCCATCACTTTATCACCTGTATGCGTATCCAGATTTCCGCTGGGCTCATCCGCCAGCAGGATTTTCGGTTTCACCACCAGTGCCCGGGCAATAGCTACACGCTGACATTCACCGCCGCTCAACTGACTTGGAAAATGGTTCAAGCGATGCCCCAATCCCAACTCGCGTAAAGCTTCTTCGGCGCGCGCCTTTGGATTCTCCATTTTTAAAATTTCCAAAGCCAAAGAGACATTTTCCAACGCCGTCAAATGGGCAATCAGATGATACTGTTGAAACACGATGGAGATATTCTGCGCACGGAACAAAGTCAGCTCTTGTTCTGACATCGGAGACAGATTCACGTTATCCACACGAATATCCCCACGATCAGCCCGCTCTAAGCCCGCAAGAATTGAAAGCAACGTGGATTTACCACTGCCTGATTGACCGACGATCGAAACGATTTGTCCGGGCTCGATATTAACGTTCAACCCTTTAAGAACTGCGACTTCAGTGTCGCCTTGATGAAAACTTTTACGGATGTCCTGCAGAGTTAAACTCATAACGTGCCTTTCAAGGAATTAAAAATAGTATCAGCAATGATCTTGTGACCCTCTTCATTGGGATGAATACCGTCGGCAAGATTGTATTTGGGATTTCCAGCCACTTTATCCAGAATGAATGGAATGAAAGTGACCTTGTACTTCTTGGAAAGATCTGAAAACATTTTTTTAAACTGAGATGAATAGTCCTGGCCGTAATTGGGAGGCATATACAGACCAGCCAGTATCACACGAACTTTTTCTTTTTCGGCATACTCGATCGCAGAAGCCAGATTCTTTTGGCTCTCTTCGACTTTTACTCCCCGCAAGCCATCGTTGGCACCCAACGCCAGCACCACCGCATCCGGCTTTGTCTTGAACAGCCATTTCATACGCCCCAGGGCCGAGGCCGTAGTTGAACCACTGACTCCGGAGTTAATAACGGTCCATTCCTTCTTGCCGGCATCGTGCAGCTTCTTTTCAAGCAACGCAGGATAAGCCGCCTCTTTGGAAACGCCGTAGCCCTCGGTGATAGAGTCACCCAGGATAACTAACTTTTTTTGTGCAAGTGAAATTGAAGAAAATAGTAAAAGGAACGTCAGAATTAAAGTTCTCATAGAGAACTATCAGAACTCTTTCTGACCTTTTGTTCAAGACCAGATCAAATTTCGGCCCCCGCAGGGCCGTTCACTTATGATAATTTGACACTGTTTTCTGATTAAAAAAAGTACTGCAGCTGAACTTCCGGGTGAACCGAGAAGTCATAGTGCTCATCAGCATTGTAGACGACAGAATCCTGGCTGGTAAGTCGATCAAAGTTATTATCAGACCCTGTCATGGACAGTCCCAATTGCAAAAGGAACTGCGACCATTTTTTATAGGAACTGTATCCGCCATGAATTCTTGGAACTTTGTAGTTTAACCCCAGGATAGCCAGTTCAAATTGAAACCCCATGGTTTCAGTCCAATGCAGCTGATGCAGAGTCGAGATCGTCCACTGCCAAGGCTGATCATTATACGGCTCCCGTCGCAATGACATGGGTACCGTCTCATCCCAAAAGTACATGTAGTTGATAGATGTATACAGGGTGTAGGCGTCGTTTATTTTATTCTCAAAGGCCCACCAGACGATGGCAAAATCCTGCTGATAGAAATCACCCAAAGAGTCATCACTTTTGATGTAGCCCGCTTGCAAAGCAGAACTTCTGAAATACTCAGTTTCACCGGAAGTACGACAGCGCGCCAGTAAACTGTAAGAGTTGTAGCCCGCAGCCATCCAAGGACTGGTACCAAACATGCAGGAATCTGTAGGTGCATAACCCAGAAAGTAAGTCCCTGCGGTGAAGGTACCACCCTCGGCAGAATCAGTGGTAATTCCAAGATTGTGACCAAAAACAATTGAATTTGCCGAAGCAATTTGCCCCCAAAGCAGGGCGACGATCAGACTACTTTTGAACAAGTTCATACTTATAGATTTCTTTGTGCTCGGATGAATCCACCAGGCTTGTATATTTGGCTTCAAGAATACGTTCTTCGCCAGAAACTAAGGCCACACTTTCCAAAGAATATCCATCCAAAGGCTCATAGAATGAAATGCTATAAAGGCCACCGTAATACAGCTTCTGAGTATATCGATCCGCTGAAGTTTGAGCGTTGATAATTATGGCAGGTGAACCAAACTCAGGATCGTTCTGCATCAAAATTTCATCGGCAAATCCACGCTGCTCCCAAGAGTCAGTATTCGTGTTAGTGCTAGCGCCAGTGTCAGCGATTTTTCTTAAGATGCGGTATTTATTTTTTGTACGGGAAAATTTAAAATAAGTACTGCCATAAAGACCGGCTTCACCGATGACTTTATCCCAGGGCATATTTACTTCAAAACTCTCACACGGAGAGGCCGTACACACGTTAATGCCTGTGTCCCGAAGGATATTGAATACCCTGCTATAAACTTTTCCTGTTTGAAGATATATGTAAAGCGTGGCGTATCGACCGGAACCTTTTAACGACAAATAGTATTGAACAACCAGGCGATCACCTTCAATGACTGTGGAATAAATGTAAGCGGTTTCACCGGAGCGGGTCGTCTCCCGCAAGCGACGATTGCGCTCGTCTTGGTCAATATGTCGACCACTGTCACAGGCAATCAGAAACATCGGCAGGATCAATATTAGAGCGAATAGCTTTTTCATTCGTAGTGGGAATTATCAAAGCCAAATTCGGATTACAATAAAATTACCTTCACCGCCGAAGAAAAAAAGCCCCAAGGTGTTCCCTTGAGGCTTTGAATTTGAATATGTAATCAGTAAAAACTAGCGATTACCGTAATCGCGACGACCGCCGCCATTACCACCACCACGGTTGTTATTGAAACCACCGCGACGAGGACCACCACCGCCTTCACGAGGCGCTTGCGGGCGAGCTTCAGAGATGTTCAAAGGACGGCCATTGATTTCAATGCCATTGCCTTTTTCGATCGCTGCATCTGCTGCAGAGTCATCAGACATTTCAACGAAACCGAAACCTTTTGAACGGCCTGTTTCGCGATCCATGATAACTTTTGCGGAATCAACTGCACCGAATTGTGCAAAATGGTTGTGTAGAGTTTCATCGTCTACTGTGTACGGCAAATTGCCTACGTATAACTTCTTAGCCACGAAAGACCTCCTATGGTCATTTTAAAAACCCGAGAAAGCCTTCGAACAACTTAAAATCGATACTCACACGGGAAACTTGGGTAAACTAGATTAAGGCTAGCATAGCCCAAAAACTGTGCAAGCCCAATTTTAGGATCTCATATTATTAAACTGCAATGGAACTGCGTAAGTTCCTGAGCGAATCAAAGCAATACACTCCTGCAATTCATCGATACTCTTCCCAGTCACTTTTACTTTATCGTCGTTAATCTGTGGCTGAACTTTTAACTTAGCGTCTTTAATAGCTTTTATGATTTCTTTAGCAACTTCGCGGTCAATACCTTGTTGCAAAGTGACCTTTTGGCGGAGCAAGCGTCCGCCTACAGGTTCAATTTTATCGAACTTCGTCGCTTTGATATCAACGCCGCGACGATGTAGTTTCGTTTGTAAAATACTACCCATTTGTTCGATTTTATATTCGTCTTCGGCAGACAAACTAATTTCTTTTTTGTCTTTATCCCAACCGATCTCAGCTTTAGATCCTTTAAAATCGTAACGACCCTCAACCTCTTTGCGAGCCTGATTAATTCCGTTATCAACTTCCTGAAGATTCAACTCAGATACAATATCGAACGATGGCATAATATCTTTCTCCGTAAACTCTAGTGGTGGTGACCGCTATCGCCGTGTAGACCATGTGGATGGCCGTGCTGAAGTTCTTCTTCAGTTGCTGGTCTTACCAACGCCATTTCGATATCGAACTCAAGCGGAGTACCAGCCAAAGGATGGTTACCATCAAGAGTTACGTGAGAGTCTGTGATTTTAGAAACGCGCACAATGTGTTGACCGTTGCCCAACTCCAAACGAAGGTGCGCGCCGATTTCAAGTTGTGGAAGATGTGCAAGTTCCTCTTTTGGAACTTCCATAAACATGTTGTCACGAATTTCGCCGTAACCATCAGCTGCAGAAAGCTTAACGTTTTTTTTGTCGCCTTCTTTCATGCCTTTGATTTCTTCTTCAAGCTTAGGAAGGATTTGGCCTGCGCCCTCAAGGAAAGGTAGTGGCTGATTTTTATCAGATTGATCCAGGATTTTGCCATCTGGGCCTTTTAGTACATAATTGAACGCCAATACTCTTCTCATAATGAGTCTCCTTATTTTGATACGACCGTATCCCACTTTTCCTAGCCTTTTGGCAATATAAAAGCCCCCAAATGGCTCACAATTGAGGGAGGACTTGTTTTTACGTTCCAATATTAGATATACTAGTGTTTAGGAACGCACCAGAACGGGGGATACATGCAGCACATGACCTCACTGAGGTCCTTACTGCTCAATTCGAGTTACGAACCCATGCGGGTTGTAAGTTGGCAAAAGGCCTTAATATTGTGGTTTCAGGACAAAGTAGAAATACTTGAGTATCATACGACCTTCGCCAGGTCAGTACAGCGGCGGTTTCAGCTCCCCAGTGTATTAAGGCTGAAATCATACGTTAGACCGCGGGGCAGTCATGCTGTCCGATTCTGCCGGGAAAACGTTTATATCCGCGATAATTACACCTGCCAATACTGTGGCGAAAAACTCAACGCCAAACAGCTCACTCTTGATCACGTCGTACCTGCCTCTCATAACGGACCTAAAAATTGGACAAATGTTGTTTCTGCCTGCCGCGATTGCAATCAGCGTAAAGCGAACCGCACTCCCCGCACAGCGAATATGCCATTATTGTCTGAACCACGCGCTCCGAACTGGCTTCCAACTTTGCAACTGGAAATCAGCGCTGATCACGTGCCGCCTGACTGGCAACCCTATCTTGTCTTAAAAACTGGATAGTCGTGACATCGTCCTTATTCCCGGCTAACCTTGATAAAAGGGGGCTTGCGTGAATAAGGACATTCACAATCAGCTGGTCGCAGCTCTGACTACAATTATCAGTGAAACCAACGGTATTTCTTTGTCAGATACTTTGGATTTATTGCTGTCTTCTGATTTAAATCAAAAACATCCTGAAGCATTTAAAGAGGTCGCGGACTTTCGCAGTCTGTTGAATCGCTTTCAAGTAAATGAAATTACAATTTCCACTTTACTGAAGCATCCGCTATCAGCGGCACTTTTTGAGTTCTTTAAAAACTTCCCATTGAAGTATCACGAAGAGCACATCCATTTAACTGGAGCTATCTCTGCCGACTTCATTTATCCCCGTCTTAAAAAATTATTGGAAGGCCCGGATAAAGCGATTTACGAACAGAAAATCACCGAGGTCTATGGCGCACAGGCACTGCCGATTCGCAGTGTAGAAGACGTGGACAAGTTAATCCGTCTTCAGGAAAACGAAGGCTTCGCCCGTTACTTGAAAATTCTTTATTTACCAAAACTGATCTTTTTGAATCGCGAGGTTCACGCTGAAGCGGCTTACCACATGGCCAAAGATCTTTATTACAACTTCAACGTAGGTTCGATCCGGCTGAAGTTCTCGTTGTCGCGTTCGACTTCCAGTTCTTCCGAACAAATTCCAGGTATCGACGATGTGACACCGGAAGATGTGGTATTGGGATTGTACGACGGCTTTAAAAAATTCCAAGAAGAGCACGGTGATTTCAAGTTCATCCTGTCCCCTTCCTTCCGTAAAGAAGCCAACCACTTTGACGCTGAAAATTTCAAAACGCGCAAAGAACATTTCATGGCGCAAATCGATGAACTGGTGCAGATGCTGGACAAGTATCCGTACCTGCAAAAAGTCATGACCGATGCTGACACCGTGGGCGACGAGCGCGAACTGTATCGCAAAGAACACTTCAATGAAATGCAACCGGGCTTCCGCAAACTGCAATACCGCGGCTTCAAAATTCGTTCGCATCACGGGGAAACCTGGCACACTCTAAAAAAAGGCATCCAGGCTGTCGACAATGCCATGAATATTTGGCACATCGACACGCTTGAGCATGGGATCAGTCTGGGGATCAATCCAAATAAGTACTTCCACCGTCTGTATCAGGATTTCATCAAACGCAACCAAGAGGGCAAGGGCTTCACTGAAAAAGATCCTTTGTATCGTGAGCTGGTTGAATTGGACTGGGCAGACAATCGCCACGTTTTAGAGAAAGTTCTAAAGGGTGAGCGTTTGAATGACGAGGAAAAGATCCTTCTGGTGAAAGCCAAGTTCCATACCGCGCGTGAAGTTGAACACTATCAGCATGACGTTTTAAACCGCATGATTCAAAAAGGTGTGACCTTGGTTTCATTGCCTTCATCAAACAACAAGCTGACCGGCAAGTTTGAAGATTACAAAGACCATCCGTTTTCCTGGTGGGAAAAAAAAGGTGTGCAATTAGGCGTGGGAACTGACAATCACGTCACATTGAACACCAATTTCATTCACGAAATGCTGATCTTGCTGTACACCGATGCTGTAAATTTGAAAATCACCAAGCTTTTAATGGTTACCACGGGCGAAGTGCGCAGACCTTACATCAGTCATCTGTTGTGGACCATGCGCAAAAGACTTAAAAAAATCGCAAAGTAAAAGAAAGACTTCATAGTAATGGCAGCTAAGAAAAATATCCTTAAAGAACTTTTCAGCAAAAATATGCTTATCATTCTTCTTCTGGGTTTCTCCAGCGGCTTACCGCTGGCGTTGACCGGGGGAACTTTAAAGACCTGGCTTTCCCGCGAACAGGTCGACATCAGCACCATCGGATATTTTAGCTGGGTGGGTATTGCCTACTCCCTGAAGTTTATTTGGTCTCCGCTTTTGGACCGCTACACTTTATTCAAGGCAGGTCGCCGTCGCAGCTGGATGCTGGTCACTCAAGTTTTGCTAATGGGTGCATTGCTGTTTATCGGGACTTTGAATCCGTTAAACAACTTAAGCCTGATGGCGACCATGGCCGTCTTGATTGCTTTTTTCAGCGCCACACAGGACATCGCTATCGATGCTTACCGCCGCGAGCTTCTGTCCAATGAAGAATTGGGGCTGGGTTCATCCTTAAATATTTACGGTTATAGAATCGCGATGTTGATTTCAGGCGGTGCGGGAATCGGGCTGGTCGGTTCTTCATTCTGGAATATCACTTGGGGTCAGTTGTACTATTTGATGGCAGGCTTCATGGCCGTCGGCTTCCTGACCACTTTATTTGCACCGGAACCGAAGATCGATTCACCTCCCCCAAAAACACTATTGCAGGCTGTAGTTGATCCTTTCGCAGAATTCCTAAAACGTCCCGGCGCTGCATATATTCTGCTTTTCGTTCTATTATTCAAAATCGGCGATGCCTTGGCTGGCTCATTACTAAACCCCTTCTACGTGGAAATGGGATTCACCAATGCTGACATCGGTCTTATCGCAAAAACATTTGGCTTCGCTTCTTCGCTTATCGGAATGTTTTTAGGTGGAATCGCGATCTACTACATCGGCATCTACCGGTCGCTTTGGATTTTTGGAATCCTGCAAGCGGTATCAACTGCAGCATTTGCTATCTTGACCTACACAGGCAGCCAGCTTGTACCCTTTGCAGCAGTGATAGTTCTGGAAGATATCAGCACCGGGATGGCTACATCAGCCTTTGTTGCTTTTATGGCAGCGTTAACCAACAAGAAATACACAGCGACTCAGTATGCAATTCTGTCCAGCTTTGCAACACTTGGTCGCACCTTCTTCTCGGGATTTGCCGGAGACATTGTCAAACAATTCGGTTGGGCCAATTTCTTTTATATTTGCGCATTGATCGCGGTACCAGGATTGCTAATGCTCATTGGAATGAAGAAGTATCACACAGACCAAACGCTTGAATCCTAGATAGTTCTCCAGTGTGGGTGTATGTTCACACTGGATCTACACCACGTATCTGCTCCACACTAGAGTGGGGCAATGTACTTGGGAAACTTTCACTCCATAGAACCACCTCATCAAGTTTCGCAAAATGAAAGCCTGGACTGGCTTTCATCTGCCCATCATCTGGCCCAAAGAGATCAAACCCACACCAAAGAAGACTACTTAAAACTTCTGCATCGTGTGGGTTGCTCTGAGCAACAAATCAACCGGCGCTTCTTCTTTGTACCAGATGTCGGCGAAAAAAATTGGGCAGAAAATAAGATCTATCCCATTCACACCAAGAATCGTGGCGTTAGCATGCACCACCGTCACGAATACTATCACGAAATAGTTCAAAAGCTTTTTGGTCAGATTTATGATAGCCGCTCCTTTCCAGACGACATGATCCACGTCAGTTGCACCGGCTACGTATCGCCCAGCGCTGCACAGTTAGTTGCCCTTCGCTCTCCGAAACCAGTGACTGTAACTCACTCCTATCACATGGGATGTTACGGCGCTTTTCCGGCTTTGAGAATGGCTGCTGGGTTCCTGGCGAATGACTTAATCCTGGGGCAAAAACAATCTGTAGATCTGGTACACACGGAACTGTGCAGTCTTCATTTGAACCCTGAAGACCCCACCCTTGAACAAATGGTCATTCAAAGTCTATTTGCAGACGGCTGCATAGCCTATCGCATGAGCCATGAACGACCACCAACAGGATTCAAAATTCTTTCCCTGTATGAAGAGATCATCCCGAATAGTGCTGACGCAATGGAGTGGATGGTTTCGGACTGGGGAATGAAAATGACTCTGTCCAAAGATGTTCCCTCCATGGTTGGAGCAGTCATCCCCGAGTTTACACACCGCTGGCTTAAAAGCCGTGGATACAATCTGGCTGAAATTCAAAGGAATGCGGTATTTGCAGTTCATCCGGGCGGTCCCAAAATTATTGATCAGGTGGAAAAGCAGCTGGAGTTAAACAGTTCGCAGGTTGAAGCCAGCCGCAGACTACTTTTCAGTCGCGGCAACATGTCGTCGGCAACCTTGCCACATTTGTGGGAAAGAATTCTTGCTGACTCAAGTATTCCATCTGGCACCAAAATAATCAGCTATGCATTTGGTCCGGGGTTGACTGTCTGTGGCGGTCTTATGGAGAAACTATGATCGCCTTCGTGGCGCTATCAATCTTTCAGGGACTTTTGATTTTTGTGGATGAAGTTTTTTATCATCACAAACGCGGACTGCCCCGCTGGGAAAAATGGGGCCACCCCATGGATACCGCGACAGTGTTAGCATGCCTCTTTTTCATTGCTTTAGTTCCAAGGACGGAAACCACAGAATACATTTACTATGGACTGGCAATTTTCTCGAGCCTCTTTATAACAAAGGATGAATGGGTCCATCACAAGCACTGTTCAGCCGAAGAAATGTGGTTACACGCGCTTCTTTTCGTCGTGCACCCACTATTGCTGTTTTCTGCAATTTCAATCTGGGATACGCAACCCCAAATCGCTTTAATGCTTGGCTTGGGTGTTGTCGTGTTTTTTATCTATCAAATAGTCTATTGGAACTTTATTGATGATCGTTTACGAGAGCGGCACCGGGCCGCCCCCTACAGTCAAGCCTCTCAAGAGGAACTGTACGATTACTTCAGGGAGTAAAATTAGAACTGAGCTGTCATGGGATTGGGACCAATTCGGCCCTCATTATCATCCATTCCCGCCATTACCGCCATTTCATCAGCGCTTAAGACAAAATCACCGATTTCAAAATTCTCTTTGATGCGTGATGGAGTTACGGATTTGGGAATCACGATAAAATCATTCTGCAAATGCCAGCGAATAATAACCTGCGCAGGTGTTTTTCCATGCTTGGCAGCTATCGCTTTGATTTTAGAATCCTCAAGAAGCTTGCCTTGACCCAATGGACTCCAACATTCGGTTTTGATTTCATGCCTGTTGTGAAACTCACGCAGAATCGGCTGTTGAAATTTTGGATGAAGTTCAATCTGATTTAGAACTGGTGCAACACCTGTCGCCTCAATAATGCGAGTTAAATGCTCGGGCATAAAATTGGAAACACCAATGGATTTGGCTTTTCCCTGTTTTTTGATTTCTACCATGGCTTTCCAGGTTTCCAAATACAGTCCCCGCTGTGGAGCCGGCCAGTGAACCAGATACAGGTCAACCTCCTCCACTCCCAATTTCTTCAAGCTTGAATCAATGGCTTTCATGGCGTTGTCATAACCTTGATCCTCGTTCCAAAGCTTGGTCGTGATATAGAGATCTTTTCGATTCAGTCCGCAATTCTTAATTGCCCGTCCAACGCCACCTTCATTTCGATAGATTGCCGCTGTGTCAATCGAACGGTAACCCACTTTAATGGCCTCGATTACCGCAGCCTCTGCTCCATCATCAGGAACCTGCCATACACCAAAACCAAGTTGCGGCATCTTGGAGCCATCATTCAAGGTAACTAAAGAATTAAATGCCATGTTGTTTCCTTTGCTGATTTCAATTTAGCTTACATCACCTGGACTCCAACAGGGTACTCCCAAGATTCCTTATTGCTTACAAAACAAACCTGGTTTCCAATAAATCAAAGGAGTATTCATGAAAGTTAAACTACCATTGATCGCGCGTTTGTTATTGGGCTTTGTCTTTTTTGCTTCGGGCATTGTGGGCTTATTCCAATTGGTGCCACAACCTCCTGATTTGCCCGCAGCTTTAGTGACATTCAATCAAGGCCTGATGGCTTCTGTTTATTTCTTCCCACTGCTTAAAATCACCGAGATCGTCTGCGGTCTTTTGCTGCTGATTGGCTGGTTCGTGCCATTGGCTTTGGTGATTCTGGCTCCGATCGTTTTGAATATTTTCCTGGTTCATGCCTTCCTTGCTCCAAGCGGCTTGGCATTAGCTTTGATCCTGGGACTTTTGACGATCTATTTGGCCTTCTTTTCGCCCCCATACTCGCCCAAAATCAAGGCTCTATTTCATAAAAAATAGTAAATAATTCAGCAAGTTGGACATGGCAGACCTTTGATGTTAGAGGTCTGTCATGAAATTTGAAAAATTCCACCTCTCTGAAGACCTCCTTCGTAATCTCAACGACAACGGCTATTTCCGTACGACCGATATTCAGTTCAAAGCAATCCCATCGATTCTAAAAGGCGACGACGTTTTGGCGATCGCACAAACTGGAACTGGAAAAACTGCCGCGTTCGCAATCCCTATCATCAATTTGATTCATTCCGAAAAAAGCAGCAAACGCGCCCTTGGCATTAAATGTCTGGTACTGGTTCCAACCCGTGAACTTGCTCAGCAAATTGGTGAGGTGTTCAACAAACTTGCCAAACACACCAAAGTAAAAGCATTTGCTCTTTTTGGTGGAGTCGAACAAGACGCCCAGATCAAAAAACTTGAAGATGGTATCGACGTGTTGATCGCAACTCCGGGTCGTATGTTTGACCTCATTTCCCAGGGCTTCATCAGCATGAACTTTGTGGAACATCTGGTTCTGGATGAAGCCGATCAAATGCTGGATTTAGGATTCATTGAAGATATCGAAGACATCAAAAGAAAACTGGTCCGCCGCCATCAAACCCTGTTCTTTTCGGCAACCATCAATCCGGAAATCAAGAAGCTTGCTTATTCTCAAGTACGCAGCAGCGCCATTCGCATCGAGATTTCCCCTGAAGATCCTGTTTCCAAAAACGTACAGCACTTTGTGATGTTTGTGGAAATGGATGACAAGCGCTTCTTCCTGGCTGAATACATCAATCAAAATGCCGATGGAAAATTCATCGTCTTCGTACGCACTCGCGTTCGCGCAGAGCGCGTCGCCAAGGCATTGGAGCGCGTGCAGATCTCATCACTGACCCTGCACGGTGAAAAAGATCAATTGGACCGCGCAGAAGTCATGAACGCCTTCCGCAAAGGTGATTGCAAAATCATGATCGCCACTGACGTCAGCGCCCGCGGCATCGACATTCCGGATGTCACGCACGTGATCAATTACGATCTTCCAGAAAAACCGGAAAACTATGTGCACAGAATCGGCCGTACAGGCCGGGGATTCAACAAGGGTATTGCCGTTTCCTTCTGCGCTACAGAGGAAAAAGAGCAACTGGCTGCAATCGAAGCTTTGTTAAACAAGCCCGTCGAAGTCATCAAGGTCAACAAGGCTGATTATAAAATCATCGCTTCTAAGCCCGAATCTTCTGATATCGATAAAAGCCTTCAAGCGCTGCTTGATAGCGAAGAACTCTTTGCGAACCCAAAAAAAGCAAAGTGGAAAAAGAAATAGGGGTTGGGGATGACTCTAAAAGTTTTGCTACTTGTGCTGTCGGTCTGGACAACATTGTTCGCTCTGCCTTCTTTTGCATCCGCTCTTTACACTGCCAAAACAGCCAAATACACAGCCTACTCCATGAAGGCGGACCGCGCCCTGCAACTCAATTCGGGGCAGCTTATGGTCAGCAATTCTTCGATGCCCTCAACTGCCTCTGCAGTCTGGAAGCTGTTTGTTAAAGCTTGTACTCCCAATGTAATCAATGATCGCTATTCCAAGTCGTTGAAAGTTTCGAATGCTGGAAAGTTTACGATTCTGGACTTTCAATGCGACAACAAGACTGACTTTTATGAAATCCCGGAAACTGTGCAATTCATCATTACTCTTGATGAACACGATCTGCTGGCGGATCTGCAGTTACTGCAATTCTCAACGGAAATATCCAAGCCTGCCAACGTAAAAACAGATGACCCAACGGATATACTTATGGAAGTTGGGGCTGGAACTCTAGTGCAAGGTTTGAGTGTTAAGGACGATCAGAATTCCGAAATTAAATCCAAGATCATCAATTCTGTCGCTGGAAGCCTTGTCGCAGTCTCCACTGCAGCTTTGGCTTACAATCAGTGGAACATCACCAAACAACAGGCCTATTGGATCGGAGTTGCCTCCAGCGTAGTGGCAAGCATCCTAAAAGGTGCCTACGACAGCTATTCTGGCGAAACATTAGATGCTTCAGACAAAATCAGTGCGGCACCTGGAGTAATTCCCAGCAATATCGACATTCGCTTTCAAATTTCTTTTTAGAACATGATCATCAGGCCAAAGTAAGGGTCAATTAAAGTATCTGAGTGATCATACTTTGAATAATCGTAGTGTTTGTAACTGAATTGGAAAGTCAAAGGAACACGGGTTGGGACCTTGTAGCCAATATCAAGTTGATATCCGTTTCCGCCATCGTAGTCGCCGTATTTTGAAGATACGAAGTATGTACCCAGCAAATAGAACCCTGATTCACGAGGCGTCATCCATCCACCACTCACGCCATAAGAAGTTCTGTCTACTGATGCGGTCTCGGATGCATTGTCGTTTTGGTAAAGAGCACCCAAAACCCAGCCACCTCCCTGGAACTTATAATAAGCGCTGACATCATAAACCATGCGCGTACTTTTACTTGTGGAACCAGATTCCTCTGATTCTTTGCTGCTGTAATATAGCGCAAGCTTTGCAAAGCTGCCTTCGGCAAACGCCACGCTTGATTTCAATGCCACAGAACTTAGTACTAAAATGAATGATAAAATTTGAATGGTCTTCATGAATACAATGGTGACAAGTGCAGATACTTTGCACAACTAAAAACTTTCAATTAACAGATATCGTTTCTATTTTTTCTTTTTGCGAACGTAAAGTTTTTTTAGAACCGTCGCGACCAGCTCACCCTTGGCATCCACAACTTGAACAGGCAGGTCAAAGATATACTTATCCCCAGAAGCTGTTTCCTGCAGAACTTTACCTATAAGAGCCTCATCGATACGGAACTCTACGGTCACTTTGGTTTTGCCGGGTGAAACGAAGTCAATGGTGGCACCCTTATCCCAGACATAATAATCCTGACCAAGATTATTAATCAGCATCAGCATAAAGAACGGGTCGGTCATCGCATACAGCGATCCGCCAAACTGTGTTCCGACGTAATTTCTATTGTACCAGACTTGCTTCAGAGCGACTTTGATATAGCGATAGTCTGACGAGATCTCTACAACCTTGATTCCGGCGCCAAAGTACGGGGGCCAAATGCTGATCAATCTTGCCACCAGCCAACCAGGCGTTCTTGATCCCATTTTTCTAAGTACTGCAGTTATCATTGTCATTCCTTGAACCTATTTTTCAAGAATAGATTTTAAGGCCTTCAAGTCTTTGAGTACAGCACTTTGATCTTTCTCAAAATCAGCTTCCGACACTTTAGGAAGACGATACAGAGTGAAAACCACCTCGCTGCCCTCACCATTTCGCACAACCCGCAGCGGATTATGGTTCACCGCCCCCGAAGGCAGCGTGACATCGTGATCCAGCACTCCAAAGTTATTTCTTGGGGCAAAACGAATCTTAACATTTCCCATGGGTGATTCCGCTTCCCACGAGTCACCTGACTTAACTAGTTTTGCCCGGCTCAGTCCCTGGGCCCACAAATTCATATTTTCGGGATTTGCCGCAAATTCATAAACATCGGAAACTGTTCTATTTATTGAAACACTGATTTGCTTTGATGGATACGTCACAAGAATTCCTTTGCTCGGTCGCACTACGGTTTTGAACATTTTAACCTGGGAATAGCCTGCGATTGCACAGAATAAAAGGACGAATATACCAATTGCTGACTTCAATTTCATCACTCCCCCAGAGTGTATTGAAAATTCCCTTAGGGAAATTTTCAATACGAACCTTCAGAGAGTGACGGAAGTCATGTCTTTATTCGCACTTTTTGGAATCGCTATAGAAGAAACCATGGAATTCGGAACGACTCATCCCTGGAAGAGAGAATCGCTTCGCATCTTTACAGTCCTGAATGCGGTACGCTTCGTTGATAGCAAGTAAATCCTGGAAGGATGGCAGATAGCCATTCTTTTTATAGAACTCCTGCTCTTTCTTATAGATGTTTTTTTCCAGTGCCACGGCCACGGCCTCGAATTGCACCGTCGTTTTAATTGCCCCCATCGGCATATACTTTGGCAATGTTTCTTTCACCATACCGAACTGTCTGACCAATTTTGCCATATAGGATTTCGAACTGTGCGTAACATCCCAATGAAAATCATAGTTCTTTTCAATCATCCAGCCATAGACACTTTGTAAAACAGCGTCCTGCATGCGTACCTGGCGAAGCAACGGCATGAATCTATACTCTGCCACGAAGTCAAAGCGAGGATCGACTTCGACATCATAGGGAGCAAACAAAGAAGTTTTTGTCACACCCAATGTACGCGGGTACTCCTGATTCTTAAACTTTGAAACCGTACTTCTAAATTTTGGAATCTTGATGTCTCCACCAGAAGCTCTATCATAGGCAACGCGAATCACCTCTGAACAAAACATGGCAGAATAGTCGTCGTCATTCATCGAAAAGTCATAGCGAATACCCTGTTTGCGATCCAAAGCGGCTTGCGCCAGATCGTACATCTGACGAGCGGCTTTCTTTGCCATGGCCTGATCAGGGTAGCGGAACAAAGCCACGCGAGAATCTTCGGCCTGACGCCATTTCTCTAAAGGTGTGACAATAACCCCATGCTGGATGAGTGCCTCTACTACATATTTGCGGCCCATTTTATCTTCAGCCACGATCGCCGCGTGAGAAAAGTTGCCTTCCTCGTCAGCGATTCGGGCAATCATTGCTGATACATAGGATTTTCCCCGCACCAGCATCACGTCACCGGATTGCAATTGAAATCCTGCAAATTTGGGATTAGTCCATGTGCTTGGCTGCTCATTAACCAATACAGGTGTCTTTTTGAAAGTATAAACTTTCTGCGCATACAACCAATCCAAAAGGTATTCCTCAGAAAAACGCGCATACTGAAAGCCTTCGCGAAGTTTCTGAACACACTCTTTGCTTAGTTCATTTCTGGAATCAAACTCTTGCAGCTTTTCATGCAAAGACACGCGAATTTGGAACATCGTATTTAAAACCTCTGGGCCTTGAGTACGAAGCTGTTCCTGTTCGGTCGGAGTTTTAGGAATAAAGTGATCCGCTGGAAGATAGTAAAGGTAATCCGTAATTCCGTGAACGACAGAAACACATGTCTGCGGATTGAAAACTTGTGGATTATTGATATCAGCCAACACTTTTTTGCTTCCAGTGATCAGCTCGGTACTGCTTGCGGGATTTCTATAAGTGATAGCAGCTGCAGTTTCACTTTTAATAGTATTATTTGTGCAGCCTGAAACCACACTCAATCCCGCTAATGCCATAACCAGCTTCTTCACGCTAAGCCTCCGATGTTCCCTTACTATTCGGCATTTCCACTGGTGATCATGACTGGACCAACGAACGGTGAATTCAGATCTAATGTCTTAGATCATTTGGCAGTTTCCAAATTGCAGTTTCATATTTGTAACGGAAATACGAGTGCTTAAGCACTTTTGCATCATGCAGTTCCCGAGGCTCGCTCCGATAAAGATGCATATGCGTTTTAGCTTGTGGCACGTTCTTCTTTCCCTTTTAGTAACCGTATTGTTTACGGGATGTAGCGCCCCTTCCGAGGAAGAAGAAGGCCCATCCGTAAATCCTATTGCTTCAACACCAACACCAACGCCGTCTCCGTCTGTTTCTCCATCACCATCAGCGTCTCCTTCTCCGCCACCAGTGGTTCAATATTCTATCAGCGGGACAGTCAGTGGATTGGCCCACGACTCGATGACAGTTCGCTTAAATAGTTCAGAGAGCGTTTCGCTTGCTGCCGGTGCGACAGCTTTTTCATTTACAACCAAAATTAAATCTGGCGATCCTTATGCTGTCACAATCTTAAGTCATCCTCAGAGCCCGGCTATTCCGTGTGTTCTGCAAAATGCCAGCAGCACTGTCGCAAGTGCTGATGTTACGAACATTCAAATAAGCTGCCCGACCTTAAGTTCAATTTCAGTTTCAAACGTACCAGCGCAAATGAATTTGGGAGCAACTTTTACCCCGGATGCAGTTGGTGTTTACTCTGACAATCAGGTGCGCAGTCTTAAGGACTATGGCGTTTGGCTGGTTGCAGATACTTCGATTCTTGGCAAAAGTGGACTTGTGTTCACCGGATCATCTGCTGGATCAACTTCGGTTAGCTTTTCCTTTGCAGGAACCCAGGTCAGCAAGAATATTACTGTGAAAAGTGTCACTTTAACTTCATTGCAGATCAGTCCGGCGCAAGTCACGATGCTCGCCGCGACCCAAAAGAATTTAAAAGTGATTGGTACATATAATGACGGCTCCACCCAGGATCTGACTCAAACCGCGGTATGGAGTAGTTCTGATAACAGCAAAGCCACTGTTGATGGTTCATCAAGCAAAGGCCTGGTGAATGCGATCGCAGGTGGCACTGCCAATGTAATGGCCGAGGTGGGCTCTATTTCCGCAAGTCGCGCAATTACGGTTTCCAATAGCTCCGTATCTTCAATCTCCCTAAGTCCTGCTTTGCTAAACGGCTCTTTGGGAATGAGTCAGAACATTCGCGCCATGGCTGTTTTGTCAGATGGCTCGATGACTGATGTTACCGGATCTGCTGCCTGGGCACTGAGTGATGCATCGATCGCGTCGTTTACTGCAGGCTTAGTGCAATTTCTTAATTCCGGAAATACAAATATCTCTGCGACACTTGGTGCAGGAACTGCGACCGGCTTGATTAAAGTCTCATCCAAGAAATTGAATTCTCTGACTCTGTCAGATAATGCGATCTCGCTCCCGGTGGGAGGGCAAAAAAAGGTGACCGTCACGGCAAACTATGACGACAACACCACAGAGACAGTAAACGATCTTGTGCAATGGGTGATCGCAGACACTCAAGTTGTGAATTTAAAAAATACTGACCATCAGCGCGGCACCCTTATCACGCAAGGTGCCGGCACTTCAGCAGTTCAGGTTTTATGGCAAGGAAAAACGGCCAGCCTGTCAGTAACAGTGACTGCAGCAACTGTTTCCACCATCAGACTGAGTCCTGCTGGCTTATTGATTCCGAAGAACCTAAACATTCCGCTGAAGGCCTACGCCACATTCAGTGATGGAATTGAATACGAAGTAACTGATACTGCAAGCTTTGGTCTTTCCAATGCCAATATCGGGCAAATCAGCACGGCGCCTGAAACCAAAGGAACATTGCTGAATACGTATTCGGGATCTGCAACGGTAAACTTTCAAGTAACCGCAAGCATGCAGGGCAAATCGACATCCACTGAGTGGGTTATGGCTCCTGCAACTTTATCAAGCATTGTGTTGAATCCAACTTCGGTCAGCATTGGCAGTGGTAAGAAGTTTCAGGCTCGGGCCTATGGTCAATTCAGCGATGGTGGCAGTACCGAACTGACCAACCTTGTTGCCTGGTCTTCAAGTCAAAGCAGCGTTGTCAGTGTCAGTAACTTTGATTTGGAAAAAGGCGAAGTCACTTCATTAAATGAAGGAACTGCGGTTTTGAATGCGACACTGGGATCTGTCAGCGGAACATTGAACGTGACAGTCAGTGATTCAGCTTCTGAATCCATGCCGGAACAAGGAATGGGATTGCAGGGCTTCTATTATGCCAATAAGACTTTGACCGAATCCGGATTTAAAGGCTCACGCATTGACGGTACTATTAATTTCGACTGGGTTCAGGGTGCGGCACCACTGGGCGTGGGTGATTCGTTCTCGATTAAATGGACTGGAAAAGTACTGGCGCAATACTCGGAGACCTACACATTCTGTACTCGTTCTGATGATGGTGTCCGCTTGCGCGTGAATAACGTATTAGTTGTAAATAATTGGACTGATCACGCTGTAACCGAAAACTGCGGTACGATTGCCCTGGTGGCAGGACAAAAATACGACATTCAGTTGGAGTTTTTTGAGAATGGCGGTTACGCCGTGATCCAGCTATACTGGCAAAGCCCGTCCCGCTCGAAACAGATCATTCCCCGTCAATTCCTATTCTAGAACATCTTTAATCGCACGCAGAAGCTCGGATCGATTTATCGGCTTGGTCAGATGGTCATTGCAACCCGCCTCCAGGGATTTTTCGACCTCTTCTGGAAGGGCGTGAGCTGTTAAGGCAATGATTGGTTTTGTATAGCCCTGAGAGCGGAGTTTGCGTGTTGCCTGAAGACCGTCCATCCCCGGCATTTGCACATCCATCAGAATGATATCGAAGTCACCTTTGGACACCATTTGAAGAACCTCAAAGCCGTCGTTCGCACACTGAACATTAAAATTTTCAGATTTCAAATAGCGACGGATCAACAGTTGATTATCCGGCATATCTTCAGCCAGCAAAATCTTCACATTTTGATCTGCAAAATCCCGCAACGTTACAGGTGGCTTGGGAGCCCCTGTTTTACGTACTGCCACTTCCTTTAAACGTTCTTCATCATCAGAAACGATGGTAAATACGAATGTGCTACCAACACCTTCCTGACTTTGAAGAAGGGACAAATCCCCTCCCAAAGCTCGTGCAAAGTGGCGCGACAATACCAACCCCAACCCAGTGCCGCCAAACTTACGATTGATCGATGAATCAGCTTGCCCGAAAGCGTGAAATATCTTTTGCTGCCCGTCTTCAGAAATGCCAATACCGGAATCCTGCACTTCGGTGATGATGCGAATTCGACCATTGAAGCGCTCTGCCCTCACACGAATTTTAATGGTTCCTTTTTCCGAGAACTTAACGGCATTTCCAATTAGGTTCACCAGTATCTGGCGCAAACGCACTGGGTCCGAATAAATGTTTTTCGGAAGATCACCAATCTGTTCGACCTCAATTGAAATTTCCTTTTTCTCTGCCAACAACGAAAGCGAAGTCTTCACTTCGTCGATCAATTCCAAATATGACAACAAAGATTTTTCAATTGGCATCTTACCGGCTTCGAACTTGGATAAATCCAAAATATCATCGATAACCCTTAAAAGCAGGGTTCCGTTCGCCTGAATGCGACCCAAAAGCTCTTCTTGTTCTTCATTTAACTTCTCGGCACTTAAAAGATCAGCGAAACCCAGAATAGCGTTCATCGGCGTACGTATCTCATGACTCATATTTGCCAAAAAGCTCATCTTGGCTTTCGTCGCTTCTTCAGCAACTTCTTTTGCGTGCTTTTCGCGAATGAGTGCCTGCTCCAAATCAGCCGTGCGCTGCCGAACCCGGGATTCCAATTCGACTTGAGTCTTCAGCAATTCTTTTTCAATAGCCTTACGATCCGTAATGTCCTGAGTGGTACCGACAATTTTAGAGATATTACCATCCTCGTCCAAGGTAAACTGCCCGCGAGTTTGTACATACTTGGAAGTGCCGTTGGGAAGATGAATGATGTGGTCAAATTTAAAAGGTGATCTGCTTAAGACCGCCGAAGCGATAACCTGCTTAAAGTTCTCCCGGTCTGCCTGCTCCGAGAAACCCAACAGCGTATCTACTGTCACCTTTGTATTCTTGCCCAGCCCATAAATATTGTACATTTCCTCGGACATACCCAGATGAGTGCCATCGATACTTCTCTCCCAACTTCCCAATTGGGCAATTTCTTGGGCCTCTTTTAGCAGAATGTCACGGATACTGATTTCCTCATTGGCTTCTTTAGAACGTCTTACCAAGACTCGGGCAAATCCTGAGGCGGTCAATGCAACCAACAAGATCATCAAAGTTGCACCGACGACAACATAGGCCAGAGTCTGCGTTCCCAGAACCACACCCTGATGGGATTGATGAACATGCTCGTCATGAATGTATGTAGCGGCTGCCATGCCGGTGTAATGCATTCCGGAAACAGCGACCCCCATCAACAAACTTGCCAAAGCATGCAGAAGCGCAATTCTTTTTGTTGTTCGAAAACGCAAAGAAACACCCAGCGCTGCAAAAGATGCAAATGCTGCAATCACCACCGACAGGATCACTAGATTCATGTTCCAGACGATGCGCACGGGCATCTCCATGGAAGCCATACCGAGATAATGCATTCCCGAAATAGCCACAGCCATGGATAATCCACCGAAGATCACACCGACCAAGGAAACTTTCACCCGGCTGACAATGTAGAACGCAACCATCGAGGCACCAATGGCCACGACAATGGAAAGAAGAGAAAGGCCCAAATCATAGCCGACCACCATGCCGGGCATGTCCATAGCCAACATACCGACAAAGTGCATACTCCAAATACCCAAGCCCATTGCGACAGAGCCTGCAAGCAACCAGAAGCGAATATTTGTTCCCAGGGATTCTTTGATACGAAGAACGATATTTAGAGCGACGTAAGCACCCACAGTCGCAATCAAGACGGATAAAGCCACTAAATCTTCGTTGTATGCGTGAGCCATTTCCACCCCTAGATCATAACCCTCGAAAAAACTGCCACCTAAATCTTTCGTTGTCTATCAGGAAAGACTGCCAAACAACACTGCGGTCGAGCTGTTAACTAAATTTGACTGTTCGCCATCAGTAAATGTCAGTTGTCATTCTCTGCCTTGCGGATATCATGAATACTGAATGAGATTCGATAAATTATGGCAGTAAAAACGATAGTTTTAGTCAGACATGGTCAATACATCAGCGCCTCGGAAAAGGAAGTTGAAAAGCTCACGGCCCTGGGCCGTAAGCAAGCCGTCTATGCTGCGAAAAGACTGAAAGAATTCAAGATCGATCGAATCGTTCACAGCTCCATGCCAAGAGCTGTGGAAACCGCATATTTGATAAGAAAGTCTTTGGGCTACAAAAAGTCTTTGCACTCTTGCCATTCCCTGCGCGAATGCTTGCCAGGGTTTCCCAAAAGTTTACGGAAAAAGTTTGGCCATACAGACACAGAAAAAATGAAGGCAGACGAAAAGCAATTGGATCGGGCTTTTACGAAGTATTTTAAAGCAACACGCAAAGATTCAGTTGAAGTGCTTATATGCCACGGCAATGTGATTCGCTATCTGGTGTGCAAAGTTTTGGGAATTAATACTTTGGCTTGGCGAACAATGGATATCAAACAGTGCGGCATCACAATTGTAGAGATCCGCTCCAAAGGAACCAATCGAAGAGTTCTGATAAGCCACAATGAAGTCGGCCACATTCCTAAAGATCTCCGAACATTTTTATAAAATTTAATTGGAAAATAAGCATGATGTCTCCGATTTCCCCAAGATTTACTTACAAACTTGTTTCTGCAAATGATCTCGCCAAGTTCAGCGAGCTCGTTGTGGATCATCATGTTCGAGAATTCCTTATGGAGGGCGAAGAACTAAGTATCGAGGAATGCCAGGAGTTCATCTCTACAAGCCAAGCCCTTCATGCCCAACACGGATTAGGTCTTTACCTGATCCATTCTGAAAATGATGTCGTCGGTTATTGTGGATTCATGAACACCCATCCCCCATCTGCCGATTTGGATGTCGTCTATGCCTTCCCTAAAAAGCAATCGGGAAAAGGTTACGCAACTGAGGTTTGTAAAGCGTTAGTAGAGTTTGCCAAGACTGCGAAGTTCACGGGAGGCATCACTGCTGTGGTCAATCCAGAGAATACAGCTTCAATCAAAGTTTTGGAAAAAAGTGGATTTAAAAACGAAGGCTACTGCACAGGAGATTTGGATCATCTTTTGAAGTATCGGTGTGAATTCCCTGCTTAATTGACATCAATTTTATCCAATCAAATGTACTTTTCACTTACTGATTCCATAACCTTGATTACGGAGGGTATGATCAAGTTCAGGAGGCATTAGATGTGCAAAACTATAAAACAGAAAGTTCATTTTAAGGCTCCTCCTGAAGTCATCTATAGTCTGCTTACTGATTCCAAAAAGTATGCATCCTTAACTGGCAAGAAAGCCAACATTGGGAAATCAGCGGGAGCTCCCTTTTCAGTTTATGGGGGACAAGCCACTGGAATAATCGTGGAGCTGGTTCGCAACAAAAGAATTGTCCAAGCTTGGCAAGGACACAGCTTTCCTGATGGCATATTCTCGATGGCGACATTTAATTTAAAACCCACCACCAAGAACGGCACGGAACTAGTGTTGATCCATAGAGGTGTCCCCAAGGAAATGATTCCTTCTATCGAACTGGGATGGCGCAAGTACAACTGGGATCCAATAAAAAGCTATCTGGAAAAGCTAGACCATGCCTAACGACCAGAAATAGAAATATGTTGAGTCGTCCGTAAAATTATTCTCACATTTGCCGAAACCATATACCACTACGGGGGCATTCATGGTCGGCCTGAAACAATACAAACAAGATCCTCATTGGCTACTTAAAACGACGATTGTGCGAACAGTAACGTTTCTTCCGATCCTCGCCGCGTGCCTTTACTACTTTCAACCTTCCATCGAAACACTTGCCTTATATTCATTGCCGATTTTGCTTTTAACCCTGGCGGGCTCTTGGCAAATGTTCAGCGGACTTGCACTTGGAGCCGCAATTGCAACCTACGATAAAGGCTTTGCGGCAACTGACTTGCTGTGGATTCTTGCAGGTCTGCTGGTGACCTTTCCAACTTCATCCATCATGCATAGTGCCGCTCACGGAAGCTATCGACCACGTTTCTTGAATCGCTTCTTGGGTGAAGTCATGGGCTTCTGGCACAATCTTTCGATCGACATCTGGGCCGTTGTTCACTTTTATCATCATAAGCACACCGACATTCCTAATTTAGATCCACATCCAGCATTGGGTCACACTTATATGGGATTTTTGGATGCTAGCGGAAAAAGTTTTGGCGCGGCCTTCACTCATCATTTCTTTGATTGTCATGGAAAAGGCGACAAAGCCATGCGAGCTTTTCAGCTTACAATTCTGAACTTCAAAGTTCGCAGTCCCATTGTTTCGTTGATTTGGTTTTTGCTGTTGGGTCCAAAGGCATTTGTGTTTTTCTATGGCACGAACATCGTGTTTAAACGTTATCACTATGCCTGGTTCAACTGGGCCACTCATCGCAAGACTGGTGACGAAGTTCAGGTTTTGAATTTGAATCATGGGATCTATAAGTTCGTGAATTTGATTTCCTGGAATTTGTATTACCACGGAAACCATCATCTCTATCCGTTCTTAATCAATCCCAAGAACCTGCCACAGCAAGCCAAGATCAAAGAAAAACAGCCCGCCGCCTAGTACATATTTGCAAGTGTTTACAGATAGTTACCAGGCCCATGCCTGTCAGTAGTTTTGACAGTGCATAGCCTTTCTCGTCATTTAAGAATCCGATCGCCACTCATAAGCGTTTATTCGCTCCCCATAGGGACCAAATATTGCTCTCCCCTACATTAAGCCAAGTTCCAACAAATTGAACTCTTAAGGAGAGCCTATGAAGCGTCGTCAATTTCTATCGTCAAGTTTAGTAGCGGGCGCGACATTATTGATGTCTGAATCCTTGTTAGCTGAAACAGGCTCTACCTTGGCCGCTCCAAATACCTGCCTGCCGGATCTTAGCGTCGTCACGGCGGAAGCCACTTACTTTTCGGTCTACGAGCACTTTCATTTACTCTCGATTCCAGTGGCAATGCTGGTGGCTCCCCCAGCTGACGGTTACACGACCCGCACAAGTCCCCTTGATAAAGAATCTTTGGATGTCGTGGCCTTTGAAAAATTCCTGAAAGAGACAGGGCTTCCAGAAGCACTACGCACACACTCTCACGAAGTGAAATTCACCCAGAAAGACCTGCTAAGAATTGGCGATGGAGAGAAAGACGTTGAAATCGTGGTGATGACGCCAAAAGGAAATCTGGCACATCGCTTTTACTTCACCGCAACCAAGTCAGCTTTAGTAAAAGTTAAACGCGCACGCAGCAAACAAGGTTGATCGAAATGTCTAACGGATTAAACCTTCTAAAACTTTTCGTGAATTCAATTTTATCCAAGGCTCAAGCTGGGGACTGCGATATTTTTGCTTATCTTCTGGCTGAAACCCATGACTCTCCTTTCTTTGAACACTACCACCAACTGCGAATTCCATTATCCGCCCTTGTGACTCCACCTGAAGAAGGCATCGAAGTTGTAACAAGTCCCGTAGAGGCAGGCGCCTACTATCCTGAAGAATTTGATGCGTTCATCAAGTCTTCCGGTCTTTCAGCAGAATCTTTAAGTGTTCATACCCATGCCGTTAAGATCACAAAATCTCAACTTGTAAGCGTAACCAAAGGCGAAACCGTGGAAGTACGCGTGATCTCCAAAAACGGAAACTTCGTTCATAACATTTTTCTAAAAGCTTCACCGGCGATTATGGTCCGCATTCAGAAAGGGATGAAGAAATGAGAAAGATATTTTTGTTCCTAGCAGTTCTAGGTCTTCATTCAATCAGCCAGGCCTTTTTTATTGCCGTCCCCAAGACGCAAGGGAATATAAACTTTGATAAACCAACACGTATCCTGGTTTCCGGACGTGGTACTGACTTAAGTATTCTTCCACAGCGATCTGCAGAGGGGCGTGCGTTGCTGTATGCACGCAATTTTCCTGAAGATCAAATTGTGATGATCTCGGTGTTTGAAGGCAACGACGCAGAAGCACAGAAAAGTAATTTTGAAAACTTAAGTGCAAGCGGTTGGCAATTTATCGTCGACAACGATGTTCGAATGGATACGGCCTCCCTTATGCCTGAACTGAAAAAATTCCGCGCGATTCGCTCTCTTGAATTCTTTGGGCACAACTCTCCATCACTCGGCACCCAGACTGATGGTCTTGGTGCGCGTTTTGATGTCCGCGTAGAGGGCGTTGCCGACCTGGCAGCAAACTTTACTTCCAATGCCTTCGCCATGTTTCATGGCTGCAACAGCGGCTGGCTGATTGCTCAAGATATGGCGAAAAAATGGAATATCCCTGTATCCGGTTCCTTCACAGAAACTCGTTTTGAACAGCTTCACAGTGATGGGCATTTCTATGTAAACGTTCTGGCCAAAGCTCCCAACGACAAGTGGGCCACAAGCAACCCAGCGCTGGGTGGTCTTGATTGTAAGCACGGCGGCTGTGTTCGTCAGCGTTCCGCATTTTCTCGCTATATCGGTAAATGGGGTGAATTTGTTGGCCCAGTTCTTAGTCATACAAAGTTCTTCTGTCACTTAGATGAAGTCGAGTGTGAAAAACGTATGGCTTCTTCATTGTTTGGCTTTCTTTCTGAAAAGCCACTGACTTCTGAAGCTACAGAGGCTGAATTCCGCCAGGTCGCTAAAGAATACCTTTGCCCTGTTTATAAAGATCGTACGATCCCAAACACCTGCCTTGCTGAGCTAGGTAAAATCGATATCGGAAAAGGCAACCTTGGAATCAGCTTTACTGTGGGATCTCCGCAGCTGACTTGCGACCTAAAAGGTTGTCAGGCCAAGATGATTTGCGATGACCATCATTGCAATCTAACAGAGGCCTCTTCAAATAATTCTCAAACCTTGGCAACTGAGTACCTTCACCTGGTAAATGGATTTAAAGCATTGCAAAAGGAAAAAGGCTTATGAGCCCAATCAAGGCGATCCTTCATCTTAGTCTATTTATCGTTGGCTTAGGACTAAGCCTTGCGACTCATGCGTCTGAAGAGATTGAGAGAGGCCTTTACCTTTCAAAATCCGAGACCTTGCGCGAACTGGAACTGAAAGGTTTTTCACTGCCGGCGTTGTTGATGAACTCACCAAGCGCAGGTCGACTTTCAAATCAGGATTTAGCCAAGGTTGCGAACTATCAAACGGTGGTGCAATCCATTAAAACTGAAGTCGCCGACTTTCAGACGAAGAATGCCGATCTGGGCCGCTTCTTTGATGTTCGCTTTTTACAAAGTCCCAACGCTCGATTTGTCCTGGTGGGTGCAATCAATCGCGCCGATCGCGGCTTTCATACTGGCAACAAGTGTGGCGAAACTCGTTTTGTGTATCGTTTGACTTATCAGACAACTGATAATGGCAAAGCTGTTTTTTCACGTCTACCGATGACAATCAATCTTGTCTATAGAGCCGGCATCCAAACTGACGATAGCTCTTGTGCAGAGCTTGCAGCAAGCTGGTTAAAAATGAGTGACAAGTCTACTTCAGCGCAATGGACTGAAGAGGGTCCGTTGCAATCAAAGTTTTTTAATCCCGGAAACTTGGATCGTTTAGAAATTAATTTGCAAGTGGTCCGCGCCGGAGCTGGAGCGGCTGGCGATTTCGGTGGACACGCGGAATACCTTTTAAAAGTATACAAGATGGCCAATGGTGCTTTCCTTGAATCGACGCTTGAAAATCAAATTGACCGCTCTTTGCTTTCAAATAATCCGGCATTATTGGCGGAGCTGAAGCAATGGCTTCTAAAGCCAGAAAACATTATCGCAGCCGACCAGGGAACATTGCTGATTCCGACAAAATTTTTGGCAAAGTCAGCGTACTCTCTGGCACCGGGAGGGATTGCTCGATCCGCAAACAGAGCTTTTTACGGACTGGTTAAACAAGAAGATGTTCAAGGTGTTGAATACGATAAACTAAATATCGTGAAATCCCCTGCTGGATTTATTCGCAGACTAAATGATTCAACCTGCACGGGTTGCCACCAGACACGCGCCATTGGTGGGTTTCATTTTACCGGGAAAGATCCACTAAATCGCTATCCAGGGAATTCAGTGTTTTTGCCAGCATCACCGCACTTCCTTTCTGATTTGGGACGCCGTCGTGATCTGGTAAATGCCATCGCTAATAAACAGGAGTTTTCATTTGCCCGTGGATTTTCCGCACGTCCCTATGTGCGGGAGCCAAAAGAGCTTGAGAACAGCGGCCTATACAATGGCTGGGGTGCCCACTGTGCCACTGCCGATGCAAGCTTTAGCAAATGGAGTTGCGCAAAAGGATTAACGTGTAAGCAGTTTATTGATATTTCAGACAAATCCGGAATGGGAATTTGCATAAACGAAGTTCAACAGGTTGGTGATCCTTGTGAATTCGGATCTGTTTCCAATTCTGGCTTCCGTAAAGATCAGTATTCGCGCTTCCCGGTTAAATACACGGTGAATGTGCCGAACGCTCAATGCTCTCCGCAAAGTCAGCTTGCGGGCACTAAAACCGGTGGTTTCTTATTTGGAAGTGTTCGTCTGAAGTCTTGTCAAAATGGCCCAGGCGAACCCGGTCTGCCACCGGAAGCAGAGTGCGGACCGCTGCCTGCGGTTGCGCCTGGCTTTAACGCATGCATCGGCACCAAGAATTTTGATGAGTGTCTTCGTGAGTTTTCAATGGGTGTAGGTCTGCGTGGCTGTGATGCCAAAAATCCATGTCGCGACGATTACATCTGTGCGGAAAGCTTCCGTCCAGATCGTGGCGTGTGCGTTCCGCCTTATTTCTTATTCCAATTTCGCGTCGATGGTCATCCACGTGGTGACCAATAATTTTTACGATTCGAAAGTCAGCTTTTGATAAAGTTTAAGACCGATCCAAGCATCTGTTGCTGCATACAGAATTTGCTTATCGGTCAATTCCTGCGCACTCCAGTTTGTGGTTTTTGGTCCTTTGGAAATCGTGGCGTGCAGAACCTCTTCAGTCATACCTTTAAGGCCCATATTTTTAAGGCCCTTAGTTTTTGCAACGGTTTGCAATTCAATAAATCCATGGGGATGAAATGGAAATCTCTTCTGCAATTGCTTGAGGTCATCTTTAATTGCAGCTCCAACCTTAACGATTTCAGGGTTCTCAAAGATACTCTTAATAATCTCAAATTGTTTGATGTGCTTAAGGCGAATGATATAGGCATCATCGTCAGTCGCTAGCTGCAATAAGGCCACGGGATGGGACTCACCCTTCTTAAAAGAGGGTCGCGTTTCGGTATCGAAACCCAGCAATTTTTTAGACGCAAGTTCAGCCGCAATCGCTTGCAGTTCATGATCCGTGTTGATCAGATGAATTTTTCCAGGAAACGATAAAAACTGAAGTGCTGTTTGAGTCATGTATGGTGGGTCTTGTATTTGCTTTTGAAAAGAAAAAAATGGCGGACAGGGAGAGATTCGAACTCTCGGTAGGCTTTTGACCTACACACGCGTTCCAGGCGTGCGCCTTCAGCCACTCGGCCACCTGTCCAATCGGGAAAAGTTCTGAAGAGGAGCCAACATAGCAAGTGGCTCTAAAGAAAGCAAGGACCCTATTGGGAATTACTTGTGCCCCCGTCACCCGTCCAAAAACTCAACTATATGCGTCAAGACTATGAAACAACATAGCTTTCGTTAGACCTAAAACGCAAAAAGGCTGCCGCAGGTTTCCCCGGGGCAGCCTTAGAATTGGACCTCTAAGACTATCTAAATAGCTTATAACCGTAAGTTTGCTCGGCCAAGATGTTCAAGTATCTTGCAGCAACAGCCTGCGGGTATTCACCGTTTGAGTTGTACTTCGCCTGAAGTTCAACGATCAGCTGATAACGTTGTTCAACGTCCATCATCTTCACTTCGACCTTCAATGCATTTTCAGCCACCAGAAATGCATGAGCACTCATGTTTTTGCTGGATTCCTTCAGGAACTCACCATCTTTGGCAGAAACATACGCACGGTACAATTTCAAACCTTCAGCTTCGGCTTCACGGAAAGAAAGATTCGCTGCTGCGATCTCTTTACGATACTGTTCCGGAGCAAAGTCACGAACCTTGTTCGTCATCTTTTCGAAACCTGCACGTGCGCGAGCATCGCTTGGCATAGATTGAAGTTTTTTGTGGAACTCTGTTGAAAGCTTCAACAATGTTTCGCTTGGGAACTTACGACAAGGCAATTCGTTTTGGATTGCGATCATCAAAGTTTCGTTGCTTGCATTCAGAAGATCACGATACGCAGGCTCTGCCACGCCACCCACACGAACTGAATTGTACTGATCCGCAAAGAAATTAATCAGCGTCACCAGGTAATTCAATGTTGTGTAAGATCCGCTCGTACGCATAGTCGCTACGAAATCACGAACTTGTTCTTTCAACTGATTGCCAGCAAATTTCTCTTGAACAGATCCAGCAGCCGCACCTTCTGCACGACTTACCCACAATTGAACTGGCTCAAGCTTATCTTTCAGCAAAGCATCCAGGTTGCGTTTGCAGGAATACTCTGGAACGCGATTGCCAATTGCCAGACGTGGAGCTTCCTTCGTCGAGTAAGCGGTGATATCCATCGCTGATTCTCCGCCCATGGCTTCAGCCAATACTTCGATCGCGACGATATTGGTTGTCACCGGTACGATCTCTGAACTGACCGGCTGATTGCCGTCATTAATATTAATGCCCGTCAACTGGCGCAATGGCACTCGGTCGTTGGAATCCGTAACCAATGTTGCCGAGTATACTTTCGCGCGTCCCAGTTTAGAGGACAGCTCCACACGCACTAAAGGAAGGGACTTCGCCAATTCAAGTCTGTAAACTTCCCCACCCGTTTGACGGGTGATAGATTCGATGCGACCCGTTCCCGGATAAGTATTCTCTGTCGGTGGTTGCGTCGGCTGGCTTGGCGGAGCAGGTGGTTTTGGCAGTTGCCCCGGCTTTCCAGTCGCATTGTTATAAGTAGAAGGTGTCGCACTGGCCATTTGCGCACTTGCTAGAATCAAAAGTAAAATCTTTCCGTAATGCATTTGAACCCCTTTCAAATCTTCTGTTGATATCCTCTTAATAATTTAATTTATCTCGCCAACATTCACGGTTCTTGGTTCCACAAAAAGCGGCGTTAAGTATCGCTTGATCGCATTGTTCTGACCGTAAATGTCGTCTACAAAGCGGACGACGCCGTCAGAGCTCATCATGGAAGTTAGATAGGCCGTATACACTGGTGTTTGCTTTGCTTTAGGTATTGGAATCTCGGTGGACTTCGTCATGACCTCGCCGGGTCTGGCCACCATGGACTCGATAGTCTTGCGATCCCATGCTGTGTCTTCCAAAAGGTACTCAGCCAGATCAAACGGTTTCTCCAGACGAATACACCCTGAACTTAGTTGGCGCATCGGCACATCAAAAAGCTCCCGTTGATTTGTATCGTGCAGATAAATCAAGAAACCATTGGTCAAATCAAACTTCACAACCCCCAGGGCATTGCCCAAATGAGGCAGCTGGCGAATGGCGATATCATAATTCACGCGCCCTTGGCTTAATCCCATCCAATCAATAGTGGTAGGATCAATTCTGCGACGGAAATCTCCGGACCATACTTCATAGTGATGAGAATCAAAATACTCACGAATCTGCGGCTTCGTCAGAACTTTCAGATCGTTCACTTTGTCTTCACTGAAGATGGTCGGTGGCACGGTCCAGAATGGATTCAAGATAACCTTTTCCACCAAATCCCGCATCGTCGGTGACTTACGTGAAGGTCTGCCATTCACCGTGCGGAAGCTCATCACACGATTGTAGTCGGGATTAGAGACATCCATCAGGATGAAATACGACATCGCAAGATTCACAAAGATATAGCGATCTTCAAAGTACTGGGGAAACCAGCGCATCTTTTCCATGTCGACCTGCAGCTGACGAACACGCTCGCTGCACGGAACACTCAAGAACTGCCAAACTTTTCCTTTTGGCGAAATCTCTCCATCCGGTTTGATTCTTAAGCCCCATTGAATGTCAGTGACAGCATTCAATAGATCCCCATCAAATGTTTCGTTCATATTCACAAAGCGGTATCCCATGATCGCAAGTCTTTTCTTAATCTGTGAAATGACTGGATGCTTGGAGTATACGCGTAATGGGACATTGACGGGAGTGATGTCGACCCAAGAACCATCCGTGCAAGACGGATAGATCTTCAAGTACCCTTCCCGCGTGGCCTGATAAGGAGCATTCTGAGGTGCGACTTCGTCCATCAGATTGCTGGCATCATTGCCTGACGCCAACACAACAGCGCGCAGCTGTTTTGCACTTAGAAAGTCCTTTTTTACAAATTTAATGTCATAACCCACAAACTGGGGATTCACTTCCCCGCCATATAGATCCTGCAGCATTTTTAAGAATGCCTTATTCGCCGCCGAGCGAATATTTGCCCCTTTGGAATAATTGGTTTCCAGCCAATCAGTCCAGTACAGCTTGGGATTAAGACCATGCTGCCAGCTCTTTTTCATAGCGGAGCGCATGTCTGCGGTGGAGATGTTTGCTATCACCGTATTGTAATCGAGCGGCTCAGCCGGTTTCGGCTTTGCTTCTGTCTGTAACTGCGCCCATGCAATTGCAGGCAGCACCGACGCGATTACGATACGATTCGTAAGTCGACGAACTACTTCCATGTTGTGTTCCCCTCAGTGATGGTCCTCAGACTAGGCGTGCACATTTTAGAAGGGAAAATATTTTGGATTTCCATGCAAAATCACATGGGATTATCGTCTGGGAACTGGCAGCAGGACATACAATATCCAAAATGAAATCAAACTTTTTGCCACATGACTGTTCCATTCATGTGAAAAGTCACCTTGGGCGTCAGAATTAGATGCGCGATAATTTTAGTTAACAAGACGAGGAGACACCCATGGAAGATAAAGCAACACACTCCAGTCCGGAGATCAAAAAACTTAGTGATTTAATTTCAGACATCAAAATTGCGATGCTTGTTACCGTTTCAGGTGGAAACAGTCTGCACAGTGCTCCGTTGGTCACCCAGGAAGTTCAAGCCGATGGCAGTCTTTGGTTTATCATATCCAGAGCATCCCAAAAGGCTTCAGATATTCAAAGTGAAAACCGCGTGAATATCACTTACTCAGGAAGCGGCAAGTATGTTTCTGTGACTGGATTTGCAGAGCTTGTCGATAATCACCCCGAAAAGGTTCGGGAACTATGGTCCAAAGCATACGATACCTGGTTCCCACAAGGACCGAACGATCCAAATGTGCAACTATTGAAAGTGGAGATCGAAAAGGCCGAGTACTGGGAAGGTCACTCGAACCCCGTTTCAAAAATTCTGGAGTTTGTGAAGCTTACGACAGGATCAAAACATGTGAAAATGGGCAGCCATGGGGAACTTAATTTAAGACATTAACGTTCCGGAAAATGTAGGGCAAAAAAAAGGACCTCTTAAGAGGTCCTTTTCTATTTAACTACTTAGCTTCGCAACGAGCTGCGTATCTAATGAAGATGCCTCTTTGATTTACGTAATCAACGCAAGTCAAATTCTTAGCTTCACAGTCATCAGCCAAAACGATTTGATCGTCAGTTTCACGTACTACTCTGTTGTCAGAGCAATAAGACAAAACCTTAATGTTGATAGTATCGTTCGTAGTTGCCATAGCTGAAGAAGAGATCAAAAGCATTGCAGCGATCATAGTTTTCATAAAAAACTCCTTAGAAAGTTAAATTCAATGACCGCGTAGGAATACTACTCCGGACGGAACTTTACAATGGAGGGTCTTTTCTTAAGGGGGTCTTTTGGCAAACTTCCCTGATCGTCAAAAGTTTAGACAGCTGAAATCGAACCTATTCGAATATCTTTTCACGAATGGCCCAAAAGCTCTTCTGCTTTCTGGCGATCACAAACATGGGCGGCCTGAACAGGGACTTCATTTTAATGGCATCATCAGCGGATTTGATAAATACCTTCTGTCCAGGAAGCCTTAGGTGCATGCGGGTGAAATTGAAGTAAAAGGCGCGGCTGTCGGAAGCATTATTAAGGTAAAAGTACTCGGTCAAAGCTTTGGCATCCACATCGTGATACTTCACTTCAAGCCGCTCTTGCCCCTTTTTATCGTAGCCCTTGGTGTATGTAACCGAGTCCACCCTTAGAACGTGGGCATCCTTAAGAGCCATCGCTTCCTTAAGCTTCTTATCATTGTCCACCAGCACGGCCTGACATCCCTCACAGCTTCGGGCGGCAATATCATTTTCGTGACCGCAGTCAGGACAACGCTTGAATCTAAAACGAAAACCACAGGGCTCGATCTCATTGGATACGGGATCCTGAAACGCTCCCTTACAGCGGCGTCCAAAATGTTCGGTCACTTCGCCTTCGGCATCCTTGATTCCCCAGAAATTATTAACAGTCCCGCACTCAGGGCAAGGCACTTCAACCATCACCGTGTGGCCTGCTGGCTTGTCGTCGTCAATTTCAGGCGAAAACAAGTCATGATTCTGACCGGTATAGTCCAAAATCAAACAATCAGCCTTACTGTCGCTAAGTCTTAATCCCCGCCCCACGATTTGCTGATACAGACTGACAGATTCCGTGGGTCTTAGAATCGCAATCACATCCACATGGGGAGCATCAAACCCCGTCGTTAAAACCGAAACATTCACCAGGAACTTCAGCTTGCGTGCTTTAAAAGCAGCGATGATCTCGTCACGCTCCTCGACTTCAGTGTCACCGACGACCAAAGCTGAAACAAATGGCGGCAGACTTTTCATGATTTCAATGGCGTGATTAACAGAACTTGTAAAGATCATCACACCCGCGCGATCCACGGACATATCCACAATGTTTTTAATAATCAAAGGCGTGATGCGCTTTTGATCTTTCAACAAAGCTTCAATCTGGGAGGTCACATAACTGGTCCCGTGAAGCTTTAAGCTGGAGAAATCATAGCAGGCAACCGGCGAATCAATCTTCAACGGTGGTGTCAGGTACTTGTTCTTAATCATGTAGCCAATGGAAAGTTCATAGATGCATTTTTTGAAAAAGCGATCCTCGGTGGTTTGTTGCAGCTTTCTTTCCTGATGATACTGATAGATCCAACCCAGTCCCAATCTATAGGGTGTCGCCGTCAAACCCAATACACAGATTTCGGGATTCAGTTTCTTTAACTTTGATACGACTTGAAAATACTGAGTCTCGCCTTCCATGGAAACACGATGGCACTCGTCGATCACCACCAGGGAGAAGTTATCAAAGAAATCCTCTTCTGCCCGGGCGATGGATTGAATACTGCCAAATATAACTTTATGGGTTGTGTCCTTACGATCGAGCCCGGCAGAGAATATTCCGGCCTCAAGACCGAAGGAAATGTACTTTGCGTGATTTTGCTCTACGAGTTCTTTGACGTGGGCCATGACCAGAACGCGACCCCGTGCAAGACGGGCAAGTTCCGCAATGACCAGACTTTTACCCGCACCCGTAGGAAGCACAATCACCGCTGGTGATTTTTCCTTACGAAAATGCTGAAGGGTCGCTTGGACCGCTTCCTGTTGGTACGGGCGCAGTTGATACATAGTGAGCGGATTATCTGCGCTTTTTAAAAGTATTTACAGAAGATTTTCCATTTCCTTTTTTAGACGGCGGTGCGAAAGACTTTTTGGAGCGATCGATGAATTTGAAAGTCGGATCGATCTTTTCCTCTTTCGCACCCTGCAGGTACTGCTTGATCTTGCCGTACATACGATGGTCTGACGGAGTAACAAAGGTAATGGCTTCACCATTGCGGCCCGCACGTGCCGTGCGTCCGATGCGGTGAAGAAAGTCTTCCGCCTGAAATGGCAAATCAAAATTCACAACGTGATCCACGTGAGGCACATCAAGTCCGCGCGCCAACAAGTCAGTCGCCACCACAATGCGAATCTCGCCTTCACGGAATTCACGCACAACGCGATTACGCTGCCCTTGGGACAATCCACCGTGAATAAGGTCAGATTCAAATCCATAGGACTGCAGGTATTCACCCACGGCTTCGCAACTTTCCTGACTGCCTGTGAATACAATCACTCCCCCACGAGTGGCATTTAATTCGTCCAGCAAGCGGTCGTTTTTCATAGTGCGATCCAGAAACAGAACTTTTTGTTTTAAACTTTCAACCGGAGATTCAGCTTGTTCCGCGCGGATCATAACCGCCTTGGGATGCAAAAACAGCTGCGCAATCAATTCCACATTATGACCAAAGCTTGCCGAAAACATTAATGTCTGACGATTGCCACGCAAGGTTTGCTGAATATTTTTTAACTGCGGAGCAAACCCCATATCCAGCATGCGATCCGCTTCGTCGATGACGACGTACTCAACATCTTTCAGCAACAACTTGTTCGTTTGCAGATGATCATTCATGCGACCCGGAGTCGCGATAATAATCTTGGGATTTTTCTTAAGCTGATTAGCTTGCTTGGAACCTGTGGTACCACCAATAGCCAGACAAACTGACACAGGCATCTCACGGCACAGATCCAAAAAAACTTTGTAAATTTGCTGAGCCATTTCGCGACTTGGAGCCAACACCAGCGCACGCGCATTAGGTTTTGCCGCGATCCCTGTCAGAACCGACAAGGCATATGCCAATGTCTTACCACTGCCTGTTTGCGCAATTCCGATCAAATCCGACCCACCCATAACTGCAGGAATGGCTTTCGCCTGGATCGGAGTGGGTTTTTTGATCGACATTTGCTCAAGTGCCGTCAAAAGCACTGGAGTTAGATTCATTTCCTGAAAGGAGTTCTGACTAAGAGTGGACGTTTGGAATTTCATAGACCCGTTGGTCTATCACATGCGGTCCCAATCTGCATCGGGACCGCTGAAATTATAAAAAATACTAGCGCAAAGAAGCCAAAGCCGCGTCGTAATTTGGCTCGTTGGCGATTTCAGAAACCTGCTCTGCATGAAGGACCTTGTTATCTTCAGACAAAGTGATCACCACTCGGGAAAGAAGTCCTTTTAGAGGAGAATCAGTGATGTCCAAACCCCACTCCGGGCCAAAGTGACTACGGAATGCAGAAAGGGATTCACAGTTTTTAATGCCTTCAGCACCGCAAAAACGCGCCTGTGCAAATGGAAGATCCATGGAAATGTTCAAAACAACAGTGTTATCCAATTTCGCGGCATCTTCGTTGAAATGACGAACGGATTTTGCACAAGTTGCCGTGTCGATGCTTGGGAAAATATTCAGAACTTTCTTTTTACCAGCAAAGTCTTTCAGACTTACTTCAGAAAGATCGCTGCGAACCAATTTGAAATCCTTAACTGCTGATCCCTTGGCCGGGATTTGACCGGATGTATTTACTGGGTTGCCTTTAAGCGTGATAGTTGCCATGGAACACTCCTTTGATTCACTTGATTTACAGGTTTCAGTAAGTCCCGTCACGTCTTGACTTCAGGGGCCGTGAAGTCCTAGTCTGCGCTCACCTATGAAAAAAATATTCCTGATTATGGGTCTCGTCTCTGTCATCATCGCCGTTTGCATGATCTATTTGGTCCGCAAAGGAGTCAGCCTGCGTTCAGAGCCGCTAATTCGCCCCACAGTAATCAGCGCCGATCAGCGCAATATCGCCAACCACACAGTTATGCGCCTTTTCCCGGACTTCCAAACAAGCCACTACGTATTGTGGGGAGTTTTGCCAGAATCCAACGACACTCAGCTGCTGATGGCCCATTTTCTGGAAGAGTACTACAAACAGTTTAAAAGCCCGGCCCACGTAATCCAGGACGGTACCAAAGCTAGCGCCGAAGAGATCGCGCAATGCCCAAAGCCCTGCTGGATCAAGCTTCCTCATGATCTGGCCAATACTTTAAAGACCAATGAGTTCATCGACAGTAAAATCCTGCCGACCGAAAAGCCCTATATCACTTTAACAGTCATGGCCTTTAACGGTGATGAAACAGTCTCTGATTTCTGCAATCAGGAACAGCGTCTGACCCTGGATTGCGTAGCCCCCGTAGCCGTTCGAGAAATCCACCGAAAGATGAAAGATCCCACACAGTTGTATTTTTTCCTACGCAAGTACAATGAAAGGGATTTATTTTTATTCATACAAAAGGAACTACCCAAAAACAGCCAGTAGGGTATAAAGGGGCATGTCATTCGAACAGCGCATTCCCCTTATATTGGAATTGGGCTTCCGCCAGGAAGCTTTGGATCAACTGAAAAGTTTTATTGATCTTTTGTGGTCATCGAATGAAGAGCTAAATCTGATCAGCCGTAAAATGACTTTCGACGAGTTGCTGGACAATCACGTTATCGATTGTCTTCTGCCGCTTAAACACTTTCCCAAAAATATCAAAGCCGCCGCTGATTTTGGCTCTGGCGGGGGACTTCCAGGTGTTATTTACGCCATCCAATTTCCGGAAGTTCAGTTTCATCTTTATGAGAAAAGTATTCTTAAACAAAACTTCCTGAATCGCTGCAAGGCGATCGCACCCAACCTGAACGTGCATGGCGAAATCCCGAAGGATCTGACTGACATCGAAGTGGTCACTGCCCGGGGTTTTAAACCTGTAGACGTTATTTTGGATGTCAGTCGCAGCTATTACGCGAAAAAAGGAAAATACTTTTTGCTGAAAGCTCGAAAAGAAAAAATCGAGGAAGAGCTGACTCTGGCGCGCAAGAAATTCAAGGACCTTCAGGTTACTGTAGAGCCTTTGAGATCCCCGGTTCTGGACGTCGAACGTCACCTGGTTCTGATCTGATAAATTCATAACAGCAATCGCCCTTTTGCCCGAAGTAAATGACTCTTCGTCCTTCCGGGTAAATGGTAAAGCTGGAAATTCCACAAGCCATCATTCTGGCTACAAACTCCTGCAGACTTAAATTCTGGCTCTGATTATCCAAGATGACCTGGCGAACTTCGCCGTCCTTAAACTTTGAACCGACCTTGGAATCCAGGGTGATCTTCTCGCTACAAAGCACACCATCCCCTGACAGAAACAACAAACGACCGTCCAAAAGATCGAACCGGCAACTTTCGATATCCATGGATTCCAGTGACTTTAGAAATCCTGAAAACTTCAACGATCGAGATTGAAGGTTGGATACAAATTCTCTCTGCAATTCCATGGGCGTCCTCCATCTCAATTATGAAAATTTAAACTTTGTACAACAAGGCCTTTGTCAAAATCACATGTCCCGCGATAGCTGCCCCTACACAAACCGGCATCACCAGGTAATACGGCATATGGTATAGCAGCACCAATCGAGGCTCTATGTCCCAGGCAAATGGCAATGGCGAGGACATCACTCCCACATAGACCGCATTTATCGCAAGCACGATTCCAACAATGTTAAACATCCACACCAGAGCTTTACTGGAATTTGCAATCGGCGCCACTACCAAAGCCAATATTCCTGCCACAATATCAAAGTTATATCCGGTCCAAGTCATCGTATATGGCATCGTTCCCTGCTCGGCCCATTGAAACACGATAAGTTCCATTGGAAACCGAAATCCCTGAAACAAAACCAATGCCGACAGGGATAGCCCCAAGGCAAGACGGTTGCCATAACTGGAAAAGGCCACCCAAAAGGAAATAAGTACGACCACAAAAAAGTAAGCCAGCGCTGTGGGATAAGGATGACGTGACAGTTGCTTGGTGTAGGCCAACGTAGCACCCAAACCCAACCACAAGATAACCAGCAAAGTGACTTTTAGCACTTCACGGTTGACGGAAAATTCCAAACGCTCACTGACCACCCCCACGGCACCAATGAACATCATGCAGACACCGATGACGACCGCCATGAAAAGTAGAACTGACAGACCGCCTGCTGGCGAAAACACCATAAGCCCTCCGCAAGAATGATCACCTATCGAACGTTAAGAACTATCTTTCCGGTATGAGCACTGGATTCCATCAACTCGTGAGCTTCACGAGCCTGTTCGAGTTTAAATTCCTTATAGATGACTGGCTTCAGACGCCCCTTGTTTAACAATGGCCACACGTGCTCTTCAAGACTCCGGGCAATTCGAGCTTTCTGCTCTGTGGAACGGGGTCGCAATGTGGAACCCGTAATCACAAGGCGTTTCGCCATCATCTTGCGCAAATCAAAAGAAACCGTAGCACCTTGGATTGTTGCTATTTGCACAAGCCGCCCCAAGGGAGCCAAAGACTCCAAATTCCGCTCAAAGTATTCACCCCCGACCATATCCAGAATGACATCAACACCTTTACCGCCGGTAAATTCTTTAACCGCTAAAACAAAATCATCGTTTTTGTATTGAATAACTTTGTCGGCACCTAACTCAAGACAAGGGTTTACCGCAGACTCTTTACCCACCGTTGTATAGACCGTGGCACCAAATTGATGTGCCAACTGAATAGCCGTCGTACCGATCCCACCCGATCCGCCATGCACCAGAATGGATTCGCCTTTTTTCAGCTGACCGCTTTCAAATACATTTGTCCAAACAGTAAAAAATGTTTCCGGCAAGGCGGCTGCGTGCGCGAAATCCAAATCATAAGGAATCGGTAGACACTGTCCTTCAGGAGCCGTGACAAATTCGGCATAACCGCCGCCGTTCACCAGGGCACAGACCGGATCACCGGCATGCCAGCGCTTTACCTTGGCGCCCACCTCCACGATTTCGCCAGAAACCTCCAACCCCAAAAGGTCCGAGGCACCTGGAGGAGGAGGATACGTTCCCTGTCGTTGGGCGCAATCAGGACGGTTCACACCGGCCGCCTTAACCTTGATCAAAACTTCATGGTCCATGGGTTTTGGAACGGGGCGCTCGCCTACAGCCAGAACATCAGGCCCACCGGGCTTGGTAATTTCAATAACCTTCATGATCACCTCAGCCTTAACCTTAAATAAACAGAAGATGATAGTAAAGACTTGCACCACGGAAACATAGAAACGCCCTCAGTTTCAAAATTCGACTTTGTCATTTACTAAAATTACTGCAAAAGAAACCAAAGCCTGTTGCCTTTTTATGGCTTGGGCCTAATATCGGTCCCATGAACAAGGACCTAATCGTCGCATTTGCATTGGGAATACTAGTTGGCTGGGGAGTCTTCAAAGTCACCTCTCCAAAATCTGCTCCGGCTCCAACGGAAGTGGCTCAGGGTGTTTCCGAAAATGAAATGAATACGCCAGGACCGACAGAAAGGGCGGACGAAGACTCTGACGCCCCACAAACGCCTGACATGATGGCAGCGGCAAACCCTTCAGCTACGCCACTGGCACAACCGCCAACCACGCCGGAAGAGCCTCCCCGCGATATCAACTTACAGCTGACGGAAGAAGCCGTGGACATGCTTGAGGAAAACATCGCGGAACTTCATCAGTCTGTGACGGTGGAAAGAGACAACGAGGGCTTTGTTTTGCACTTTGATAGTCCCGACAACTATTTTGCCAACATCGGATTGGCGAACAATGATCGAATTCCATTCACGCAGTTTGAAGAAATGCGCCAGAATCCTGAAACCCAGGAGCTTGCAGGTCGCATTGAAACAATTCTTTCCAACCTGGAAAAATAAAAAAGGGCTCTTCAGAAGAGCCCTTTTTGTTTTCTACTTAAAGTTCTTTTTAAAACCCTGCCAGCACTCCTGATAATCAGCCTGCAGAATCTCCTTACCCATCGCAAAGTCAGTTACGCGATAAGCAGATCGCGACTCAAACATAAACGCCATTGTTTGTGACAAGCGAACCGGTTTTAGCTCTGCGTGGCTGGCCTTTTCAAAGGCATCCACATCAGGACCATGGGCAGAATAGAAATTATGCAGACTGCCGCCACCAGGGACAAATCCCCCAGCAGTTTTTGCGTCGTACTCTCCGTAAATCAATCCCATGTATTCGCTCATGCAATTGCGATGGAAGTACGGAGGACGGAATGTGTGCTCTGCCACCATCCAACGAGGTGGAAAGATCGCGAAGTCCACATTTGCAGTTCCGGGAATTTCACTTGGTGAAGTCAACACCGTAAAGATAGAAGGATCCGGATGATCAAAGCTAACAGTGTTAATCGCGTTGAATTTTCTTAGGTCGTACTTATAGGAAACATAGTTCCCATGCCATGCAACCACATCCAATGGCGAGTGAGTCATTTCCGCGCTCCACAGCTCGCCAGAAAATTTTCCAATCAATTCAAATTGACCTTCCAAATCTTCAAAAGCCGCCACAGGTGTCAGGAAGTGGCGACGGTGCGCAAGTCCATTCGCCCCGATCGGCCCCAGTTCCGGCAATTGAAATGGACAGCCAAAGTTTTCACCAACATAGCCCGTGCAACTTGCACCAGCCAGGGGATTAACCTGAAACTTCATACCTCTTGGCACCACGGCGATTTCGCCTGGTTCCGCCTCGATCACGCCCACTTCAGTTTTCAACTGAATGGAACCTGATTGAGGAACAAACATAAAGTCGCCATCCGCATTCATGAAATAGCGTTTACCCATGCCTTTACCGAAAGAGTAAAGGTGGACATGAATACCACGATGTTCTTCAACCCCACCACTGCCACAAACAGTGCGAATGCTATCAACAAAGTCCTGAGAGCCTGTTGCTGCAATCGGATTCCAGCGCATTTGATTTGGATTGATATATTTGGGTTTCGTAAAAGTTTTTGCGCTGAGCTCTTTCATCGGCACAAAAGCTTTGTGCATCACTGAAGGGCGAATGCGATACAACCAGGAATACAAATTATGATTTCTGGGTGCGGTGAAAGCGGAACCACTAAGTTGTTCTGCGTAAAGTCCCATTGCCACTTTTTGTGGAGAGTTTTGGTCCACTGGCAAAGCACCGGCGCGAGCCTCTGAAGAAAAGTGATTTCCGAATCCTGACAAATATTGATTTTCCATAGGTCATGATAATCAGGTTTTACCTACTAAAGTCAATGTGGGGCGGGGGTGGAGGTCCGGTGATAAAACACAGTGCGACGAAGATAAGTTGTCAAAGTATTCTTAGGAAAATCAATGGAGGTTTCGATGAAAAAATGGAACTTAGCTTTTGCCGGGTTGATACTGCTATTCTCGGTAAACTCAATGGCAATGGGATTCTATCTTGAGCCCGGAGTTTTCTATGAAAGTGGAAAAGGCAACGTGGATGTAGATGATTCGGAAGCAACCACCAAAGGCATGGGACTGGATTTGAAGCTGGGCATGCATTTCGTTGACCAATTGCTTTTCGTGGGATTGGATGGCAGTTACTCCAAACCCAAATTTGAACATGACAACACCGGATACGACGCGGATGCGAGTTCCCTAACTTATGGTGCAATCATCGGCGTGCAAACACCGCTGCTTGGGCTGCGTTTTTGGGCGGGATACGTATTCGGCGGGACTTTGGATCCCGAAGAAAGCGGCTTGTTCGACGTAAAATTTGAAGAAGCTACCGGACCCAAAGTGGGAGCCGGTATCAAGATATTCTTCGTCGCTTTAAATTTGGAATACATGGATTTGACCTACAAAAAAGGCACAGGGAACTGGGGCTCCATCCCAAGCCTTGATGACTTTAACAACAAGGTCACCATGATCAGTGTCACTGTTCCCATGATGTTCTAATTTGTACTGTACAATCGCACGGTTAGTTTCAAATATAGATGGCACTATTTGTGTGTTCAGGTTGGGTATTTTCTTCATCAAAATCACCCCGATAGGCGGTTAGGAGAAGGATATACCCGCTTGGTATTAAATCTATGCAATAAAGGCTGCGATAAACCAAATTAGGTTGTACTGGCCGCAGCTAATAAGGATAACGACAGGACTATGGCAAAAATCAAAGTAGAAATAGACGCTGACCTTCAGGATTTGATTCCTCAGTTCACCGAAAACCGTAAGAAAGATATCTCCGCTTTGCAGGAGCTTATTAACAACAACGATCTACCTGCAATTGCGGCGCTGACTCATAAAATCAAAGGCGCGGCCTCAAGCTATGGATTCATGCAACTTAGTGAAATCGCTGCTCAAATGGAAAAGCTTTCCAAAAATAATGAATCTGCACAACTGGCTTCACTTGCCCAGGATATGAAAACTCATTTCGAGAATATTGAAATTCACTTTGTACCGATGTCTTAGGAATTCATGACCATTCGGCTCCGTATCCTTCTCTTTACATTGCTCATTGTAACCGGTGCGATGATCGCAGCCGGAACGATGGGCTATAAAATCGGAGCGTCAACACTGCAAAGCGGGCACTCTGAACGCCTGATCCAAATTCGCTTAAATCGTGCTCAAGCACTTAAAACGGACCTGGAAAATCTGGGAAACAATCTTTTGGTTGCCGCGGAAATGGTGCGAGTGCGCGATGCCGTATCAGCCTTCCACGAGTCTTTCAAAAAGATGGGCCAGAATATTCCTGAAAAATCTCTGGCAAATGATATCCAGGTGGTAAATTCCTACTACTCGGCTGCCATGGACAATAAGAGCGACACGCACATTGCAGACCGCCTCAATAAATCTGCATTGGTCCTGCAATCAATGATCCTACAGGAGGCTGGGCGCAACGAAAGCAATCCGCGAAACGTCATTGCTCTAAAAAATGCAGATCCTTATGGATACTTCAAAACACACAGTGAGATCCACACCTTCCTGTCCGACTATTCGGATCGCTTTCAAATGGATGATGTGCTGTTGCTGGATAAAGACGGTGTTGTTGTGTATTCCGTACAGAAAGGCCTGGAACTGGGAGCCAATCTGGATACAGGCTTCTTCAGCGGCACACGTCTGACGGACGTTTATCGCTGGTCACAAAGCGCGCCTCCTCAAACCTTCAGATTCTTTGATTTTGCACCACTCTCCTCGGGCTTCCCAGAGTATGTTTCTTACATTGCGGCACCTATTTATGATCAAAAAAGCTATATCGGCACTTTGCTGTTCAAAGTCTCCTTAAGTCGCTTTGATCAGATCCTAAGCGATAATTACCAATGGAAAAAGTTTGGATTACGCGAAACTGGTGAAGTGGTCGCTTTTGGCCCTGATGGCTTAATGAGAAACAGCTCCCGCTTGTATCACGAAAATCCAGGCGAGTTCATCAAGCAGTTCTCCAGCGCCGGAGGCCGGGACCCCAGCATCAAGTCCATTCAAAGTAAAAGTACCACGGCATTGATTGCGGGTCTTCCTGTTGAAAAAGTCAGACATTATTTGCGCTCTGAAGATTCCCTGGAAACAGGTACGGATTATTTAAATGCTGTCAGCTTGATGTCCATTGGTAAAGTTCAACTTCCCGGTGGTGTCGAGTGGGCGCTGATTGCGAAATCAAACTTCAACGAAACAACGGGACCGATCAATCACTATTTGGTGGTGTTTGTTGTTATCGGCTTGTTGTTCCTGGTCATCTCTTTGGGATTGGCCTTCTTTTTCGGCAAACAACTGACCCAACCACTAAACTATCTGCACAGAAAAGTTCAGTCACAGGGTGGCGCCTTTCAGGCAATCAACTATTCAAACCAGGATGAGTTTGCGAATGTGTTTAACGATTATAACTCTTTGGCGCAAAACCTGAATCAGGAGAAACTGGAAAAGGCCGTACTTGAAGACGTCATCCTGAACCTGGGTAAAGTCATGTTCATGGTTGAGATCATTCCAGGCTACGAAGGCAATCTGAAAGCTATCATTCGTAAAACCAACCGAATAGCTTATGAACTGATAGGCACACCGGAAGTTTCAATTATCGGATCAGATATCTCTTTGTAGATGGATCTGGAAGCCAAGGACTTGATCAATTCACAAAGAAAAGAAGCGCAATTGAAATGCCTTTCTGGCGAACGTATTCCCCTGGCTGTGAAAGTCATCCCAATGGAAAACACAACTGGTCACGAGCGATTCGTTGTGGTGGGCGAAGATCAACGCTGGAAACTGGAAGCTGAACGCGAACTGCGTATGAAGGAAGACCTTCTGAAAGCCTCCCAGGCTATATCAAAAACCGGATCTTTCCGATGGGATCTTCGCACAGGGCAAATGATCTGGTCTGATGAGCAATTTAAGCTTCTGGGTTTGAATGCAGCGGAAGTACATCCAAGTTACGAGCTGTTCAGAGCCATGGTCCACCATGAAGACGTTCATGTTTTGGACGATGCCATTCGCATGCAGGGATCCGGCACCCGGGAATTCCATTTTGTGCTTCGAGTTCGTCGGGCCGACACCAATGAATATGTTTGGACAAACCTGATGGGTATCACTGAATATGATGAAAACAAGAATCCCCTTTCCACTTGGGGCATCAATCAGGATATCACCGAACTTAAAAAGGCCGAACTAGAATTGATTTCTATGAAGGATGAGGCGGAAAAGTCATCTTTGGCAAAATCTCAATTCCTGGCCCACATGAGTCACGAGATCCGCACACCAATGAATGCCATCATGGGCATGGCGGAGCTTTTAAAAGAAACCAAACTTGATCCTGATCAACGCTACTATCTGACGATCTTCCAAAAAGCCAGTGAAGTACTGATGACGTTAATCAATGACATTCTGGATCTTTCAAAAATCGAGGCCGGCGAGGTCTCTATCGAGAATATAAACTTTGATCTTCGTAAAATGATGTCAGACGTACAGCAGATTATGCTACCGCGCGCACAGCTCAAAGGGGTCGAGTACTCCTTTGAAATCGGCGCCGGAGTAAAACCATATCTGATGGGCGACCCAACAAAATTACGTCAGGTTTTGATCAATCTTGTCAGCAATTCGATCAAGTTCACAGATCGCGGAGAAATCAAAGTATCTGTCACAAAAAACGCAACAAAAAAGGACAGCTTGCTAATCACAGTCAGCGATACTGGCGTAGGGATTGCTCCCCAAAAACAGCATTTGATATTCCAGAAGTTTTCCCAGGCCGACAGCTCGATTACAAGACGCTATGGCGGAACAGGATTGGGTCTTGCGATTTCAAAAAGCCTGGTTGAGCTTATGGGCGGTCAGATCTGGTTTAAGAGCCGTGAAAACCAAGGCACCACATTTTACTTCACAATGCCATATCGCGAGCAGATCAGTGGCATAGAGAAGACCACAAACCCTCTTATCAACACCTCCCTGCTTTCATTTGCTGATCAGTACGATGCACGCGAAAATGAACAACAATCGGTTAACTCTAAAGCGAACAAGAACCTACGAATCCTTCTTGCTGATGATACTGAAGACAACCGCATTCTGTTCACCCATTTCTTAAAAAGCTTTCCATTTGAAATAATTGAAGCCGAGAATGGACTTGAAGCTGTAGATAAGATAAAGTCTAACGAGTTTGATATCGTCTTTATGGACGTGCAAATGCCAGAAATGGACGGATACGCTGCAACATCGATAATTCGTGAATGGGAACGTGCAACAAGACACACACACATTCCAATAATCGCACTTACAGCCCATGCTCTTTCTGACGACAAACAAAAGTCAATAAATGCAGGCTGCGATGATCACATCACCAAGCCGTTTAAAAAAGATGTTTTGTTGGGCGTAATCAACCGTTACACGAATTAGGGATGATGATGAATTCACAGGAAGAAAAAAGCAGATTGCTGATTGTTGAGGACGACGCGGATATTCGCGAACTCCTTAAGCATTTCTTAAAAGAATTCGTCGACGAAATCGTTGAGGCGGAAAACGGCGCAGCAGCCTTGCAGTATGTAAAGACCAAAGAATTCGACACAATATTGTCGGATATTGAAATGCCACAAATGAATGGACTTAAGTTTTTGGCTTACGTTCGTTCATTAGGGCACATGACTCCATTTGTGGTGCTGACAGCCCACGGGGACCATGCTCGCGCCTTGGAAGCGCTGTCCTTGGGTGCATTCGACTTCATCACTAAAGATTCAAAAAGAAAACTGGTTATCGAAAGCGTGTGCTCTGCGATTAAAATTGGTCGTGAGATGAAAGCTTCGAAAAATGATCCCGTACAATCGACGCATCTTCGTAAGATTTATAACGACATGTCCAAATCTTCAGAGATGCGCCTGCGTAAAATCATCGACCAAATGTCGGGCTAACCAAGGTAACAGTTCCCTTTTTGTACTGCCACGCAGTACAAAAAGGGAACTGTTACCTCTGGGAGAATCCAATGGTTAAATCTACCACTCGCTATCACGGTGAAAAACACTGCGAAATCACTCATCAGCCATCATCTGCACGTATTGCTACGGATGCACCTAAAGACAATCATGGTAAGGGAGAGTTGTTTTCTCCAACGGATCTTGTTGGGGCCGCGATGGGTAGTTGCATGCTGACGACCATGGCCATTCACTCGGAAAAAGACGCTATTAATTTAAAAGGTGCTTGGGCTGAAGTTGAAAAAGAGATGGTTGCAAACCCCCGCAGAATCGCAAAATTGAACGTGGTCTTGCATCTGCCAATGAACATCCCACATGAATATCGTAAAAAGCTGGAAGACTTTGCTTTAGGCTGCCCCGTAAAAGTCAGCATGCATCCGGATATGCAAATTCCTGTTTTATTTCACTACGATATAGCCTAACGCAACTCGCCCCTCGTTGATAATCTAGGTATAGTATAAATCTATAGGTCCAGTAGATATAATCAATTGGATCTATACTCTCTTTGCTCCGATAATTTAAAGGACAAGGGGGTTGTCATGACAACGCTTGGTACTCGCGCACTACTTGCTTCAAAAATCAGAACCGGACGAAAAGTCCTGGCATTTTACACCTTAACTTTTGTTACGGTCGAGGTCTGCCGCCATTTTTTGATTCAATAATGACAGCCCGATAAAAATCAGTGACCATCTTTTCATGTAAATTTTCGACGAAAGGAAGATACACATGAAAAGATTTATCGCACCAGTCCTTGCCGCACTATTTATTAGCGCTTGCGCCCACAAAGAAGAAGCTCCAGTAACTGCAGCTCCACCTGCGCCACCGGCACCTACTAAAGCCCAAGCTGTTCTTAAAGCAGGAAAAGGTTCTAAAATTAAAGGTACTGTTCACTTCACAGAAGAGAACGGCGAACTTAAAGTTGAAACGATGATCGAAGGTTTGAAACCAGGTCCTCATGGTTTCCACATTCATGAAACTGGCACATGCGAAGGTGATTTCACTTCTGCTGGTGGTCACTTCAATCCATCAAATGCAAAACACGGTTCATTGACTTCTGCTGATCGCCACATGGGTGACATGGGTAACTTGATGGCTGACAAAAAAGGCAAAGGCAACACGACTATCACTATCAAAGGTTCTTTGAGTGGTGCTGAAGGCATTATCGGTAAGTCCATTATCGTGCACAAAGGTAAAGATGATTTGAAATCTCAACCTGCAGGTAATGCTGGCGCTCGCGAAGCTTGCGGCGTTATCGAAGCAATGTAGTTTTTTGAATAGATTCAAAATGAAAAATGCCGGGGAGACCCGGCATTTTTTTATTTAAACTGAACGAACTTTCTGAGAGATCTTACCAAATACATTTTCGCCCTTGGCATTATTCATCTGCATCTGGATCGTATCGCCCGCCTTCATGAAGGGCGTTGTGATTTCACCTTTTTCAATTTGCTCGATCATGCGCTTTTCCGCAAGACAGCTTGAACCCTTAGCATGGTCTTCATTGGAAACTGTTCCACTGCCAATGATGGCGCCTGCTGGCAGGTTTCGAGTTTTAGCTGCGTGAGCGATCAACTGTCCAAAGTGGAAGTGCATCGCGCCAGCATTCGCCTTACCGAAAAATTCGCCATTATAGGTTACATCCAATGGCAAGTGGATACGGCCGTCTTTATAACCATCACCCAACTCATCGGCGGTTACTGCAAATGGTGACAAGGCCGAGGCCGGTTTACTTTGGAAGAATCCAAATCCACCCGCCAGTTCCGCGGGAATCAATCCGCGCAAAGAAACGTCGTTGATCAGAACCAAAAGCTTGATGTGCTTCAAAGCTTCTTCAGGCGTTACACCCATTGGCACAAAATCCGTGACCACGCCCACTTCACCTTCAAAATCCGTCCCGTGAGCAAAATCACGTTGCGGAATATCTTCGGTGGGAGCCAAAAACTGCCCGCACTCCCCCTGATACATCAACGGCACTGTCGTTAATGTTTCAGGCAAAGGAGCATTGCGCGCCTGGCGCACCAGTTTAATGTGATAAATAAATGCAGAACCATCTGCGAACAACCAGGTTCTTGGCAGCGCCGAGTGAAAATCCTGCTCGTTCACGGCAAAAGATCCTGCTGCTTTGCCGTCGTTCAAATCATTGTAAAGCTTTTTCAGATCAGCTTCCTTCGCAGACCACTTTTCCATGGCTTCGCGAAGATTTGGAGCAATGTGAGTGGCCTTTACCGCGGTTTTCAAATCACGGCTGACCACGCACAGATCACCATCCAAACTATGAGCTGATTTCAGAGTACCTAGTTTCACGTTCTATCCTTAGTCAAAAGTAACAAGTAAATTAGCACCTGCTGCGCGGTAGTTTTTCAACTCTGCACCACCAGTTACAGTGGCAACTTTGCCGCTGGCACTTTCAAAGTAAACATTCAGGCCAAAATTTGGCGAAAATTTAAAAGAGGCACCGATAACCAATGGGATCAGTGGCGACGTTACATCACTGACAGTGCAGTTATTCAGACTGCATTTTTTATCCATATTAATAGCCAGGTTTGCACCCAGATAAACCCCTGCATAGTCTTCGAACTTGTACATGATATTCACTGGAATATCGACATAGTTCATTTCCACTTTGCCTTCATCTCCGCCGGATTTAACCGTCAATGGACGTTGAGTGTACAACAAACCTGTACGAACATTCCAAGCACCAGCGATTGGCAGGATACCAAAGGCACCGAACTGCATGCCAGTTAAAGAATCTGTGCTAACACCCGCAGCATCGGAATCACCGGATTGACTGCGCACCCCTACTTCAAGACCGTAATTTAAATCAGCAAAAGCTGCAGAAGAGAAAAGACCAAAAACTAAAAGGGCTGAAAGAGCCAGTTTTTTCATAAGAACTCCTTATGGGAAAAAGTCTCCCACAAGTTGTCCTATTTATCAAAACACCATACGGCATTCAGAGCCATTTCGTTCAGTGCTGTACTGTGAGAAACCAGGCTATGCTCCAGCGCCAAATGATGGGCCTCCACAGTGCCACGGGCTGCCAAAACTATTGCCAACAATGGCAGAACAATGCGTAGGGCCATTTCAATTTTCGAGCCTTTTTGTGGCGAGTACTCGTCCTTCCACTGACCGAAATTCACAGCGCAAATCAGCATGTAACCCAGGCTTAACAGAACCACAGTAATGATGGAAAAAACCAGAATCTGATTCATCGGCAAAGACTGCATTTGTTCTAGCGTGAACTGTGGCGTCCAGCTGGAGTATTCCGCAAACCGCATGCGACGACCGTGGAGAGCATAATGAAAGAAATCCACAAACGACAGCAAGGAGATAATCAACCAAATCGCGCCGAAATAGATCTTATAGAATATGAACATTCCATTGGGCCATTTTTCACAAACTGCCTGAATCATCAGGATGAAATAGATCGGCAGCAATAAAAATCCAAAAATCAAAAGATCAAAGCGAATCCCAGCCCCAAAGGCCTGCAGTACCTCCAGGAAATCAAACTGTTCGATACGGGAATAGGTGGAAAGCAAAAAGACGTTGAGTCGAAAAAGACTCATGAAAAGAACCATGGCAAGCGACAACTTCGCAAGCTTCATCATAACCTTCGATGAAAAGCGCAGCGAAAAGATAAATCTACTTGGCATTAAATCGCCCTTTGATGAAAATCTGTGTTGTTAATTCATGCACATCAACAGGAGTTAGTATATGTCCTCATTCGTACTTTACAACTACTTTCGAAGCTCCACTTCCTTCCGGGCTCGCGTAGTTATGCATCTGAAGGGACTCGCTTTCGAATACAAAGCCATCAATCTTCTTAAGGACGAACAGCACTCGGCAGAGTATCTAAAACTCAATCCCCTAGGGGGAATCCCGACATTAATTCATGATGGAAAAGTTATTCCGGATTCGATGGCCATCATCGAGTATCTTGAAGAAATCCATCCCTCGCCGTCAATCATGCCCAAGGATGCCTTCCTTCGCGCGCGTGTCCGTCAGGTGTGCGAGATCGTGAATGCTTCCATGCATCCTTACGGAAACCTGAAAGTGACAAAGTACTTGGGACAGGCCCACGGGTATACTCAGGAACAGAAGGATCAATGGGTGCAAAAATGGGTCATCCAAGGCTTGGAGGCGCTTGAGAAAACATTGCCTGAGTTCGCCGGCAAATACTGCTTTAGCGATCAAGTGACGATGGCCGACGTCGTGTTGTATCCGCAAATCATCACTTGTCAGCGCTTCCATGTGGATCTAAGCAAGTATCCGACTGTGATGAAGGTCTTCGGTAACCTGGATCAGCATCCGGCGTTCATCAAAGCCCATTTCAGCCGCCAGATCGATACACCAGAAGATCTGCGCCAACCTTGAAAATAAAAAAGCCCGGGAAACCGGGCTTTTTTCATTCTAGCGTTCTGTGATCAGAAAGTGCCATTTGTCGATAACTGGAATAATGATGAAAACCAGCATACTGACATTCAACCACATAAAAAAGGCCATCCAGCGTTGCGTGCCTTTGGATTTGTAGTATCGATAAAGCTCCTGCAAAACTTTAAATACGAACGGGAAAGTCAGCAGAATGTACAACCAGCTGGCATGAACAAATAACGGGGCTGCCAATGCGACTCCGACGTAAGCGAAAGTCCAAAGGGCAATTTGCTCCAAAGTTTTATCAATCCCACGAGCCACTGGAAGAACAGGAATATCACCTGCAGCATAGTCATCTTTATAGCGTATCGCCAATACCCAGAAGTGTGGCATCTGCCAGATAAACATGATCAAGAACAAGTACACCGACTCGGAATTAAAGATATCAGGATTTGCTGCCGCATACCCGATCGTCACCGGTAAAGCCCCCGGGAATGCACCAGGAACCGCACCGTAAGCCCACTTCTTTTTAAGATATAAAGTATACGGTCCATTATAGAACAAGACGCAAACCAGGCCTACCAAGCCCGCCATCGGTTGCACTGTGAACAACAACTGCAAACCGACGAAGATAAACAGCACAGACAAAATGCCCGCCGCCGCCGGTTTTAAACGACCTGCTGGAATGGGACGATTTGCTGTTCGGGGCATTTTTGCATCAAGCTTATAATCTTGAACCTGATTCAAGGCCAAGGAGCCCGAGCTTAGGAAGTAGATTCCCAGAAGAGTTTCCAGGAACAGTTTCCAATCGAATGGATTTTCACTTTGAAAACCAGTGGCATAGCCGGCCAAACCCGCAAGAACGGAAAAGACGACTATGCCAAACTTAGTAAGATCCGCGTATGTTTTTAACACGAATCTAAAGAGGACTTACCTCAATAGCACGAGATGCAATATCCACAACGCTAAAGAGTAGAAGAAGGATCAAGAAAAAGAAACCAGACGCGAAGATCATACGGTTCATGTTGTTATCGTCCTTCAAATGCATGAAGTACAACAAAACTAAACCAGCTTTAATCACCGCAATTCCGAAAGCGACAAGGGCATTGAATGCACCCAATGCTTCGTGGAATTGATGCGCAATTACCGTCAGGATCGTCAACGCGAACAATGCTGCCCCAACTTTCAAATACATGGAAGTTGGAGAGATGTGCGGATGAAGTACGTTTTGATCGTTATTTTGATTATGTGCTGCTGCCATTGTTAACCCACCAGGTAAAGAAGAGGGAATAGGAAGATCCAGATCAAATCGACGATGTGCCAGAAGATACCAACACCTTCAACGGGGATCCAGTATTGGGAGTGGAAATCACCGCGAATCGTTCTGATCAACAACCAAGTGATCAAACCCATACCGATCAATACGTGAAGTCCATGCAAACCCGACATACAGAAATAGAAACCGAAGTACATACCAAGGTTTGCGTGTTCTGCACCCGTCTTAGCCAGATCCAAGAAGCGACCTGGATAGAAACCAAGATGGAATTTATGGGTCCACTCGAAGTACTTGATCACCATGAAGATCGCGCCACAAAGAATCGTGACTGCCAAGGCCATCGCGGCCTTTTTGATCTGGTTACGCTGGATCAACTGGATCGAAATCGCCATTGTGAAGGAAGAGAAGATCAGAACCAGGGTATTTACGAAACCCAGTTTCCAATCAAGCTGCTTCGCCCCTTCAGAAAACATTGCGGGATACAGGTGATGAAAAATTCCATAACCAATCAAAAGCGCACCGAACATCAGGATCTCGGTCACCATGAACAACCAAATGCCCTGTTTACCGCTGTCGTATTCCTGAGTCGCATCGTTAAAGTGATGCGACACGTGTGCTGAGTGTGGATGTACTACATTATCTGTACTCATAAGGCCCCGCTGTTACTACTGGTTCAACATCGAAGTTAAATTGTGGTGGAGGTGAAGAAGTCTGCCACTCAAGAGTTTTTGCGCCCCAAGGGTTGGCAACTGCTTTCGAACCTTTTCTGATACCTTGTACAATCGCATAAAGACCGATCAAGAAACCAATCAGGATCAACCATGAACCCACAGTTGAAACCTTGTTCAGCTGTTCATAGTTCGGGATGTAATCAAAATAACGACGTGGCATACCCATCGCGCCCAGGATGAACTGAGGGAAGAATGTCACGTTGAAACCGATGAAGATGAACACGAAAGACAAACGAGCCAAAGCTTCGCTGAAGTTCTTACCGAACATTTTCGGGAACCAGTAATAGAAGCCACCCATCAACGCCATCAAAGTACCGCCCACCATTACGTAGTGGAAGTGAGCTACCACGAAGTAAGTGTCATGGAAGTGAACGTCGATCGGAAGAGTTGCAAGCATGATACCTGTCACACCACCGATAGCGAACAGAAACAAGAAACCAAGTGCGAACAACATCGGAGAATCAAAGCTGACAGAACCTTTGTAGATCGTCGCAACCCAGTTAAACATCTTGATCGCGGTCGGAACCCCAACCAGCATCGTGATAAAGGAGAACATGATACCCGCAAGTTCAGACTGGCCAGATACGAACATGTGGTGACCCCAAACGAAGAAGGAAACCGCTGCGATACCCAATGAAGAATATGCAATTGCCGTATAACCGAAGATAACTTTGCGAGAGAATGCAGTGATGATCTCGGAGATCACACCCATCGCAGGCAAGATCATGATGTAAACCGCTGGATGCGAGTAGAACCAGAAGAAATGCTGGAACAATACCGGGTCACCGCCCAATGCTGGATCGAAGATACCCACACCGAAGATTTTCTCGGCTGCCAACAACATCAAAGTGATACCCAAAACTGGAGTTGCTAGAAGCTGCAAAATCGCAGTTGAATACATCGCCCAAACGAACAAAGGCATACGGTGCATAGTCATGCCCGGAGCTCTTAGTTTGTGAACTGTCACGATCATATTCAAACCAGTAAGGATTGAAGACATACCCATGATGAACGCTGCCACAACCATCACAACCACTGAAGTTCCGGTGCGGATAGAGTACGGAGTATAGAAAGTCCAACCAGTGTCGATTTTAGAAAGGAAGAACGTTGCAATCGCCAGGAACGCGCCGGCCATGAAAACGTACCAGCTTAGCAAGTTGACCTTCGGGAAGGCCATATCCTTCGCGCCCAAATGAATTGGCAGGAAGAAGTTACCCAAGATCGCCGGGATACCAGGAACGATAACCATGAAGACCATGATCGCACCGTGATATGTCAGAACCTGATTGTAAACGTCACCGTTTTTCAGAACCTGCCCAACACCCGCAGTCGCGTTTGGAGCAAAAAGTTCCAAACGAAGAAGCAGAGCCATAACCCCACCGACAAAGAAGAAGAACATAACCGCGATCATGTACATGATACCGATGCGTTTATGGTCGATCGTCGTCAACCAGGACCAGAGACCTTTTTCACAATTAATATAGTTTTCGCCGTGAGCTGATGATGAATGACTACCCATGAGCTGCACTCCTTATTACTTCAAGCTCTTAACGTACTCGATAAGTGCGTTAAGCTCGTTTTCGTTAATCTGACCCTGGAACGTTGGCATAACGCCTTGAGGGAAACCTTTTACAACTTTTGCATTCGGTTGAAGGATGGATTCACGGATGTAGTTTTCATCCGCCACCACTTTCGAACCGTCAGCCAGAACGACTTCATGATTGAACACCTGGAACAAGGAAGGACCCACTTTTGCTGCAGGATTGTCGACCGCATGGCAAGAAGCACAAGCTTTCAACGCAAAAAGTTTTTCCCCACGTTTAGCCAATGGCAATTGGCCTTCTTCCTGACCTTCTTCCATGTACTTGTCGAACTCTTCACGAGTCACAACACGTACTTTACCAATCATTCCCGAGTGAGTTGTACCACAGTACTCAGTACAGAATGCATGGAACTCACCCAGTTTTTCCGCGCGGAACCACAAAGCCGTATAACGACCTGGAACAGCATCTTGCTTGATACGGAAGCTTGGGATGAAGAACGAGTGGATCACGTCCTGAGAAGTCAAAAGCAACTTCACATCAGTGTTCACCGGAACAACGATTTCATTAACAGCTTTATAGCCGTTCTTGTATTCGACTTCCCACGCCCATTGTTTACCAAGAACGTTGATCTCCAAAGCATCCTTCGGCATGGAACGCATACCGTGGAAGATGTACCAACCCCAGGCAAACACGGCCAGGAAGATCACAAGTGGAATGAATGACCACAAGAACTCCAACGCTGTGTTGTGAGAGATGTATGCCGTCTTGTCGTTGTCTGACTTACGTTTGTATTTCATTACAAAGTAAATCATGCCGCCGATGACGAGCACGCAGGCGATGAAACTTGTAATCAGCAAGAATCCGTAAAGATTGTCCACCTGCTTGGCAATCTCGGTTCCTTGCGTTGGCATGAAGGATTGGGCCTTCGCAATATTAAACCACATCATGTACCTTTATCTCCCCGCCACATTTTTCTTCGCTCTGCGAGAGCGAATATAAAGCGGCAATAACCATAAAACCATCACAAGAACTGTTACTCCCCCGCCCAGCTTCATCACTGAAACCGCAGCCAACGAGTACTTGCTCTTATGTGGGTCATACTTAAAACAATACAAAACAAGGCTGTCGACGAATGAACCGATTTTTCCTTCGGTTGCTTCGTTCAGCGCCAATTTAATATCCTGTTGATTAAACATAATCCCAGGAAGGTAACGGGAAATCGTACCATCAGGAGAAACGACAACCGCTGCTGAAGCATGTGCCCACTCCTTTTGATTTTCATCCCATCTGAACTTAAATCCAATAGCATCTGTCAAAGCTCTTACTTGCTCTTCAGTGCCCGTCAGAAAGTGCCATCCACCTTCTGAACCCGGACGGTTGTACATTTTCATGTACAAGTCCTTTTTATCCGCAGCATGTTGAGGCGTTTCTTTAGAGTCAAAACTGACTGCCAAAACTTTAAACTTATCGCCAACAGTCCACTGCTTTTCCATCACCTTCAACGCATCAGTCAGCCCGTTAAGGTGAAAGTTGCATAAGCCAGGACAGACAAAATACACAGGGGAAACAATCACCGGATGTTTTCCGTCAAAGTAATCCCCAAAGGTCACTTCTTTGCCGGTCTCATCCTTAAACTTCATTCCGAAATCGAGCTTCTTGCCCAACTTCTCTTCGATCCCTACCCCCTGAAGTTCGCGCGCCTTTTCGTTGGAAGGCATGCCAGCTTCTTGTTGGTCATAGGATGCAAAAGTCTGCGGTGCTGAAAACAAAACGAGAACGGTTCCAGTTAGAACCATTCCCATTGTTTTTGCTTTCAAAACAAACTGACTTTTGAACATTTAATAAGTTCCTAATTATTTTGCAGTTTTCGCAAACTCAGCAACTTTAGCAGGATCGTCTTTAGATTTATTCTCGGTGATAGAATTGATATAATGAGTAACTGCCCAACGGTCAGCCACCTTAAAGTGACCGAAAGCCGCCATTGACGTGCCCGGAATACCATTTGTAACAACTTTAAAGTGATTGATGATACCATCACCTTGAGTCCATTTTCCTTCAACCAAGTTGCGTGGTTTTGGATTCAAAGCAGCGCCGGCAGCGCCATCACCTTTACCAGTGTCACCGTGGCACATAGCACAGTTTGTTTTAAACATCTTCTGACCGTAAGTGATCATTTCTGGAGTCTCAACCCATGGCTCTGTCACTTTAGTGATATCAAACACAGGGCCCGTCGCTGCTGCTGGAGCATTTGGATCAATAACATTTTCAGCCAAATCGACACCTTTGTTGATAACAACTAGGTAGAAGAAAAAGGCGAATACAAACGCCATTGAAAACATAAAGGCAAACAAGCCACCACGGTTATAATGATCTTTATTCTCAGACATAGGCTGGCACTCCCAAGGGGACGCAAAAAAGTTTTGTCACAGTATTGTAATATAATCTAAGTTAAGTACCCGAAAACCCTAGGGACCGCAACTAATTACAGCCTCTGTTCCAGATGCTATTGTTGCGCCGCAAAAGATGATTTCACAGCACTGATACTCGCTCTCAATTTGGCTTATAAAGTGATGCCACCATCGACACTTAACACTGTCGCATTGATGTAAGCGGCCTGCTCACTTGCCAAAAACAGAACAGCATTCGCAATATCAGATGTTTCGCCAAGGCGCATCACCGGAATCTTCGCTGCCATCGCATCGATGGCCTCTTTAGGCATCGCTTTGGTCATCGCCGTATTGATAAAGCCTGGCGCAATTGCGTTGGAGGTAAACCCTTTTCGACCCAACTCTTTGCCCCAAGTTTTAGTCATCCCAATAACACCGGATTTTGCAGCGGCATAATTTGTCTGACCAAAGTTTCCATAAAGTCCGACTACGGAAGAAATGTTGATGATGCGTTTATGATTTGAATTAGGATTGAATTTTTCCAACAAAGCTTTGGTGACGTTGAACAAGCCCGTCAGGTTGGTATTGATCACAGCATCCCAATCATCCGCCCCCATTTTGGCAAACGATTTGTCGCGCGTGATTCCGGCGTTATTCACAAGGATATCCACAGCCCACGGCAAGCCCGCAACCGCTTTGGCAACGGATTCGCGATTGGTGATGTCCACTTGAACATACTGAACTTGTGAACCAAATCTGGAAAGCTCGTCAGATGCGGCAGCCAGGGCCTTTTCCGAGTAGTCCCAGATGGAAACATTTCCACCAGCAACCAGAAAACTTTGAGCAATTTCCAGCCCAATACCGGCCGCGCCACCAGTAACGATAGTATTTTTGTTAATGAATTTAAAATTTATCATGCCCCAAAGCCTACGCCCCACGGGCTCACGAGGCAAGAAAGGAGACAGGACCAGTCGAAGGTCGAGAACACAATCACCCCATTCGCCAGTAACATCTTTCCGTGTAAACTGAGAATATGTACAAATTTTTCGTATTCGCAGTGCTGTGCTTTTTAGTAAGTGGATGTAACCAAGGAGTCACATTGGGCCCTGGTACAGACACAACTCTTGCGAGTGCAGCACAGGATGAATGTGGATTTGTGCAAAACGTTTATGGTCAGCGCGTCTCGTGGAAATCCCGACTGCCAATTCGCATGTTTATCACTGCTGAGGCCGCACCAAATGAAGCAGTGATTCGCTCTGCTGCGCAAATTTGGGAAGAGGCAGCTGGCATGACATTATTTGATATCGTCACTGAAGGGGATTTAACTTTTGAAGGCAGTAAAGATGGTCGCAATGGCATCTACTGGAATCCACAGTGGTCGAAATCTCCAAACTATCAAGCGATCACCACATTATACTGGTCAGGAAATCAGATCATTGAATCTGACATGGCCGTGAATTCAAAATACTACCATTTCTATATTGAAAATCCGGAACTGACTTCAGACCTACACTTACGCAGCCTGCTGATACATGAATTTGGACATGTTTTGGGTCTTAAACATCGTTCCGCCCTGTCGACCGTCATGTGGCCCGTACTGAATGCGGGAACCAAGCGTGATGTATTGACCGATGCGGATCGCAAAGCCTTGAAATGCGAGTACTAAAATGAGTGAAGAACAAAAGCCTGCATTCAAAAGATCCGCAAAAACAAAAATCGCGATTTTGTTTTTACTGGCACTTCCAGTTGGCATCACTTACATGAACAATCAGTTCTCCAGCAGCCGAAAAATCGCCTCCACAGAGCAGGAAGCACAACTGGATACAGCACTAGCAAGCTCTGATCTTTCCGGCTCCAATCCCACGGAGTTTCAAAAAGCATTCAAGTATCAGCTTTTGAAAAATGCCAAGGTCACAGATTTCAGTGACGGCATGAGACTACATCTGGGTCATTTCTTTATGAGCGATGAAACGGGCGCAAAAATTTCTGTTTGCCATCGCTACCCTCGAATTGAATTGTCGTTTTCAGCTGAAGGCATGGCTGTTTCAGGTGACGTGCCACGCACCACTGTGCGCGGCTCGTGCCGGGTGGCTCCGGATGGTCTGCATCTGGAAGGTATTGTTGTGGATTTGCCAAAACAGCAGGATTACCAATGGGTCTGGACGGGAATCAAACTGTTCAGCGCAGACAAAACAGAGACTCTTGAAGTCTCTGGTTATGAAATCATTTCTGTTTTGGGCACTCCGCTGAATTTTAGCGAATAGGTACGAACTGCGGAAGATAGCGAACCTTGTCAGTGCCACGGGTTTGCGCCTCGTAAGCATCATAGGCTTTACGATTCTCCAGCACTTCCTTCTTCATTTCTTCATCGATTTGCTTGTTGCGGGCATCATTGCGGGTATCCACGGCCACCGCTGTTTGATCAGGGGCCGGTTGACTTACCTCGCCGATATAAATAGCCGAGCCATCCACGAATTGAACTTCTTTTTGAAAGCGAATGCGATTGTCATAGAAAGTATAGTACCAGCGGTCTTTACCCGACACGCGCTGAGTTTGATTGGGGCTGCCCATGATGTTCAATACATCATCTTTTTCCATACCAGGCTTTATGGATTCAAATTGCTTCAGCATAGACGTCTGACAGGCTGATGTGAACAGCCCTAGCAAGACGATTGGAATCGACATCAGTCGTAACATGCTTCCCCCACACCATTATAAGATAACAGTTTCAGCGTAGGACTGAAAGTTCAGCAAACCCCGCGTCTCAAATCAAGACGATTTATTTTTTTAGGATAACTGGCTCGGTCAACTCAGGCTCTTTTTGAACCTTTTTGGACGCTTTGGCAGAGTCTTCATTCTCTCCGGCCGCACGGCTCTTGGCCTCTTCCGGAGAGTCGTATTGCGTACGAACTTTCTTAAGAGTTTTATTTACTGAGGAAGACAGACTCATTTGGGATTCCATTTCATCCAGGGACTTCACCTCGATGCGTTCGTATTCCCTTTTTGTGGTCAGGCCTTTTTCAGGATAACGGTACTTCATCAGGCCGCGGGCCTGATTGTATTCATCCACGTTCTTTTTTAGATCCTTATGCAGGACCAGCATTTGCTTAACAATCTCGTTCACGGCCTTTGGATCTTTGGTGTGAGCTTTGGCCTCGATCAGTTTTTCGATTTCTTCTTTGCCGGATTTTACTTTAGCTTCCAAAGCTGAAACCCGGGCCGCTACCTTGTCATAGCTTTCTTCAGCTTTGACCTCGACCTTTGGGGCTTCTTCCTTCTTTTCCGCGCCCTCAGAGCCACCCTCTTCTGCAAAAGCGGCCACGGCAACAGACATCACCATCAATAAGACCAATAATGATTTAAGAACCAGAGAGAACATCTTGCCTCCACGAAACTTTAAAAGGCAGATATTTAATTCGGTTGATAAGCACAGAAGCTTTAGCTGGGCTTAAGCCCTTAATAACCAGACGGCCACCACCAATGTGAGTCAGTAACTCACTCACATTCCAGCCAAACTTGGAATCCGTGATGGCTTCTTTAAGTTGGTGCACCAGTTGACTGCTATCCAGCCCATCAATGATCACCGCGTACGAGAAATTTCCTGCAGATGTGTTGGCATTGGCAAACTCCAGAACATCTGCAAAGTTTGCATCGTCTGAAGTTTTAGGCTCAATGATCGGATCCGCTGGCTGATTCAAATTCTCAGTGTAATCAAAGCTTTCAGTGGCATTTATCTCGAATGCGGATTCAGACTCCGTCGCGGCTTCCGAAAGCTGCTCGGTGTACTGTTCAGTCAACGGCGTTGATTCAAATCCGTCCCCGGCATGTTCAGCGTTATATTCGCCAAAGGAGTCAGCCGCAACATCAGCATTTTGCTGATAATGAGGCTCTTCAGTCGGTTCTAAATATTGTTCAGGGATTTCCGGTTCTGCTTCGTGGGACGCAACCTCGGGTTGACCATCCCAGTTCACAAAGAAAACTGCCGCACACAAGGGACACGTAAAAAGTGTCCCTAAATGTTTATCCAGAATCTCTACTGGTTGTTGGCAGCTTGGACAATGGACCAATTATTTTTTTCCTTTGCCCGCTTTTTCCATACGACGGCGCTCTTCGCGATTCATCGGACGGTCATCAGCAGGGCCGCTTTGGAAAGTCACTCTGCGTTTTTGAGGCTCCTCAGAACCGCTCAAATCAGGAAGAGAATGGCCGATATCAGATTCATTCGGAGAAGAATAATCCAACTCGTCCAGATCCGATTCCTCAGGACGCAAACTTTCCAAAACTTCCTCTTCAGATTGCTGAGGTACAAGTTGAACGCGCATGATTTTTTCAATCGCGTCGCCCTTGATTGTGTTGTTCAATTTTTCAAAAGCCAGGAACGCTTCTTTTTTATACTCAATCAAAGGATCTTTTTGAGCGTAACCACGCAAGCCGATACCTTCTTTAAGTTTATCAATGATGGCCAAATGCATTTTCCAGTGATGGTCAATGGATTGAAGCAGGATCATCTTCTGAACTTGTTCAAAGAAAGGACCCATGGATTCTTTTTGACGGTCATACACGGCTTTAACACCGGCGCGAACCTGATCAATGATCATCTCGGAATTGATTGCTCTGTTTTCCAGGTCAATTCTGAAACCGAAAGTCTGAGCCAATGAGTTGTTCAAACCTTCAGTATTGATATCTTCTTTTTTACCGCCTTCAGGAACGTAAGTATCCAGGATATTTGAAACAACATCGCCCAACATATCCAACACAGAACGCTCAACCTCTTTGCCCTCAAGCAAATTACGGCGCATTCCATAGATCGCATTACGTTGGTTGTTCATGACAGTGTCGTAGTCCATCAAGTTTTTACGGATATCGAATTGATGACCTTCGACTTTACGTTGAGCACCCTCAACCGCGTTCGTCACCATTTTTGCTGTGATTGGTTCGTCCTCAGGGATATTCAACATTTCCATGATTTTCTGGATGCGCTCACCATTGAAGATGCGCATCAAATTGTCTTCCAAAGAAAGATAGAAACGAGACTCACCCGGATCGCCCTGACGACCAGAACGACCGCGCAGCTGATTATCGATACGACGAGATTCATGGCGTTCTGTACCGATGATGTAAAGACCACCCAACTCACGCACTTCCGCACGTTCTTTTTCAACCTGACCTTTTACCTTAGCCAATGCCTCTGTATATTCAGGAGACTCGTCATTACCAACTGCAGATTTCGCCAACATCTCGGCGTTACCACCCAACATGATGTCGGTACCACGACCAGCCATATTAGTTGCAATAGTTACAGAACCTTTACGACCCGCTTGAGCGATGATCTCGGCTTCGCGTTCGTGATGTTTGGCATTTAGAACTTCGTGCTTGATGCCTTCGTTACGAAGGAAACGGCTTAAAGATTCTGACTTTTCAATAGAAGCCGTACCCACCAGGATCGGTTGACCTTTAGTCGTGCGCTCTTTGATGTCTGCAGTGATCGCTTTGTATTTTGCTTTCTCTGACTTATAAACCACATCTTCTTCGTCAAGACGGCGGATGGGTTTATTGGTCGGAATCACGTTAACATCAAGGTTGTAGATCTTTTTAAACTCTACTGCTTCTGTATCCGCAGTACCTGTCATACCCGAAAGTTTTTCGTACATACGGAAGTAGTTTTGGAAAGTAATAGTCGCCAAAGTCTGGTTTTCAGACTTAACTTCAACGCCTTCCTTAGCTTCGATAGCCTGATGAAGACCATCTGACCAACGACGACCCGGCATCAAACGACCGGTGAATTCGTCCACGATCACGATTTCGCCATCTTTGATCATGTATTCCACATCAAGACGGTACAGATAGTGCGCTTTCAGACCCTGGTAAACGTGGTGAAGAAGCTCGATGTTTTGTGGATCGTAAAGATTGCCCACGCCCAACAACTCTTCAACCTTCGCATTTCCTTCATCCGTCAAAGAAGCCGTTTTGGACTTCTCTTCCATTGTAAAGTGCGTGTCGCGCTTCAAATGTGGAATGATGGAGTTCACGATTTGGTATTTTTCGGTGGAAGCTTCTGCCGGACCGGAAATGATCAGCGGCGTACGGGCTTCGTCAACCAGGATGGAGTCACACTCATCCACGATCGAATAGTAGTGAGGACGTTGAACATAGTCGTTTAGATCAAACTTCATGTTGTCACGAAGGTAGTCGAAACCAAGTTCATTGTTTGTGCAGTAAGTGATGTCACAAGCGTACATCTCTTTACGTTGCTGGTCGTTCAAACCGTGAACGATGATACCAGTTGTAAGACCCAACCAACCGTAAAGGCGGCCCATGTGTTCGGCGTCACGACGAACCAGGTAGTCATTCACTGTTACAACGTGCACACCGCGGCCAGTAAGTGCATTCAGGTAAACCGGCAAAGTTGCCACCAGGGTTTTACCTTCACCCGTTCTCATCTCGGCGATCTTGCCGCTGTTAAGAACGATACCACCGATCAACTGAACATCGTAATGGCGCATGCCCAAAACACGAATAGAAGCTTCACGGCAAACTGCAAATGCTTCCGGCAAAATGTCGTTAACAGTTTCGCCTTTTTTCAAACGCTCCTGGAACTCAGGAGTTTTTGCTTTTAGTTGTTCATCCGTGAGTGCCTTCATTTGTGGTTCCAAGGCATTGATACGATCAACCATAGGTTGGATCTTTTTCATTTCACGGTCGTGTTTCGTTCCGAATATTTTTGTAAGTATTTGCGTTACCATAGTGGCTAAGGATAGCTCGAAACAGATAGGTGCTGCAAGACAAGGGGGCTTTTTTTTGATGCGTCATTGACGCGAGATCACTCGGAAATTCGCAAACCCAGACTAAGGGCCAACACAGAGGAAGAAGAGCGAAAAAATAGTCTGAAAAAGTGAAAGGACCTTACTTGCATTAATGGATTTTAATCCCATATTGCGCAAGCACTTACAGTCACCGTTCGCAGTGCGAACTTTTATTTCGATGCGTAACTGATTTGTCTGACGCCTTCGTAGGCGGCGATCGCAACACTGGTTGCAAGATTCAAACTGCGTGAACCTTCACCGATCATTGGGATCGTGACAGTTTGATTTGGGAATTTCGCCAAAAGATCCGGATCGAGTCCTTTGGTTTCTTTGCCGAACACCAACCAATCACCGGATTGGTATTGCGGTTCGAAATAAGTACGTTTGGTTTTTGTCGTGAAGAACCACGCGCGCGCAGGATCCTCAACCAGCTTCCACCAGTCCTGGAAAGTTGCATGGTGATGCCAGGTCAGATGGGGCCAGTAATCCAGCCCCGCGCGCTTGACGTTTGTATCATTGATTTCAAAGCCCATCTTCCCAACGATGTGCAACTCACAGTTCGTAGCCACACAGGTGCGCCCGATATTCCCCGTGTTTTGCGGAATTTCGGGCTCAATCAATACGATGCGGAAGATTTTGTTCGAATTATCCAAGATGTCTAAATACCTCTTGGCCCAATTTGGATAGAGCCAGTCTGCGACCCTTATCGACGATCAACTCAAGGTTCATCAGCTCACGATAAAGAGTCAAATCAATGGGTACGATCTCACGACCTGTGGAACGGCCCAGGCGTTGAATATAAGTCGACTGTTTTTCAGTCAACTTAGTTGTCATCAAAGGTTGATCTTCGATGGATTTTTTCCAATCTCCACCCTCGATAACAGCGGCATTCACCGGAAGCTTTAAAGGATTTAGAAAGTAAGTCCATGCCTTTACGGGGCCCGAACTGCCCTCGATGTACACATCGACTTCTTCTCTGGAGTAAAGGCTCTTGTCTGGATCCATCTTATTGTAGCCGTAAAACTCGTCCAGCAAGTTGATCAATAGATCAGATGCTCTTAGCTCCACAAGTTGTCCCGGTACAAGATCAGCTCCGCCTTTTACAAGCGCAGGATAGCCGACTTTTAAGCGATAAGCCTTGGCCTTAATTCTGGCAAAGCTCAATGATTCCACGAAGTTCTGAATCTTAGAGTAATGAACCATCCCCTCGGTCAATGATCCATATACGAAAAAACGTGTTGCAGTCATAATCCCCCCGATCTGACAACAATAGTGGTTTTCCGAATCCGAAGCGCTGCTCAAAAAAGCGGCGCGGACGGGCTGTGTACCAAAAACAACTAGAGTGCTCAACCTAGAATTGCTTATCGTTTCGCGTTATATGAAAATTAAAATAATAAAATCGCTTGAGTCTTTTTTGCTTTATTTAAAGCGTTTGCTATCCTTTCTAGCGACAGCTGCAGGACATCCATTTTAGACGATTACAGGACCCATGAAAAAATTAGAGGCCATCATAAAACCCTTCAAGCTCGACGACGTTGTCGATGCACTTTCGGAAGTTGGAATTGAAGGGATCACTGTCTCTGAAGTTCGTGGATTTGGGCGCCAAAAAGGGCGCACTGAAGTTTACAAAGGTGCCGAGTACGTTGTTGATTTTCTTCCCAAGATAAAACTGGAAGTCGTGTTGCCAGACGCATTGGTTGACAGTGCCGTTGAAGCAATTCGCAAAACTGCCCATACCGGAAAAATCGGTGATGGGAAAATTTTCGTATTGCCAGTGGAGTCCGCCCTAAGAATTCGTACGGGCGAAAAGGACGAAGAGGCGCTTTAGCGAAGCTAAAGCGCCCGCCGAAGCCTTGGCGAAGGTGGACCGATTTTAAGTTGTTTTATTTTTTTGCAAGGAGACGCAAATGACTGCGAAGGAAGCTTTAAAGTTCGCGCATGAACAAGGTGCGAAAATGGTAGATCTTAAGTTCTGTGACATGATCGGAACTTGGCAACACTTAACCATTCCTCTTCACCAGCTTGAAGAAGAATCTTTTGAAAATGGATTCGGCTTTGACGGAAGCTCTATTCGTGGCTGGAGAGGTATTGAAGAATCTGACATGATTATCAAACCTGACGCCAAAACAGCGATGATGGATCCATTCATGGAAATGCCAACATTGTCTTTGATTTGCGACGTCTGCCTGCCGGAAACCTTGCAGCCTTACGATCGTGATCCACGTCAAATCGTAAAGAAAGCAATCGCCTACATGCAGTCAACAGGCATTGCTGACACTGCTTACTTCGGGCCTGAAGCTGAATTCTTTATCTTTGACGATGTACGCTTCGAACAAACCTCCAACTCCGCATTCTATATGGTCGACAGCAACGAGGCTGTATGGAACACAGGCCGCGATGAAGGCGGAGCCAATCTGGGTTATAAAATCCGCTCTAAAGAAGGTTACTTCCCTGCACTTCCGACGGACACCTTGCAAGACATCCGCTCTGAAATTTGCGAAGAGATGGAACGTTGTGGAATGCGCGTAGAGCGCCATCACCACGAAGTGGCTTCTGCAGGACAATGTGAAATCAACTTCCAATTCGATACAGCGCTTAACATGGGCGACAAGATGATGTGGTTCAAATACATCGTTAAGAACGTTTGTGCCCGACATGGAAAAACTGCGACCTTCATGCCAAAACCTATCTTTGGCGACAACGGTTCAGGAATGCACATTCATATGTCTTTGTGGAAAGATGGTAAAAATCTTTTTGCAGGAAACAAATACGCTGGACTGTCTGAAATGGCGCTTCACTACATTGGCGGCGTACTAAAACATGCGCCAGCATTGTGTGGCATTATCAACCCAACGACAAATTCTTATAAACGTTTGGTTCCAGGTTTTGAAGCTCCTACAAAACTGGCATACAGCTTTAAAAACCGTTCGGCGGCAATGCGTATTCCAAACTCCGGTCCAAATCCAAAAGCGAAGCGTATTGAATTCCGCACTCCAGATCCAACTGCGAATATCTATTTGGCAGAAGCAGCCATCTTGATGGCTGGTTTGGATGGCATCATCAATAAAATTAATCCGGGTGATCCATTGGATAAAGATATCTATGGGTTACCGCCACAGGAAGCCGCGGCGATTCCATCTGTTCCGGGAACTTTGGAAGAATCCTTGAATAATTTGGTAAATAATTGCAACTTCTTGAAAAAAGGCGATGTTTTCAGTGATGACTTGATTGATACCTGGGTGCAGTACAAAATCGACAAAGAAGTTCGTCCAGTACAGCAAAGACCAGTTCCTTACGAGTTCCACTTGTACTACGATTGTTAATAGTATTTTTCCTGGAGATTAAATGGCATCTGACGACGTAAGAAATTATATGGGCTATTTGTGGTACCGCCAAGAAGATGGCGTGATCACAATCGGTATCAACGAAGACGGACTGGAGGATTTCGATTCCATCAGTTCTGTAGACCTCCCTGCTGAACAAGAGGAAGTGGATACAGAAGCCGTGATCGGAACAATTGAAACCAGCGACGGCCCGCTGGACATTTATTCTCCAGTAGACGGAACTGTTATCGAAATCAACACACAAGTGATCGACGACCCTTCCATCATAATGGAAGACCCTTACGAAGAGGGTTGGTTGGTACGCATTGAATCCTCAGACGAAGACGATGAGGACGAAGATGAAGACGACGAGGATGATGAGGACGACGAAGACGATGAAGATTATGATGACGAGGACGAAGACTAGTCCGGTCATTGATGAATCCCCGGGAAACCGGGGATTTTTTTTGCCTGAAATCCTATTGAATTCTTAAGACCAGAAGTGGACACCCCAGGTGTCCCAGCAAGGATTGCGTCGTGGATCCCCACGCCAATCGGTAGCGAAGCCCCCTGGCCGGAGAAGTAACCACCGTGACCCAGATGCCATGACGTTTTCCGTACTCTGCAAGCGTGTTGGCGACACTTCCATCTTCTTTTACGACTTCCATGACACAATCTATATCGAATCTTTGCAGCGCAACTGCCGTGTCATGCAGAACTTCGCGGATACGGTCAAAATCCGAAACTTTTCTTCCTTTTGCTGAAGGCATTGTTTTCTTTCGGGTGACATGAACCAGATGTACTTTTGCCTTCATCGGCTTCGCCACCCAACTGAACCGTCGAAGAGCTTTAGCAGTGGGTGGTGCCTCAGAATCCACCGCTAAAAGAACTTTGGGCTCACTGCGTGGAGTAAAATCAACAGGTCCTCGTACATTCACAACCAACAACGGCACTGGTGAAAGCAACGCAGCTGTTACAGGAATTCCTTCCAGCGACCAGCGACTTGAGATGTGTTTAATATCCACACCCAAGATCAGAATCTGCGCGCGTTTTTTAAAGGCCCAGCTTGCCATCGAACGCACAACTTCTTCATCGCCCGAGGAGTGACATTCCAACACGTCGATATCCGCAAACTTGATTCTGCAGTCGATGCCGTGCTCTAACGACTTTCGCACATCTTTGAAAATTTTTTCCCGACGTTGGTCATACTCATCCGGAGAATATGGAAAGTAACTTTGATGAATAACAGAGAGAACGAAAATTTCATCAAACAATCCCTGGGCGTGCAGATTGCTAATCTGCTCGCAGAAGTTCTTTAAGGAACCATTTTCTGCCGCTCTGGGATTTAGAGCGACCACCGCACGGTTCATCTTGAATTCCTTTCCAGTTGGAATCTCTGATCAGGTTAGCACAATTCACTGGAGTTTTTGTTGTACATCAACAAATTGACAGCACTTTCGCTAATTTGAAATCATGACCCATGACGTGGTGGATAGCTGCTTTCTTTATAATCGCTTTCCTTGCCCCATTTGCAATTCGGCTTCCCAGATTGGCTTGGAAAGTTCTGTTCGCCATTCCCTTCGCGATCACGTTTGCCGAAGCGCTGACTCCTTTCATTCATAAATACTGGAGAGTTCCTCACAACGGACTTTCGAATTTCTTTGTCTGCATAGTTATGGGCATCGGCTTCTTTGTTAGCATTTATGCCGGATCGTACTTTTCAAAAGCAGACGCAAAAAAGTTTTTTCCCCTTCTATTCATTTTCGCAGGATCCATGCTGGGAGTACTTTGGAGCGACAACATCTATGTCTTCTTTACTTTCTGGGAAGCCACGGCTCTTTGTTCATTCCTGTTAATTGCCTTTCACTTTAAAGATGCAGAAACACGCAACAGCGCCAGACAGGCATTGCTAATCAATGCCGCAGGAGGGTTGGCCTTGCTAAGTGCCCTGCTGCTATTGTCACAAAATGCAGGAACTACATCCCTGTCTCAGATCGTAACCTCGACAACGTCAGTGGGGTCTGACAGAGTACTTCTGACTTTGCTTTTGATTTTTGCGGCAATCACTAAATCCGCGCAGTTTCCATTTCATATCTGGCTTCCAGGTGCGATGAAAGCTCCCACTCCGGCAAGCTGCTATCTGCATTCTGCAACGCTGGTGAAACTGGGCGCTTTCCTGCTGGTGCGTTTTTCTCCGCTTTTTGAAGGAACGACTCTTTGGACCGTTCTTCTGTGCTCGATCGGCAGCATAACTGCCCTTGGCGCACTCTTCATGTCTTTGCTCCGTTCAGATTTAAAGCAGCTATTTGCATGGACAACCGTGAGCGCCCTGGGATCCATCTTTGTTCTGGTAGGAATTCCCTATGAATATTCCTGGAAGGCATTCTTTTCATACGTTCTGGCCCACAGCTGCTACAAGGCAAGCCTTTTCATGTGTGTGGGAAACATCGACAAACAGATCGGAACTCGCAACATCTACAACATCACAAACCTGATTCGCCGCATGCCCATGACTTCGACGGCGATGATTCTATCACTGGGATCTATGATTGGTTTCCCTTTCAGCTTGGGATTCCTGGGCAAAGAATACCTTCTTACTTCTGCATTGTTGCTAAAGGGTCCCGGTACTTTACTGATTATGGTCCTGGTCGGATCCGGGGCGCTTTCAATCGTAGTTGCATATCGACTTTTAAAGCTGATCACCAGAAGAGATCTTCGCCCCCATTCGGAAATCCTGCGTGAAGCAAAACCCGCGATGTGGCTGCCAGCTCTGTGTTTGGCAGCGACCGGTTGGATTCTGAATTTATTCCTGGATGAAATTAACGAATACTTCTTAAGCCCTATCGTTTCTTCGATTCTGTTAAAGGGCGTGGAGTTGCAGCTTAAGGTGTGGACCGGATTCAACGCGGGCCTTTTATTAAGTATCACCACCTTCGTACTTGGTGGGATTCTATCCTTTGTTTTCTATAAGTATCTTGTTCATCTGGAACTGTGGGTTCGATTTGATAAGAAGGCCCAGGAAAAGAAATTTCTTTTTGCAAAGCTTTGCAAGCAGACCACTTACTATCTGCAAAACGGAAGACTTACGTTTTATATGATTTGGGTCGTGGTTGCGATGTTTGTTTGGGGAGTGATGGGCTCCTTCTCGATGAACGGATTTGCCTCCGGATTAAACTGGATAGACGACTCATGGACGCCGGAACAGACACTTGCAATCGCACTGGTGGCATCCGGACTTTACCCTCTTCTAAAAAGCACAAACAATCTGATTCAGATTATGGGATTGGGATTAGTGGGTTACGGAATCGGATTACAGTTCCTACTGGCAGATTCACCTGATCTTGCCATGACTCAACTCGCAGTTGAAACCGTGTCACTGTTGATCTTTGCCTACTGCCTTAAGTACGTTCGCTCGCCGTCTCTGCATCTCCCGACGGGATATCAGGTTATTAGAATCCTGGTTACTTCCCTCGGTTTTGTTTTTGCCTTGGTGTTGGTGACTTTGCTGGAAACGGGGCGCGTTCCATCCCGCATTTCACCATTCCTGCTGGAGAATGCACCGACACTGGGCAGGGGTCTTAATGTCGTGAATGTCACGCTGGTGGATTTCAGGGCGCTGGATACTTTCGGGGAGATCACGGTTCTTAGCATCGTGGCTCTTGGCACCTACTTCCTATTTTCCAGAGCCAGAAAAGTTCCCGAACGCTTCTATCACTCTGTCATTGTCGATCGCGCCACGCAGATTTTCATTGTCCTGTTTTCACTGACTTCTCTTTACATTCTTTTCAGAGGACACAATGCTCCCGGCGGAGGATTTGTAGGCGGTCTGATTTATGGGATCGCCGTGGGATTCTATGCATTGGTGTTTGGTGAAGAGAAAGCTTTAAAATTTTTATCAGGCTCAACAGTGCGGTGGTTATATGCCGGTCTGGGGCTTTGTCTTTTTTCCGGGTTGCTATCCTTCACATTCAAGGGCGAAGCGCCATTCACCAGCATTTGGTTGTCAGCATTACCGAGCATTGGAACACCTCTGCTCTTTGATGTAGGAGTCTATCTGGTAATTATCGGTGTGATCACTACAATCGCGTTCTCTCTAAATGGAAGGAGGGAGCATTGATTATAAGTGCCGTATCACTATTAATCGCTGCCATCTTTGCGTCAGGGATCTGGTTGCTATTTTCCAGACAATGGCTGGGAACGATCATAGGTCTGCTAATGCTGAGCCATGCAATCAACTTGCTTATTTTAAATAGCGGCTCCATGAACGACCCCCTACCCCAGGCCCTGATTCTTACAGCAATTGTCATTGGCCTTGCGACACAAACTGTTTTGTTGGTTCTTGCCTACTTTGCAAAACGCTATCAAAACGTCAGTGACCTCAACAGTCTAAAGGAGAAAGAATGATCGCATATCCTCTCCTTGCCTGTTTCTTTTTGGGGGTTACCAGCTTTTTCTTAAAAGAGCACCTGCGAGCCCAGCGCATATTGGCAGTGCTGGGTTCATTCTCTGTGCTGATGATCAGTGCTCTTCAAGCCGTCGTTGTATTCAATGCGGGTTCACAACATTTATCCTTCGGGGGGTGGCAGCCGCCTTATGGCATTTCATTTCACATCGATTTATTAAGCGCGATCCTAATCTGTGTTTCCGCCTTTATCTACTTTTGCGGGACCACGGCCTCAGTAGCTGCGAAAATTTCCAAGGCTGAACTTCGCGGTTATTATCCGCTTTTTCATTTCCTTATGTTTGGAATATTCGGAGCATTCTCGACTGGCGATCTTTTCAATCTTTACGTTTGGTTTGAGGTTTTGCTGTTTTCATCTTTCTTTCTAGTCACAGTTAACGGAAAACAAAGAGCTTTTGCCGGCGGTTTCAAGTATGCAGCGATGAATGTCCTGGCTTCATTGGTTTTCTTATCAGGTGTGGCACTTATCTATAGCAGCACGGGAACCCTGAGTCTTTTGCAGCTAAAAAGTATTAATGCCGCCAGCGCCTCGCCCACACTTCTAATTGGCATTGGTATTTTATCCATCGCCTTTTTGACGAAGGCAGCAATCTTTCCTTTTCATTTCTGGCTTCCAGCCTCGTATCCCCTGACGGCCACTCCCATTGTCGCAGTCTTTTCTGGTTTACTTACCAAGGTGGGTGTCTATGGTTTGTTGCGGGTTTTAGCGCCATTTAATGATTCAATGCCGCTGGCTCTTTCACTAGCACTTCAGTTGATGGCATTAGCATCGATGATTTTCGGCGTTCTGGGGGCGCTCTCTCAGGATAATATGAAAGGCATTCTGGCGTTTCATAGTATTTCACAACTTGGATATATCCTTTTGGCCTTTACCTTGAATACCCAACTGGGAATTGCCGCGTGTGTCTTTTATATGGCTCACCACATGCTGGTAAAAACGAATCTGTTTTTAATTGTTTCCAGCATAGAAACCACTGAAGGAAGCACTGCTATCGCCAAGGTCGGCGGACTTCTGCAAAAGTCACCGCTGCTTGCGGTTCTTTTTGCTATTCCGGCATTGTCTCTCGCCGGGATTCCTCCCCTGATGGGTTTTTGGGCAAAGGTTTTTACAATTCAAGGTCTACTTCAAAATCGAAGTATTGCTGCCGTGCTAATAAGTCTCGCGGTCAGCTTACTGACAATGATGTCGATGCTAAAAATATGGTTGGGCGTATTCTGGAAACCGGCTCCGGATGAAACTTTGCCCGCAAAGAACTCTTACATGAAAAACTGGGTCCTTTTGCCGCTTGCTCTTTTAGCGGCAGCTTCGATTCTGCTGGGAGCTTTCTCGGGATCCGGCCTGGCCATAGTTCAACAGGTCGCAACTAAGATTATGAGCAAGGAATCGCTATGAACATTTTTAAAAAACTAATCCTGATATTTGAATTAGCGGTGATCTTCATTTTCGAATTTATTGTTGCTGTCGTTCAGGTCGCAGCTTGGGTATTTCGCCCCAACTCGGGGTTAAAACCTGTAATTGTTCGAATGAATACAGTTTTGAAAACTCCGACCTCATTGTGGATGCTATACATGATCATCTCCCTGACCCCGGGTTCTTTGGTGGTGGATCTTTCTCAAGACAGTTCCATTCTTTATATTCATTTCTTTCATGCACCTGATCCCGAAAAGTCGATCAGCACTCTTCGTCGGCGATTCGAGGGACGCCTGCACCAACTCTTTTCTACGGAGAAAATATGATCTCGGCATTATTCATATTTTTGATTTTTGCCGCTGGCTGCGCTGCCATTCGCTTTTTGCGTGGTCCCAGTCAAGCAGATCGCATCATTGTCTTTGATCTTCTGACAGCGATCCTGATTGCTGGAGCAGTTCTTATCGCAATTGTCCTGGATGACATTCACGTGATGAGTCTTGTAATCGTGCTTTCAATTCTTTCATTTGTCGGAACATCCGTCCTGGCATTCTATCTTGAAAAGAACCGGAGGAAACCATGAGTCTGCCAGTGCAAGTGTGTTTAATATTGGGCACGCTATTAATAGTCATATCTGCTTTGGGTGCACTAAAGTTTCCCGACACCTTAACCCGCATGGCGGCCATCACCAAGGCCTCGACCATGGGAGCCCTTTGCTTTTGTGTGGCAGGGGCTTTGCATTTTCAGAATTTGGAAATCGCCATCGCACTGTTGGCGTCTTCATTGATTTTAAGCTTTGGAATTCCGATCAGCTCGTTTCTGATCAGCCGATGCCGAGTTCACGAGGATTCAAAAAGATATCCCCTTCGACTTGAAAGAAATGACCACCTGGAAGATCGTTAAGGAGTCATATCCTTTTTGTACTGTTTGGGTAGCAGATCTTTTAAAGCGACAAAGGATTGTTCAAGCTGTTTGAATCTGGGAGTGCCCACACAACCTTTTTCGCTTTGGCTCTTCTTGCCACCTTTTGCAACCTTAAGTGTGTATTCTCCAGCGGTGCACTTGGATGTTGCTGACTTTTCAAGCTTCAATAGGGTCTTCATCGCTGGCTCACCTTTTTTCCAGTTCGCCTTTTTAACTTCTTCACCATTTACGCGAATTGTATCTTTTTGAACGTGCAGTGATTCACGGATTTTTTTGCCGCTAAGTTCATAATTGAAATAAACTACACCACGATAGGGTTGAGTTTCTTTGATCTCTTTTTTTGGCGCTGCAAATGCCGAAAATGAAACTACTGTGATTAGTGCAATCAGAATTCTTTTCACCGAAACCATCCTTATTCAAATCCAATATATGAAGAATACTAACGGATACGAAATATGGCAACCCAAGGGGTCCAGAAGTCCCATTTCTTGACTTAAGCTAGGAACTTGCCCACTGTGAAGCTCATGAATTTCCTGCTATATGCTATATGCACTCTGATCTGGGGCTCAACTTGGCTCGTAATCACATTCCAGGTGGATTCAGCCTCTCCTATTGCCTCCGTATTTTGGCGCTTCTCTTTGGGTGCCCTGATTTTATTTTCTTACTGCGGAGTCACTAAAAAGAAGCTGTCTTACGGAAAACAGGATCACCTGACCTTCATGGCCATGGGGATCTTTATGTTTTCCATCAACTACATGCTGGTCTACTGGTCAGAGACCATGATCAGTTCAGGTATCGCCGCCATCTGTTTTACGGTGATCGTTCCGTACAACATGATCGGCATGAGGATCTTCTTTAAAAAACCCATCACTGCCAAAGTCGTCATGGGTTCACTGTTGGGCGGCGCGGGAATAGCGCTGATCTTTATGAATGAGATTCTGGGTCTGCAGGCGAATAAGAATACGATTTTCGGGTTAGTTCTGGGACTGATCGCGACCTTGTCGGCTTCGACCGGCAACATGCTTTCGCAACGTTCGTATCGCAAATCAGTACCGGTGGTGATCTCGAATACCTGGGGAATGCTGTACGGAAGTATTTTTACTTTGCTAGTGGGCTTGCTTCTGCAACATAGCTTTGCGATCCCGATGACTGGCAAATACCTAAGTTCACTTTTGTATCTGGCACTATTTGGTTCGGTCTTTGCGTTTGGAGCTTACTTATCACTGGCGGGTCGTATCGGGGCAGAAAGAGCCGCGTACTCCGGAGTCATCTCTCCGATCATTGCGCTGACTCTTTCCAGTATGTATGAGGACTTTAAGTGGACTCCCTACATTGTCGCGGGAGTCGCACTTTGCCTTTTAGGAAATATTCTTACTTTATACTCACCAAAGAAACTTACCAAGTCGGCGGGTTGATTCCCGGTGGCAGGAAGAAAACTCCCGTTTCAAACATCATGTCGATGATGGATTGGGAGGTTTTTCTAAGGTCACGGCCTTGTGGCGCACCATTGTCGACGATAATCATGCCGTCATCACTTCCTGAAATGTAAGTATGCCCCGGTGAAATACCGGAACCATTCATCAAAAGTGCTCCGGTCATTGGCTTATACTTTGTTCCATCCCAGGCAATCCATCCGGCTTTATACAGTGCCATCGAAAAGTTCACGACAGCTGCTGTGCTGGACCAGATCAACTTATTACCTTTGGTGGAATTAAAATCATCGCTCACTCTATATCCGGCCCGCTGATAGGCTTCGCGCACCAACTCGGATTGAAATTCAGCACAAGGCACATTCGAGAATCCATGACGAACCGCTGTTTGTTGAACTGCGATGGACCAGGCGCCATTCGTCGCAACCTTGCTGATCTTTTCATAATCCAGTGACGCCTGTTTGGCTGTCGCTGAATCGATCATCAGATACGATTTCGGAGTTGCAACCTCACGATTCGCGGCTTTTCTAAGCTCGGCATAAATCGCATTCCATTTCGCGCGATCTGCAGCGCTTAGGCTTGCCGGGTCCACACCCTTGTTGATTTTTGGAAAACGTTTTGTCGAGGATGTCGTGTAGCTGAACTTAGGCTTACCTGAAGTCTGATAGTTTGCCAAAAACCCCGCGCCCGGAGACGCCGGTGTGATCGCGGCAAAGCTGCCTTCCACACCTTGAAGATTCCCCACGATGGAAGCAAAAATAAAAAGCCCGCCGCTGGTTTTGTTCAAAGTATCAATTTTGCTTTGGGGAAACTGGGAGGCAAATGCTGATGGAACTGAAACGATTTTGATTGGATAAATAAAGCCCGTGCTGGAGCGAACAATTTTTCCGTTCGAATCTCGGTAATCCAGATTCTTGGAAGAATAATCAGTGGGAACTTCAATCTGCGTCCCGGCCGGAAGCTCTGCCTTGTTTTCCAGGATACTATTACTTTCATAACGCACACTCATCGCCTGATTCAGCAAAAGCTTTTGCGCTGTAGATACTTCATCCGTTGCTGTCCCAGTGCCTGGGTCAATAATAGATGCGGTTTCATCTCCTGACTCGTCAATCGCAGTCAGACTTTCATTACCCGGTCCGCAAGCTGTCAAAGCCAGAACCAGAGACAACGTACCAAGGTTGAATAGTGAACGAGGTGCAAGCATCTCAAATCCCTCCTAAGGTAGTTCTTAGTCCCTTCGGAGCGTTCACATTTAGAATTTAGTATTTTTTATTGCGTGAAAGATATTACCAGTCGTTCGTCGGAAACCGTCAGGATTCTGAACGAAAAAAGATGAAAGATGCTTCCATCAAAAGAGATATGTTTGTTTACGCTGTTCTGCGGATAATGTGATAACCAAAGCGCGTACGGACTGGTTTAGTCGTGGTTTGTCCCACTTTCAAAGCAAAAGCCACCTCTTCAAAATCCGGATCCAGGCGACCTTCAGAAAAAGTTCCCAAGTTTCCACCATCAGCTGCGGACGGACATTTCGAAAACTTGCGCGCAAGTTCGACAAAGTCTTTTCCATCTTTAAGGGCTCGCAGAATATCATCTGCTTCGTAGGAGTGTTGCACAAGAATGTGGCTTACTTGGATTTTCATACTCCGAAGTATGCCACAGCCTTTCACCAATTTCACTGTCCATTTTCAGAGTGTTGGATATGATTGTAATTCAATACTCAATGGGGGTTTACCATGATTAAAGCAAAAGCATTTGCCGCTCCGTCAGCAAAAGCACCACTAGCTCCTTTTAATTTCGAGCGCCGCGAACTTCGCGATAATGATGTTCACATTGAAATTCATTATTGCGGCGTTTGCCACTCGGACGTTCACCAGGTGCGTGATGAATGGGGCAAAGGAATGTTCCCGATGGTTCCGGGTCACGAGATCGTCGGCAAAGTCACAGCTGTGGGCGCAAAAGTTAAGAAATTCAAAGTCGGTGATCTTGCGGGCGTTGGCTGCCTTGTCGACTCTTGCCTGGACTGCGCTTCGTGCAAAGAAGGTCTTGAACAGTTCTGCGAAAAGGGTTTCGTGGGGACTTACAACTCGAAAGAGAAAGATGGCTCGCCCACTTACGGCGGCTATTCAACTTCGATTGTAACTCGTGAAGAATTCTGCCTTTCCATTCCAAAGAATCTGGATCTTGCAGCCGCGGCACCACTTTTGTGTGCGGGTATTACGACATACTCCCCGCTTCGTCACTGGAATGTAACCAAGGGACAAAAGGTCGGAGTCGTAGGCTTAGGCGGTTTAGGCCACATGGCCGTGAAACTTGCCAATGCCATTGGAGCTAAAGTTGCGGTCTTCACAACGTCTCCTTCCAAAGTTGAAGATGCCAAACGCTTAGGGGCCCATGAGGTGATCATTTCCAAAGACATGGAGCAAATGAAAGCTCACATGGGAAGTTTTGACTTCATCATTGATACGGTTTCAGCCCCGCATGACTACAACCTTTACCTGAGCATGCTTCGTCGCGATGGCAACATGGTATTGGTGGGTCTTCCAGACACACCTCCAACATTGGCGGCCGGTGCCTTGATCATGGGTCGCAGAAAACTGGGTGGATCATTGATTGGTGGTATTCAGGAAACTCAAGAGATGCTGGATTTCTGTGCCAAGCACAACATCGTTTCGGACATTGAGATTATTCCGATTCAAAAAATCAACGAAGCTTATGAGCGCATGATTAAAAGTGACGTTAAGTACCGTTTCGTTATTGATATGAAATCCCTTGCCTAGATTTTGAGACCGCAGCAAGCTAAGCGGATGAACATCATTCGTTTTATGCTGGTTGCGGTCCTTTTTTCGGTTTCTTTACCAGCGCTCGCAATCGACAAAAGCTTCCGCTGCCATGGACGAGCATATGAGCAAGGCTTCTTTTTCAGATACTCCATCGAACTTCACAGCCAGGGAAGCTCGCGCAGCCGCCTGACCACCAGCTCTGGATATAACGAATCGATGGACTATGGCTGGCGGGAGATTTCGACTCCTAAGTATGGCAAATTCGCAGTGGACTCCCCTTTCCACGAATATAAAGCGTTTCTAACCCAGGAAGAGAACCACTTCAGTCTGATTTTGGTGGATCCAGTAACCAGTGCCTCGGTGGAACCACCTCCCTATGATCGCTTCGTCTGTGTGACTGACCTCTGAAGCGTCTGGTAAAATTAACAGGTTTTTCACTCTATACTGCCCAAATTGCTAAACATTTTGTAAATACCCACCACACACAAACTGGGGGTATCTATGAAGGCATTTTTCATCGCATTCGCACTTGTTCTAAGTTCCTCTTTCGCATCTGCTGGCGCTATGAAAGAGATCTCCATGATGACCACTGAAAGTGTTCTTGAAACACTTGGTTTTGATGAAAGCATCGTTTCTATCGAGCAAAAATTCACAACGGTTGCAGGTTACGATGTGGCGATCATCACTATGGCGCGCGCAAACTACAAAGTGAAAGGTGTTGCACCCACTTTCAAATGCGTGACTGTCTTCAAGAAAAATTCTGACAATTGGTACGATATCGTTAAAACAGAGTGCGAAACTCTTAAGTAGGATTTATGAAAACTGTAAGTATTTTCTTTGTTCTTTTGATTCTTAAAATCGCCAGCGCTAACGCTGCACCTTGTGATCAAGTTGCAAACACGCTGCCACAAAATTCCGAGCTTTCAAACATCTTCCAATGCGAGCCGGAACAAGAAGGCCAAAAACCAGTTTGTCTGGCGATTTCCAAAATCGGCGACAACCAGTACCTGTATCAAACCATCCAGGATTCTGTGGTTATCAACTCTGCGACGACTAAAACTATTCAGTTGGTTGGCTTAAGCGCAAAGTACAGCACCACGAACGACAATCACCGCATCACTACAATCTATTGGCCGAACGCAAGCTTGTTGATTTTGGATTACTCTGCTCGCAAAGGTTTCTTTAAGGGTTACGAGATTCAAGACAGCTACAGCTTCACTTGCAGCCAAAAGTAATCATCATCTGAATTCAGAAATAAAAAAAAGGAGCCTCAAAGCTCCCTTTTTTTTAGATATTCTTTTCCGAGCGGCTGAACTGCTTAAGTTGCGGGGCCTGTTTGCCTTGCGACTTTAAAACTTCTGGGTTGCGCAGTTTGATTGGCATCGAGTTGAATCCGTGGCGGTCATAGAAGCGAACGACCGTTTCACTACCCGTATCGCTCGCGGCTGATACAGCCAATTCCATCTTAAAGATCGTACGTTGAGCAGTGATGATCATCGCGCCATTTTGATAAGTCCAAACGCCTTCACCTTTGCCAAGACGGTCGACTTGATAAAAGAACTTTCCATTATCAAAAAGCACGTAGCGCATTGGATACTCGCTGCCGGTTTCCAAAACTTTAAGTTCATCAATTTTATTTTCTGCCTGAGGCCAGTCAGCGGAAGGATTTACGAACTGACCATAGAAGTCAGCATCACGTTGATGGCCGATCAAGGAACCTGCTGGAGAGCATGCCTGCAAAGACAAACCCAAAATTGCTGTCAAAAATGCGAAACCTAGGTGCTTTTTCATTTCTTTAGTTTATAAACTGGACCGCGAAGGTCAACGCCATTCCCGGTCAGGTCTGGGTCATTGCAACACAAATGAGACTGGAAACTAATTTCCGAATTTCAAATTAACGTTGCTGGTATCATTTGAACCGGCTGTTTTAGACTGAGTTCTCACAAGACAATCCTGGTAGCCTACATCCGTTGCTGAATAGCTCTTGCCAGTTGAATCTGCGCATCCGATTGAAACTTTTGGTTTAGAACCAGTTGCAGTTGTCGCCATGGCTTTATCAAAACCCTGCATATCCAATTTTTGAAATCCATCTTGAACTGGAACTTTGCCAGTTTGCTCATCCGCATGGGCCATAACTGTGAATCCGACAAACAGAAGTACGACAGGTAAACGCATTGGGTCCTCGTTTCTTTGAGTTGGAAGGGCGGATATATAACCAATCCTTGTTTTTATACAACCCTTTAGTCCTCCCCTACACATATTACCGGGTTTCCCATGGAATAGAGGTAAAGGTGGTGCCTCTATGTTTGCTTCAGTACGTACTTACCGTTTTAGCCCTGTGTATATTCAGGAAATTGCAGAAAAGATTCAGGACATGTTTGTACCTTTGCTGGAACAGATGGAGGGCTTCGTTTCCTATGACTGGATCACAACTCCCGACGGCCAGGGTATCGGCGTCTGCGTATTTCGCGACGAAGAAGGCCTGCGCGAATCCATCCACCTGGCGGCCGAGTTCCGCAAAGCCCACTTCAGCCACATCGGAATGACCACTCCCGAGATCACCATCGGTAACGTAGGCGCCCATGGCAGCATCAACGAACAAATGAGCCCCACCAACACCAAAAGACCCGAGGACCGCCCTACCCACTAGTACTTACGCGCCGCGCTTTTGCCAATCCACTAGGAGTTTGATAGGTTCAAATCTCCAAAAGTGGGGGGCTAGCTTAGTTGGTTAAAGCACGGTGCTCATAACACTGGGATCGGGGGTTCAAGTCCCTCGCCCCCTACCATCCTTCGCCCTGCGGGCTACGGCTTGGCGGGCCACTTTTTCTTAGTTTAAAATTATTCGACTTAATAGTACGCGAAGGTCGCAGCATTATTCCTAGGAAATTGAGTAAGGTAGTTCATGAAACTCTTGGCATTAATTCTAGCGCTTTTAACTGTCGTATCTTGTACGACTCCTAGCAAACCTGTCTCTCAACTTAGCTCATTGGATATTGTTCGAATTAATGAGCTGTTTCGTATTCAGAAAAAAGTGGCGAAAGATGTTTGGCCTGGATTCGAGAATGCTGAGTTCAGATTTGTCGTGATTGAAAGAACAAATCAGTTTGCGATTAATGTGAATCCGCTGCCAGATTACTATACCCCCACATCCCTTCCCAAATCGGTAGTACAAGAAATTACTTCCGTCGCTAAAACTGAAGTATTCAGGGACGCTTTCGGCAACAAGCAACCAGATGCACCGGCCGTATTGTACAACGCCTACTCTAAAGAAATGACCGGGATGCATTTTAAGCACTCGATTTATTTCGTTAAAAGCCTGGATGAGTATCATCGAAGTGGAGACAAACAAACCACAGAGGAGTGGATTCACATCTCCTTTCACGAACTATTTCACACTTACCAAGATCAGTTCGTTAACTATGATTCAGCCTTAATGAAGGAAATTACCACTCCAATCAAAAGGGAAATTGCAAAGGACGATGAGCATCGGAAATTAGTCAAAAAGGAAGTCGAACTACTGGGACAGGCGGCCTGCTCTGCTTCAATGACGAAAACCAAGGCGAATCTCAAAAAAGCTCTGCAACTTCGTTCCAAACGCTGGGCATTTCTTGAAAAAAAATATGCCTTCAAGCCACTGCAGTGGGAAAGATATGACGCTTGGGCCGAGGGCACGGCTGACTATGTTGAACTTCATTTAATGTCGAAGTTTGCATTCTATCAAGACGATACTTTACTAAAATCAGATCCATTCTTTGATGGCTTCAAGGAGTACAAAAAAGAAATTCAACAAGCTTGGTGTGAACTCATTTCCTCAAACAAGAAGCAAAGCTATTGGTACTCGCTGGGTTTTGCCTATGCACTGATTCTGGATAAGCTAATGCCAGACTGGAAGACAAAGAAGCTGGACAGCAAGCTATTCTTCGATGCCTACTTCAAGGAATTGAAAGTCCTTTAAATAAAAAACAGGGAGATAAATCTCCCTGCAACAAAAATCCAAAATTGCAAATTTAAACTGAACTAGTAAAAATCAACCGAAGTAGATGTCGGAACCGATCCGCCCTGGAATACTCCCGGCACACCGTTTTGATTTTGGCCAAGACTTAGAACACCATTGCTCAAAGTACCGACGTTATCCACAAACTTATTCCCACTGTTTGGCAAGGTCATCGAATAGCACGACATCATATATGTGGATTTCGACTGACCGTTATCCCCAGTACTTGGTGTACTGTTATATGGACTTGTTCCGCCGCAACCTGTATTCACCGCTGATTGCACAGACGTATTCCATGCCATCATGGATGAAGATGTGACTGTGAAGGCCAAAGGATAAAGATATCCGGTCGCTGAACCAATCGTATAAGATCCCGTTGACGTATACATAATCGCATAGCTGATACAACTTCCGCCCGTAAACCAATATTGATTATGCGTGAAGGCACCGTTGCTATGCATAGTTAGTTCAATTTTAGTGCGATTGGCATTCGTGACGATTCCATCAGTTGCGGTGATGCAACCGCTCTCCCATGTCTTCGCCAATCCCGCGAATGTAAAATCGGTACCTGTGCTGGGAGTTTCTTCAGTCGCCTCGCAGGCTGCGAGAGTTGATACTGCTAGACCCATAATAACGATTAACTTTAGTAAAGGATTATCCATAAACGTACTGCTCCTTTAGTTACTCTGTTTTGGCTCACTTATTAATTATCGGTTAAAGCTTTTGCTCACATTACCCTCAGCTCGATTTTATCAAGTTTATACGAGGCCTTTCAGCAACACTGTTTCACAATGAAACATATATGTTAGTTTTCCTTAACCCCATAAATATAAACTAGTTAACACCAAGTGACTTGTGATTCCGTTCGAAAAACTCCTTTCAAAGCGCATCCACCAAACAGGTCACTTCATCATTCTGTTTTTGACCATAGGCTTTGTCTATCGTTGCGATAGGAACTATCAATTTTACTAATTAACCTTAACCACGAAAAATAGACATCGCACGTTTACATTTAACGAACGATACAAAGGAGAACTATCGTGTTTATGAAACCATTTCTTGGCGTTGCATTGCTTGCACTCAGTTTAAGTGCTGGTACTGCTTTCGCTGAAGGTAAAGATACTGTGGAGCAAGCTCCCAACAATAAATTCTGGTGGCCTGAAAGATTGGATCTTTCCCCGCTTCGTCAGCATGCAGCTGAATCCAATCCACTGGATAAAGGATTCGACTATGCAAAAGAATTCAAATCCCTGAATCTTGCTGAAGTAAAAAAAGATATCGCAAAAGTTTTGACGACATCTCAAGACTGGTGGCCAGCGGATTACGGTCACTACGGTCCATTCTTTATTCGTATGGCGTGGCATAGTGCCGGCACATATCGCACAGCTGACGGTCGCGGCGGTGGTGGCAGTGGCCAACAACGTTTCGAACCGCTGAACAGCTGGCCTGACAACGCGAACCTGGATAAAGCCCGCCGCTTGTTGTGGCCGGTAAAACAAAAATACGGACAAAAACTTTCCTGGGCAGATCTGATGATCTTAACTGGAAATGTTTCTTTGGAATCCATGGGTTTCAAAACTATCGGTTTTGCCGGTGGTCGTGAAGATCAATGGGAACCAGATTTGGTATTCTGGGGTACTGAAACAAAATGGATGGGTGGCGACAAACGCCGCACCGCTGATGGTAAACTTGATAAAAAACCAGTGGCAGCAATGCAGATGGGTTTGATCTATGTGAACCCAGAAGGTCCAAACGGAAAACCAGATCCGATTGCAGCTGCAGCGGATATCCGTCAGGCATTCGGTCGTATGGCCATGGATGACGAAGAAATCGTAGCGCTAATCGCAGGTGGTCACTCGTTCGGTAAAGCACACGGTGCCCATAAGCCGGAAAAATGCGTGGGCTCTGATCCATCAGGCGCACCGGTTGAAGAACAAGGTCTTGGCTGGAAAAACAAATGCGGCACAGGTGTTGGTAAAGACGCTGTGACAAGTGGACTTGAGGGTGCATGGACTCCGACACCGACTCAGTTCTCGATGATGTTCCTGGCGAACCTTTTCCAATTTGATTGGGAGCAAACAAAGAGCCCGGCTGGTGCAACTCAATGGATTCCAAAAAAGGGTGCCGCTGCGACTATGGTTCCGGATGCGCACGTTGCTGACAAACGTCACGCACCAATCATGTTCACAACGGATTTGTCTTTGAAAATGGATCCGGCGTTTAACAAGATTTCCAAAAAGTTTTTGGACAATCCAAAAGAGTTCGAAGCAGCTTTTGCTCGTGCATGGTTTAAGCTTACTCACCGTGATATGGGTCCTCGCGCCCGCTACATCGGTGCCGATGCTCCAAAAGAAATCTTCACTTGGCAGGATCCTCTTCCAGCTGCAACAGGCAAGAAGATCTCTGCGTCTGATGTCGCTGCATTGAAGAAGAAAATCGCGGCATCTGGTATCAAAAATTCTGATTTGATCCGTACGGCGTGGTCTTCTGCAGCTTACTACCGTGGCACGGATATGCGCGGTGGTGCTAATGGTGCTCGTCTTCGCTTGTCGCCAATGAAGGATTGGAAAGTGAATGCTCCGACAGAACTTGCCCCAATCCTTGCTAAGTATGAGTCGATCCAAAAAGACTTTAACAAAGCGGGCAAGAAAGTTTCTGTGGCGGATTTGATCGTACTTGGCGGTAACGTAGGTATTGAACAGGCGGCAAAAGCCGGTGGCATTTCTGTCACTGTACCTTTCCAGGCAGGACGTGTTGATGCGACTCAGGAGCAAACTGATGTTGCTTCCTTCGCAAATCTTGAACCAAGAGCCGATGCATTCCGCAACTTCTATGGTGAAGGTAACTACCTTTCTCCGGCAGAAGCCATGGTGGATCGCGCAAACCTTCTGACTTTGACTGTTCCTGAAATGACAGTCCTTATGGGTGGATTGCGTGTTCTTGATGTGAACTGGGACCACTCTAAAAATGGTGTCTTCACGACGAAACCGGGCACCCTGTCCAATGACTTCTTCGTAAACCTGATGGATATGTCAGTGAAATGGCAAAAGTCCGCTACAGTGGGATTGTACGAAGGTTTGGACCGCAAAACGAACGCGGTTAAATGGACAGCAACTCCGGTGGATCTGATCTTTGGCTCGCACTCTGAGCTTCGTGCAGTTGCAGAAGTGTACGCTTCCAATGACGGCAAAAAGAAATTTGCAAAAGACTTTGTGACAGCTTGGAACAAAGTTATGAACTTGGATCGCTTTGATCTAAAGTAGCAATTGTAAGCATAAGACTGATTAAAGAAGCCACCGAAAGGTGGCTTCTTGCTTTTTGATCGCAGTTAAAATTTCTTTACAAAGCTCCCAAACTTTTAAGCGCCGCCAGGATGTTCTCGGTCTTTTTGCTAAAATCTTTCTGGGCTTCGATGCGTTTGAAACTTTGATGCTTCCCCCAGACCTGCAGCAACCGCTGCTGACTTTCCAGACTTTGTTCAAAGTTATGAAAGCGCGACTGATTGACTCCCCCAAAAAATTCCTGCGGTGGCATATCCAGAAAAATCACATGGTCGTACTTGGCCAGTTCATCTTCTATCTTCACCGGGAAGTTCTTCAAGTAGTCCTCAACACCAGGAGGCCAGAAGGCCGCGCCATCCATTTTCGCACGATCCAAAATCATGTGCGTGGCCTTGGGTTGGCGACGCAAACTTATCCCTTCCAGATTCTCCTGGACCGTAAGGATCGAGTTTTGAAAAGCCCTGATCTGTTCCAGATCATCATGGGCCGGAGCCGGGAAACCACCCTTCAGTAAGACAACGGCACTTTCAGGTACGAGCACTACACTCGGAAAGTTCAACGCCTCAATCGCGGCCAGGGCTGAACTTTTTCCCGAAGAGGGTGCTCCCGTTAGTACGATTTTCTTAACTCTGTCCATCACTGGCCCTCACCCTTTAACTTTCGCTGAACACACTGAACGATATACAAGGGCCAATTTATACGCAACAATATCCTCTCCCACAGCCCAAGGAGAGCCTATGTCTGCCAAGTTATTTCATGGAAGTTGCCACTGCCAGAAGGTCAAATTCGAAGCCCTTCTTGATTTCTCAAAAGGAACTGGACGTTGCAACTGCTCCTTTTGCACCAAAAGCAGAAATTGGAGCATTCAAACCAAGCCTGAAAACTTCAAACTACTTTCGGGAGCAGACTTGCTCTCGGACTATTCGAAGTCAGGCATTGTAAATTTTAGAATCGGTGATTCGATGGCGCCCTATACGAATCATCACATGTTTTGCAAAGCCTGTGGAATACGCCTGTTCTCGCTAGGGAACATTCCCGAGATTGGTGGAGATTATGTTTCGATCGCGGTTGCATCTTTGGACAATGTTGATTTCAAAGAAGTAATGTTGGCGCCAATCAGATATATGAATGGTCGAGATAATGATTGGTTTCACACTCCAGAATTTACCGGTCACTTGTAACTGCCGCACTTTTGCCGAACAGAAAATTTTGGTTAACAGTGGTAACCGTATTCATTAAGAATACGGTTTTTTCGTTTCGACTCCAAAATCAATATCCAAAATGATTACGACAAGTATCCTATATTCAGGAGGCCAGATTGTCGGTCAACATAGAAACGTTCTCGGACTATCGAGATTTTTTGAAGCATAAGTACATGGAGTCGAAAGCCAAGAAGCAAACTTTCTCTCTTCAACATTGTGCTACTCAACTGCAAGTATCAAAAACTTTCGTAAAGTTCGTCTTTGATAAAAAACGACACTTCACCTTTGGTACTCTTCCCTTTGTTTGGATTCTTTTTAAACTAACACCTAAAGAACAGCTTCAGCTGACTTTCCTGTTTTGCCAAACGGTGGCTGAAGACAAAGTCCTTAAGTCTCACTTCACGGCAGTCCTGCAAGGTATCGAAGCGAATAGAATCCTGGTTGAATAGCAGGTCTCAAAATTTTGGAATAAAAAAAGGGCCCCTGTCTTACAGGAGCCCTTTTTAGTTTTTAAACTGCAAGAAACAAGATCTAGCTGTCTACGAAAGCCTTCAACTTGTTGCTGCGAGAAGGATGACGAAGCTTACGAAGAGCTTTCGCCTCGATCTGACGGATACGCTCACGGGTAACGTTAAAGTCCTGACCTACTTCTTCCAAAGTATGATCGGCTTCTTCACCGATACCGAAACGCATACGAAGAACTTTTTCTTCTCTTGGAGTCAAAGTCGCAAGAACACGGCGAGTTTGCTCCGCCAAGTTCAAGTTAACAATCGCCTCTGCAGGGTTGATAACCTTTTTGTCCTCGATAAAGTCGCCTAAGTGCGAATCCTCTTCCTCACCCACCGGAGTTTCCAAAGAGATTGGTTCTTTTGCGATTTTAAGAACTTTACGAACTTTATCCACCGGCATGTCCATTTTATCTGCGATCTCTTCCGGGGTCGGCTCACGGCCAAGCTCCTGGATCAAGTAACGAGATGTACGAACAAGCTTATTGATAGTTTCAATCATGTGAACAGGGATACGGATCGTACGCGCCTGATCGGCAATAGCACGAGTGATCGCCTGACGGATCCACCAAGTCGCATATGTCGAGAATTTGTAACCACGACGATACTCGAACTTATCAACCGCTTTCATCAAACCGATGTTACCTTCCTGGATTAGATCCAAGAATTGAAGACCGCGGTTTGTGTATTTCTTAGCGATAGAAACAACTAGACGCAGATTCGCTTCAACCAATTCAGATTTCGCTGCATCGGCCTCACGCTCACCTTTCCAGATAGCTGTGTATGTTTCCTTCACCCATGTGTGATTCATCTCAGTTTCAGAATCCAAACGTTTAATACGGATTTCTGCCTCTTGAGCTTGCAACACATAAGATCTGAATTTTTGATAATTAAGACCTGTATCACGAGTCATGCGTGTCAGTTCTTTTTCATTGCTCTCAACCAGCTTCATACGCTCAGTCATAGATACAACGTCTTTAGAGAACGTACGCTCAACACCGTCTTTGATACGACGACGAAGAGTACCGATACGGTTCACCAGGTTTTTGAACTTGATCACAACACGGTTGATCGTTTTACGGTTGAAGTTCACAGATTCGAACACCGCCATAAGCGTGTCATTCATCGCAACGAGTTCTTTCATTGCAGCCTGACGAGCTGGAGTGTTGGTTTCTTCTTTACGAAGAACTTCGAACTGCTTCGCAGCAGCTTTTTGGTACTCTGTAACTTTACCGATCAATTCGTGAATTTTATCGATGTATTCCTTTTCATCGTATTGAGTTTCTTCATCCTCAAGACCACGGAAGATCGATTTAACTTTGATACGGCCTTCATCAAGACGCTTACCAAGTTGAATGATCTCGTATGTACCTAGAGGTGACAAAAGGATCGCACGAACGATTTCACGCTCCCCTTTTTCAATACGACGAGCAATCTCGACCTCACCCTCACGAGTAAGTAGAGATACGGAACCCATTTTACGCAAATACAAGCGAACTGGGTCATTACCCTTTACGTCTTCGCTTTCTGCTTTTTCTTCTTCATCTACTTCTTCGTCCTCAGAATCAGGGCTTTCCAGGAAGTTTCCTTCGCCCTCTTCGTCTTTCGAAGTTTCAGACAAGTCTGAAATAACTACACCCGCGGCCTCTAGGCCATGCATGAACTGGTCCAATGCAGCTGGGGCAATGATTTCAGGTGGAAGAAGGTCGTTGATCTCTTCGATCGTCAACGCACCCTTTTCCTTCGCAAGCTTCAGGAATTTCTGGATTTCTTCTTTAACCAGAGCTTCCTGTTCCTGCAAAGAAAGAACCTTTGTTGGCTCTTTCTCTTGTTTGTTTGGTAGGTTTTGTTTCATCAATGACCCGCCTTTATCCTTTATTCAGAGATAGTCGATCTCTGTGTGCCTTCATAATCTGTTCCAACTTTTCAGAGGTTGGCTCGGACTTAGCGTCCAGGGCCAACTGCTTTGCTTGATCGCGCAAGAAATTGTCGCGCACGCGCTTAAAGCAATCGCGCAAATACTTTGCCTCTATTTCTTCATCAAACCCGGGGTCGCCTTCATTTTTGGGCGCCTCAACAAATAATAATTCCGGATGATCTACATAGGAGACAAGGAGACTGGTCAATTTATCAAACTTATTTAAGTCTTGTCTATACACATCAGTCGCTTTTTCGAGGATCTTTTTCACTCCCGCATGAGAGATACTTGCCAGCACATTTTCATTCGCAAACAGCTCGAAATTGGCACGACTTTTGAGTACCAATCCTAATAGCAATGCTTCCGCTTTTGAGGCTCCTTTAAGGGTGATTTTGCCACCCTCCACAGAGTCAGACACTTGCGAAGCCGCTGATTGGTTAGCCTGCTGAGTCCCTTGATTTGGCTGCACCGTCCTAGAGAATGAGCTTCTGTTCTGCGAATATACAGGGCCGCTACTTTGTAATCCCACAGCCTGACGCAGCCACGGCAGGGTCACACTCATTTTTTGAGCGGCCTCAGCCAGGTACAAATCACGCAAACGTTGATCAGGAATGACCTCAAACAGAGGCTTGAGTTTATCCGCCAGCTTCACCTTCTCTGGAGCATCACCACGGTAACCCTCCATCCAGCGATTCAAGATCAGAACAAACAAGTCTGGAGCGCGATCCAGCTCTACTTTCAAGGCATCCGCCCCGTACTTCTTAACGTAATCATCAGGGTCCATGCTGTTTGGTAAAGTCAGACCCTTAGGATACAAATCCGCTGAAAGCAAAATCGGCAGACTGCGTTCTGCAGCTTCCATTCCGGCAGAGTCCCCGTCGAAAAGCGCCACCACATTGCGAGTCATGCGCTTCAACATCTTACCGTGCTCCGGAGTCAGCGCTGTTCCCATGGTCGCAACAGAGTTTCTGATACCGGCCTGAAACAGGGACACTAGATCCATATATCCCTCTACAATAAGGGCTTGATCTTCAGAGCGAATATAGCGCGCCGTCTGCGACAATCCGTAAAGAACGCGGCCCTTGATAAAGACCGGTGTCTCTGGGGAATTCAAATACTTGGGTTCAGTTTCTTTTTTCTCTAGATAACGTCCACCGAAGGCAATGGGCTCACCCATTGGAGAAAAGATCGGGAACATCAGTCGATCTCGGAAAATATCGAAATAGCCGGGTTTGCCGTTGCGGGCTTTAACCAGACGCGCCTCTTCCGCCAATGCCATCGGCACTTGTTTGCTTTGTAAAACACGCTCTAAGCCGTCCCATTCAGCAATGGCGTAACCAATGCCGAAAGTGTCGATCACTTCCTGGGACAGGCCACGGCTGGCGATATAGCGCTTCACTGGATGATCATTAGACACGCGACGAAGTTGCTCTGAAAAATAATCAGCAGCGAGCTTATTTACTTTTAACAACGACTTCTTTTTATCCGCAGCTTGATCACGTTGCGGATCATGGGCTTCTGGTGCGGGAATCGGAATGCTGGCGCGATTTGCAAGGTACTCAACAGCCTCAGGGAAACTCATGCCCTGATAATCGCGTAGGAATGAAAACAAATTACCACTCTTATGACAACCAAAGCAGTGGTAGACTTGCTTCACTTCTGAAACAGAGAACGACGCTGTTTTTTCAGCGTGATCTGGAAACGGACAACGACCCATCAGGCCACTGCCGCTCTGTTTTAGCTGTGTGTATTGAGAGATGATATCGACGAGGTTGTTACCCTCTGACACTCTCTCAATGAAATCTTGGGAAAAACGCATGTACCTTCCAAAGTTTCGTTCAAGTTTCACCTTGGGAACTCACTTAACATGAGTCCCCGCAGGCTTTAGGCAAGGTCCAATCAGGTAACAGTTCCCTTTTTGTACTGCTGTGCAGCCCTCAGGGCGCACTGCCATACAAAAAGGGAACTGTTACCTCGAAGAGCTAGGCTAGTTTGGCTTTGATAACTTCGCTGACGATTTTGTTGTCAGCAGCGCCATTGGCACGAGCGATGACTTCTTTCATCACTGGGCCCATGTCTTTAACAGTTTTCGCACCAGTAGCAGCGATAACTTCAACGACAAGCGCTTCGATTTGCTCGCGGCCCATTTGAGCTGGCAAATACACTTCCAATACTTTCAATTCAGCAGACTCTTGGTCCACCAGGTCCTGACGACCGGCTTGCGAGAATTGATCGATGGATTCTTTACGTTGTTTAACCAATTTTTTTACGACGTTGATCACTTCTTCCGGAGTGATTGCGTCTGGGCGCATATCGATTTCACGATTTTTGATCGCTGCTTGCAGACCACGTAGTGCTGTCAGCTTCAGTGATTCTTTTGCGATCATTGCGGCTTTAACATCAGCCATGATTTTGTCTCTGATTTCCATGAAAACTCCCTATGGTGATTATGACAAAAGGCGACTTTGTGGGTCGCCTCTTGTGAGTAAGAAACTATAATTCAATAAAGAACTATTCGCCCCAACCTTTACGAGATTTCTTAACAGCGCGCTTACGAGCTGCGATAGATTTCTTTTTAAGTCTTACAGAAGGCTTTTCAAAGTGTTCGCGTTTTTTAACTTCAGAAAGAATACCTGCTTTTTCGCAAGATTTTTTGAATTTACGGAACGCTGATTCAAAAGACTCACCGTCTTTGATTTTAACCATTGCCACGACAATCACCTGCCTTCCCATGTGGACGAAAGAGAGAAATAAGAATGAGAGTGTATAACAAAGAGGCAACAGAGGGGCAACCCCTCGAGGTCTAAATGCAGTGCATTATAAAGTTTCCCAGATGACCGCCCCATAGAACTATGTTTACCTTCGACCCCATGAAACTTATCTATCTAATTTCATTGGCTTTATTTGGAACATCCGTAGCATCCGCCCACTCCGCAACGACGCCCTCCCAAGTGACTTGGGGTCGGCATCTTGCCCATGATTTCATCATTGGCACTCCGCCAGCTATGAAAGCGGCTCAAAACAACACTTCGGCCCTATGGAGCTTTCCGGCGGCAGATGCCTGTGAAGAGCACATTGCCAAGGCCGTCTGTCACGTAAAGAGTCTTGAAGATGAAAGTGAATGCCGGAAAGCTCCCGCCGAGGTCTATGAAAACCTTCGCGCAGTTTACCAGCGCCTGCCAGTTCAGTTTCAAAAGATGATGTGCAAGGTTTCCAAAATCGGAGTGGTGGACGAAATGTTCTCGCTGGCGATGGCAGGCTTTGGCGGCACGGATCCAGCCTCAGCAGAAGCATTCATAGCAATTTCGACATCACTGGTTGCAGCAAATCCTTCAGCAGACGCCGTGTTTGGCTGGAAAGAGCAAAAAGTTTTTGGTGCGAAAGCTCCGCGATACGAAGTGGGAAAAAAAGGGCCCCGCGTTTCCGTGCGTAGCAAATCTCCCGTGGCCACTTTGGAGTACGTGCTCATTCATGAACTCGCGCATCTTTTTGATTTTGCCAACGGTGTTAATCGATACAAGTGCGAGCCGGGTCCGGAAAACTTTGATTGCAGCAAATCCCCTAAGACCCAAGACGAATTCACGGAATATCACAAGCATCAGTTTCCGATCGAAGACTCCTGGGGTGTATTGAGCTGGAAGACGGCCGCCGCACCAAATGACAACAACAGTTTCCCGCTGCACAGCAAACTCTGCTTTTACAACTGTAAGGAATCTTTGCAACTATCCGATATGGACGAGTTCTACATGCAGCTGGATCCAACCAGCTTTGTTTCCGCCTATGCTGCCACCAATCCTTGGGATGATTTCGCGGAAAGCGTCGCGTTCTATGTCATGACTCGTCCCGAGACCGACTTGAAATTTCGCATCAGCACCGGCCGGGCTATTTACTTTAATGAATGGCGCTGGTCCCAAAGTAAAAAGAAAAATAATTGGATTGAGCTTTTCTTCGAGGGTGATCTAAAATATCCACGATGATGAATCGTGATGCTCAGGACAAAAAATGGATGCGCAGGGCTTTTGAACTTGCGCGCAAAGCCGGTAAAAACGGCGAAGTACCTATTGGCGCCGTTCTGATTTCTCCGAATGGCGAACTTCTATCCCAAGCAGCCAATGTTCGCGAAACTCTTCACACTCCCCTGGGCCATGCAGAACTTTTGTGTCTGCATAGAGCCGCTAAAAAAATGAGCTCCTGGCGTCTTGAAGACTGCACACTTTATGTCACCCTTGAACCTTGCGTGATGTGCGCCGGCGCCATTCAGCAGGCGCGTGTGGGCCGCGTGGTCTATGCCGCGAAGGACTCCAAAGCCGGAGCCGTTGAAAGCCTTTATCAGATCCTGAACGATTCCAGACTGAATCATCAGGTTGAAGTCACAACTGGAGTGCTGGAAAACGAATGCTCGCAGTTGATCAGCGACTTCTTTCAGAATCGACGTGACGAACAAAAGCAAGTGAAGGCCGATAAAGTCTATCGACGACGGGCTTCCGCAGTGGTCGTTTATAAGAATAAACTTTTGGGCTTTCACGCTGAAGATCCGGTCTCTAAGAAAAAGTATTTCTTTTTGCCCGGTGGAAAAATCGATAATGGCGAAGAACCATACGAAGCGGCAACTCGCGAAGCTCAGGAAGAAACTGACTACAAGATCAAAGTATTCGCGGAAACCGAATTCCGTCGTAAGTACGACTTTGAGTGGAACGGAAAGAACCAACCCTGCGATACTTTCTTTTATCTTGCCACACTTGATGAACCTTGGCACGAGGTCCGCGCCGTTCAGGATGCTGACTATCATCGCGGTGTTGCCTGGATTGATTTGAAAGACTTAGACAAAACTTTTTCTTACGACAAAGACATACTGTGGGCTGTGCAAAAGCTTACGAAAACCGCTCGCAAAATGAAACTTTAGGAGGCTTATGTTTGCCCTTTTATTAACTGCAGCTTTAGCGGCTTCTCCGACTGAAAGCCCAACACCTTCGCCTTCCGCGACGGCGACTCCGACTGCAGCAGCACCGGAAACGGCGACTGCAATCACTTTGTCTCCACAAAAGAGTGAGTTGAATCAACCCGAAGCAAATAAATCATTGATCGAGATTTCTGCGAAACTAAATGCGCAACTGCCAGAGACGGAAAAGATCATCATACCGTCACCAGGAAGTCGTCAGTTTTTCTCGCAACTTGCTGTATTCACTAAATCCACTAACTCCGCACAAACAGCAAAAAACTTTTTAAAGCTATCTGATTTATTTCTGCAGGGTTGCAACGCCTATTCAGCAAGCGGCCTAACTTCACCTATAATGACAGGCGCCATAGAATCATTTGATATTACCAATGCACAGGTTCGTCGCAAAGGCAGCCTTAAGGATGCACAGAATCTAGCGCGCATTTCCCTGACAACAGCTCAATGCAAGGGACCGATCATTGTTAATTCCATCGGAATGAAGTGGCTTGAACAATCCCTTGAGACATTAAAAACAATGAACCTGCGCCGTCTTAAGAAAGACGACAAAATGCGCCTGAAGGCCCTTCAGGAACAAGTTCTGGGCCTTGATTCCAAAGAGATTTTGGAAGAGACCATGCGTTTTGAAGTCCTGATTTCTTCCGCTGAGATTATGAAGACCATGAGCGAGGTTCCTCCAGCTCACGCGGAATCCCCTGAAGACGTCTTTAACAATGCCTTATTGCTAAACGAAGAAGGCAAGCCTCACCAGATCAGTATTGAAAAAAGCGCTGAACTTACGATGAAGCTGCTTCAGGCGGTTCATTCATCTAAAACTTATCAGTTTCCGGAATACATCGCAGAAATCGACCGACAAATCAAAGAAGGTCGCGACGGGATTGTTAAAGACCTGGATCTAAAGAACGAGGGTTTTACCAGTTACGAAAAATTCCAGGACGAGGCATTTATGGAAAGTTTCGCGAAAAGACTGATAGCAGAACCTGATCTTTTAAAGCGAGTTAAAAGGAATTTGTCCAAGAGCCCGGATGTTGCCACTCATCTTTTCCAAAACCATCTGGCCATTTACAAAGTTTCACCTAAGTTCTTTGAAGCCTTCAATGAGCGATTGCTTGAAACACAGAAAAAGGCCAAGAACCTGATTAAATAAAAAAAGGCGGATTCAACATCCGCCTTTTTTATTATTCATTAGTTTAAATTTATGCCTCTAAACGATAACCCAGTGACGGAACCGCGACGATGCGGCCGTTGAACTTGGCAATCTTACGTTTAAGATAGTTGATTTGCGAATCAACGTTACGTGAAGTCACATCCGAGTCACCCCAGATTTCATTCAGACACTTTTCGCGGGTTACCAGGTTGTTTTTATCCGCCACCAACATTTTCAGGATATCGAACTGCTTAGGAGTCAAATTGACCTCTTCGCTGTCGATAAAAATCTGACGGGACAACAAGTTCATGCGCAAATTGCCGGCAACCAGCTCTGCCGTCACTTCCGGTTCTTTTTCAGCCAGGCGTGCTTTGATTCTAAGGATAAGCTCTTTTACGTGAAACGGTTTGGAAATGAAGTCATTCGCACCCGTCTCAAAAGCTTTGATTCTTTCGTCGATCGTCGCTGCACCGGAGACAAAAATAATTGGCGTATTTTTGATTTCTGCCTGCTCGCGCACTTCACGGCAAACATCAACACCCAACATTCCCGGCATTTTGTAATCCAAAAGAATCAGATCGGGTCTCTGTTCATTAATGAGTTGCATGGCTGCTGTGCTGTCTGAAGTGTAAGTGCAGTCATAGGCTGAGCTTAGGATCTCTGCCAAAAGCTTACAGCTTTCTTCATAGTCATCTACAATGACGATTTTCTTCGCAGCCAAGGTTACCCCTACGTTCAAGTTATTTCCATAATTCTGCATATAAACAGAATACGTTTATCGAACAAAAATACAAGGACCCTAAGGTCTAGAACTACATCCCTTTAAAAGGAATTCCTTTTGCTTGTAAAATTTTTTTGACCGCTTCTCGCTTATCTCCCTGGATTTCCACCAAACCGAATTTTTCTCCGATAGAGTGCGAACCGCCGACGCCACACTTGGCTTTCAACTCCTTCGCAAAACCTTTCAGGAATTCTTCGTTTCTAGGAAGGCCATCAAGAACAGTTACAGTCTTCCCACCGCGACCGTTCTTTTCAAGCCGAAAGATAACAACGAACTTTTGTGAGGCATCGTCCTCAGGACGACATTTGCATTCGCTTTTAAGCTCTTTACATTGAGGACAAACGACGTTGTCCTTTGGATCAGTGCTATATACCAGACGAGTATTACTCATGAACTAACCGGAGCTTTCTTCAGTTGACGGATTTGGGGTTGGCCCTTCTCCGCTCAGTTTATGCTGGGTATACTCCTTTCCGTCAAATCTGAAAAGCTGTGGCGTTTCATCCATTATAGTAGCCAGATTCACCGGACGCTTCCAAAGCTTGTAGACGTTCTTCAACGTCTCACTCATGAAGTCAGGCTGCATATCAATGCCTTCATGCAGATGGTTCAGCAAAAGCTCCCCTCTGTTTTCGAAGTTGGCATCTTCAATGCGAATAATTGGCTGCCCGAAGTTTGTCATATGAAACAACAACTGTGACTTAATAGCCTTAAAGTTACTGGTATCCACTTCGAACTTTTGAGTCTTCTTATTAAACTTGTAAACGAAAAGCTTGTTCCTGACACAGAAGTCCTCTGTCAAAAACTGATCGATGAAGGTCACATCGTTGCAAACTTTGCGAACTTCAAAGATCTTATCGCGCCCCAGGCCCAATCTCTTGTCCCAGTGTTTGCGCTCCTTCACATCATCGCACTCTTCGAACTCACGTCCGAATTGCCCTTTGTTCCAGCGCTCCTCGATATCGCGAAATAGTTCAATTCCCACTTTATAGGGATTGTAGCCGTTAGGGGCCATAGCCATCGTTCCGGCATGATGATCCGCAAAATCAATGATCTCTGAATCATTCAAAATTTTTGTCGTCATCAACTTGGAATGCCAGTACGAAGCCCATCCTTCATTCATGGTCTTGGTCATACCTTGCGGAGAGAAATAGTAGGCCTCGTCACGAATAATAGTCAGCACGTCCACTTGCCAATCCGACAGCGGAGCGTGATGGATAAAGAATTTCAGAATATCTTTCTCTGGCTCTGCAGGAAAACGCTGTGCTTGTTCGGCTGCCTCAGCCTGCGCTTTCAGCTTCTGCTCTTCCACGAATGCCGGAGGATTAATGTAATCGCGCATGTAATCGCGCTCTACCTTCAACAGGTAGTTTTTCTCTTGCGGAGGAGTCTGCGACTTAGTCACAGACTTTTCCACATACGGACTGTAGCGATCAATCAGGTTTTCAAGACTTAAACAAACATCAATAAAGTTTTCGACGGTGTCCTGTCCATAGCGATCCATGTAGCGACGAATGCGTGTCGCGTGATTCGCCATTTGGTCCATCATTTTACGATTTGTTTTGGAAAACCAGATATTGTTCTTAAAGAAATCACAGTGCCCGTACACGTGAGCCATGACGAGCTTCTGATCCATCATCGCATTACCTTCCATCAGATAGGCATAGCAAGGATCGGTATTGATCACCATTTCATAGATTTTAGAAAGACCATATTCGTAGCTTTTGGAAAGATGCTCGTACTCCATCCCGAATTTCCAGTGCGGATATCTGACAGGAAAGCCGCCGTATGCGGCAAATTGAGAGATCTGGTCATAGGTGATCAATTCGAAAATGGTTTCGAAGCAATCAAGACCCGCATCTTTGGCGATCTGGCAAATGCGCTTTCGTTCGGCTTCTAATTCGGGAGTTAAATTTGCCACGGTAGTTCCTTCACTCTCTAAAGGGCCTCAAAACCCTTCTTGCTAAGACCACTGCCAACCCAAAGTCGGTTAATTAGCGGCCTTTTCCGAGGAAGTCTTTGATGGAATCAAGAATCTTGTCTCTGCTTTCGATTTGGCTGAGAGTGATTCGTTCGTCCTCGCCGAATTCCTTTTGTAAGTCTTTTAAAAACTGACCACTGCCGTATTTACTTTCGACCTGGCCATAGCCAAAGACATTACAGTTAGGCAGGAAGAATTCCTGCAGCATCTTCACACAAAGACGCGTGTCCTCGCCACTCCAGTTGTCTCCGTCACTGAAGTGGAAGGGATAAATATTCCATTCGTTACTTGGATAATCAGCTTGAATGATTTCCTGGCAAAGCTTGTAGGCAGAACTGATCAAGGTACCGCCCGATTCGCTGGTTCTAAAGAAAGTATCCTCGTCGACTTCTTTCGCAGCGGCATCATGGATAATGAAACGAGTCTCAAGGCCCTTATAATGTTTCTTAAGCCAGGTATTGATCCAGAAGCTTTCAAGTCTGACGATCTCTTTTTGTTCCTCTCCCATCGAACCCGACACGTCCATCATATAAATGATCACGGCCTGAGTTTGGGGCTGATTCACCTTTTTAAAGGATTTGTATTTCATATCCCGGCGAATCGGCAGCACCAGCGGCTCTTCGGCATTGTAGGTACCGGAACCGATCTGACGTTTCAGTGCGCTTTTATAAGAGGATTTGAAATGACGAAGTCCTTCAGGTCCCACCGGAGCGATACCTGTGAATTTCGTTTTTAAGGAATCGATATTTTTGTGACCTTTGGGCTCAATGCGCGGAAGCTGCAGCTTTTCACCCAGGATCTCGGCAAGCTCTTCCATCGAAAGCTCAACTTCGACCATGTGCTCGCCAGGCGCTTCACCGGCTTGACCTTGGCCACCTTCACCTGGGTCACCAACATCCTGACCGGGTTGACCTTCACCTTGGCCAACACCGCCGGATTGTTTGGGACCGTAACGGAAATTCGGAATATCAATACGTGGAAGTGGGATTTTGACGTATTCGTCTTCCCGCTTCCCAATCATTTCACCATTAGATACGTACTTGCGAAGGTCTTCTTTGACCTTCCCCTTTACGATATCTTTAAATCGGTTTTGATCTTCCCGTATTGCCATTGTTATCTACTTTTCACATCGCCTCGGGCGAAGATACTTGCCACGTAATGCAGAACATCCGTCGCAGAGATTTCATCGTATCCGAAGTCTTTAATAAGACGTGTTTTAACGATATCAATCTTTTCTTGCGTATCTTTATCAACAGCGTTGCTGACAAGAGTTGTAAGCTTGATCGAGTCTTTTTGATCTTCAAAAAGTTTCAGCTCAATCGCCTTGTGCAAGCGTTCGTTCATCTTGAAGTTAAATTTCTTGCCTTCAAGTGCCAAAGCCCCGATGTAGTTCATGATCTCACGACGGAAATCATCTTTACGGGATTCTGGTATTTCGATTTTATCTTCGATCGATCTCATCAAACGCTCATCCGGCTCTTCGTCATTTCCAGTGAACTGGTTACGAACGCGTTCCTTTTGAGTATAGGCTTTTACGTTATCAATATAGTTCGAGCACAATCTGGCCATCGCGCTTTCATCGGCGCTGATCGCACGTTGAACTTCCGCCTTAATAATCTCTTCGTATTCCTGCATCACGACACCCAAAAGCTCCTTGTATTCAGCTTTCAGCTCTTCGTTTGAAAGAAGCGAGTGACTCTTAAGGCCTGATTCCAATTCTTTAAAGACCATGAACGGATTCACAGAACCTTTATTTGATTGCTGCGCATTTACCAGCGCATTGGAAAGCTTGTCCTGGATATAACGAGCCGAAATACCTTCCAGACCTTCACGCTGAGTTTCCTTACGAAGCTCGCGCACGTTGTCTTCAGTATAATTCGGAAGCGTTTTACCATTATACAGTTTCAGTTTTTGCAAACGTGTCAGGTTTGCCTTCTTAGGTTTTTCCAAACGAGTGAGGATCGCCCACATCGCTGCCATTTCAACCGTATGAGGCGCTATGGAAATACCGCGCACCTTTTGCGAGTTGAAATCACGCTTATATATGTTGATTTCATCTTTCCAGCGAGTGATATAGGGGATATCAATCTTCACAGTACGGTCACGAAGGGCTTCCATGAATTCGTTGTCTTGCAAACGACGGTACTCTGGCTCATTCGTGTGTCCGATGATCACTTCATCGATATGAGTTTGCGCGAATTTCTTCGGCTTAACTCTATGCTCTTGGGAAGCGCCCAAAAGGTCATACAAGAAGGCTACGTCAAGCTTCAAGACCTCGACGAATTCAATCATCCCGCGATTGGCAACGTTGAACTCCCCGTCAAAGTTAAAGGCACGAGGATCCGAATCCGAACCGTATTCTGCGATCTTACGGTAATTGATATCACCGGTAAGCTCTGTGGAGTCCTGATTCTTTTCGTCTTTCGGCTGGAAAGTACCAATACCGATACGATCCGCTTCAGATACGAAAAGGCGTTTTACACGAACGTGTTTTAGCACGCTCATCAAGTCGCCATCATAATGCTCCATCAAGTGTTTAAAGATAAAACGAGAAGGCGGAGAAAGCTCACCATCCACGTGAACGCGGAAGGAACCTTCCTGACCTTTATTGATTTGATCATAAAGGGAAGAACGCATTTCCTCTGGGATCAGCAACAAAGGTTCTTCATTCATCGGAGAATGGAAAACTTTAACGTCTTTACCCAACAAGCCCTTCAGTTCGTTCTTTTCATCAATCCATTCGAAAGTGTACAAAGCACCCTGGGGTTGGTGCGAATAGCGCTCAAGACCTTTTTTTAGCATGCGACAAATTGTGGATTTCGCACTTCCCACCGGGCCGTGCAGAAGAATTACACGTTTCTCTGTGCCGTAGCCCAAAGATGCTGATTTCAAAACGTTTACCAACTTCATTAACTGCACATCCAGCCCGAAGACTGCGTCTTTGCCATTATTGAATTGATCACTAAAAAACTTATATCTGACGACTTCTTTTTTGAAATCGAGATACGTTTCTGTGCCCTCCTCAACGATCATGTCATACATGCGTTGATAAGCATTTCGAGTGATTTTTGGATTAGCTTTGACGAGATCTAAGTACTCAGAGAAAGTACCGCTCCAGTGTTCTTTAGCATTGACGCTGGAATTCTGCCAGTTGCTGATCAGCGAGTGAAGGTCAATCTTAGAGGACATAATACTCTCCCCGGTGACTTGTGACACACCTACCTTCCTTAGATTATGCCTCAATACTAGACGGTTAACGAGTTTTTTAATTTAATTGTATTGCCTTGAAACCATCGGGTTGTTTCAGAGTGAATGTCTCGGATTTAAACTGGACTTCGGTCTGGGGAGCTTTAAAAAGCCACTGCATCTCGAATTGCGGAGCCGTAATTACAACCTTCTTCTGTCCTTCGGTTCGATCTTTCCAATCAACTCGAATAGAACGTTGTTGGTTTTCACAACTCTTTACTAATTTGGAGATATCCTGCTCGCAAACCCAGCCAGGGCCACGTACAGGTTCATCGAATGCGATATTAGCCAGATTCATTGGGTGCAAACTCAAACCGATTATACGTTCAATGGATTTTTCAGAGTTCTTTCCATAATAGAATTCTTTTCGGGGATAGATGGCATAAGCAATTTCTTTGGGAGACATAACCAAAGATGCGACCTGAAATCCCATCAAGGCAGAAACATCCATTCGAACCTTCTGATTCTTAATTGCCAGCATATCAATAGATACGGACTGACTTTTATTTGCCTTCATGTCGCGAATCAGAGCCTTGGTTTGCCATTCGGCTTTTTGCAGAGGACCTTCCACGATAGGTTTACTGGCACAGGCATTCAGTAGCAGTACCGCAAGAAAAATTGAAAGACCCTGCATCAATGATATTAATTGTCGCCAAAGAATTTTCATTCCCTTAGCATAGGGAAATGCATTCAGTTAAACAAGCTTTGATCATGTTTCGTCAAAACTGGAAGGACAGTCTATTATTAGGTGTCCTTGCCACTCTATTTACTTTCTTTTCACAAATCGTTCCCGTGATCGGCGCCCTTTTGATCGCTGTGGGACTTTTGATTTTTCAAGAGTTGGCAAACCTGCGATTACAAAAAGGACGCTGGCAGCGCGATTTCACTCACCTGCAAAAAGATTGGGTCTCCTGGTTGATCACGGCTGTTATTTTAATGCCCACAGGTATTCTGATGGGTTCGGCTTTTGGAATCATCCATAGCCCACAGCCCTTGATTCAATCTCTACCCGCGGGATTCGGCCTAATGTCACTGGGAGTTTTCTTTTACTTCATTTTAAGTCATGGCTTAAATCTGCAACTGGAAACCCATCAGGGCATCGCAAAAGCTTTGGATCGCACAGCGCTAAGTTCTGTCAGAAATCTGGGAACCTATCTGATCGCGACAATGACTGTCGCTTTGGCTCTGGTGATAGCCACTTATCTGCGCGGTTACGGGCTGGTTCTGGCGTTGCCGCTGATGTTCTTTACCTGTTTCTATCTATATATAGAGCTGAAAAACAAAAAGGCCTTCGACAAGAAATAAAAAAGCCCACCGAAGCGGGCCTAAGATTCTCCATTGTTCCGACCAAGGAATTATTTTGCCGAGTTGTCCGCCGCCACGGGTGTCGTATTGGTTGATGCTGGCAATCTTGGAGAACCTAATTCTTGTCTTTCAATTGCAGTGATCTTAGCGCGAATTTCCTGAACCTTTTGCTTGTCAGTTTCAAGATCCGCAGCTTTGCGATACATTTTTTTAGCTTTATCAATCATGGATTGTCTGTAGTAAGCGTCACCCAAGTGTTCCGCAATAATGCTCACAGTCCCTTGGAATTTGTGAGCGGCCTCCAGGAACTTGATTGATTCAGTGACTTTGTTTTGTTTGTACAAAATCCAACCCAATGTATCCAGGACATAACCATCTTTAGGCTCAAGCTCTGTCGCACGACGTGCCAGCTTTTCAGCCTCATCCAGATTCTTGTTCATTTCAGCCCACGTAAATGCCAGGTAATTCATGCCTTGAACATGGTTTGGATCAAGCTCCAGAACCTTTAGCATTTCCGAAACCACGATGTCTTTGTTACCCATGCGATCGTTGATAGTTCCGAAGTAAAATCTTAGCTGAGCATTCTCTGGGAACTTCGCAAGACCTTGTTCCAAAACTTTCGCTGCTGATTTGAAATCGTTCTTTTCATCCAACAAGGATGCATACATTGCATAAACCTGTGGTTGATCCGCACGCTCTTTCAAACCTGTAGAAACCATTTCGATGGCTTCATTCAAACGGCCCAAACCTTTAAGAAGGTAGGCCGCGTGAACCACAGACTCACCATAGTAAGTGCTGGATGCCGGGATCTTTTTGAATTCGCGAACTGCTTTTTCTGCCTGGCGTGTTTCTTCGTAAACTGCCGCAAGGTAAAAACGGATCTTGTCTGACTCTGGAGCTTCTTTCAGAATCTGCTCTAACTTATCAACTGCCACTTCATAGCGTTTTTGCTCGATCAGGATCAGTGCCATCTTCATTTTGATATTCAATGGCTCGTCTGAATTCTGCTCAAGCACTTCAAGCTGATCGTAAGCCAGATCGTAACGACCCTGCTCGATGTATGTTTGCGCAAGTACGTCTGCGATTTTCGGGCTTGGAGTATTTTCTTTTTGGAAATTGCGATACAACGTCAGGGCTTTTTCGTCCTGCTTTTGTTTTGAGTAAAGCATACCCAGAGTCAACACACCGTCAGCGAAATCCGGCTTGATCTTCAAAGCGGTTTTGAAAGACTGCTCCGCGGATTTTTGATATTTAGCTTCGGGTTGTTCCATACGCACACGGCCAATATAGTAGTGCGCAAGATATGGAGTGACATAGTCAGGATTTTTCAGCAAAGACTCAAAGTACTTTACGGCTTTGTCGGATTGCTTTTGCTCTGAGTACAAAGCACCAATGTACAATGGAGCTTCCGTGTTCGTCGGAGAAAGCTTCATCACCAGTTGATACTGCTCCATCGCTTTCGGATAAAGCTTCATGGATGAATACAAACCACCCAACAGCAAGTGAGATTCAATATTCTTTGGATCCTTTGTTGTTGCTTCCTCGGCCTGAGCCAAAGATTCAGAGATCATACCCAGCTTAAGGTATTCCGCTGCCAAGCGCATATTCACTGTTGGAGAATTCTGATCGTAAACAAGAGTCATCTTGAATGACTCGATAGCTTTGTTGGCATTACCATCCAATGCATATGCTTCACCCATAGCGAAATAGTAATCCGCTTGTGTGCGCATATAGAGTGGATCCAGTGAGGTCTGACCATCTTTTGAAGTAATCGGAGGTGGAGTTAATGATGCCGGCGCTCTATTGCGATCGTTAAAGGACGCTTCGTAATAAGTTGCTTTGTCGGAATCTTGTGACGTGAACGTGGCGCAGGCAGTAAGCGAAAGAAGCAGCGCTGCGAATGTTCCGGTCCTAGTAATAAGAAGCATGAGATCTCCTTGGTCACTAGGCTGTTCGGAGCTATATGGAAAAACCTTGATGAAAGGGGCCAATAACTTGACCCTTGGACAGGGTGGCAAAGTCTAATTTTGAGACATACTCAAGACCACGCCGACATCATCCCCACCGAAGCTGGGTTGACCGACAATCTTCTGATCTTCATTTTCGAGTTCTTTACTTTCCACTTTAGAATTTGGGCCAGATGACCAAACAACGATACGGATATTGGAGCTGCGCTCTGCATTTGGCAGAACCCGATAGTGGTACGGCTGACCCCATGGGTCGGTTCCCATCGTTCCGGTCTCACGAAGGCTGTCCAATGAGTCAGAAACTGGGGCCACAGAGGCCGGCAAACGGCCTCCTGAAGACACTTTCGGCGCCGAAGAAACCTTTGTCGCTTCGCGGTAAATTTGTACAACTTGGTAACCTACCACCTCTGCTTTCTGCAGGGCGGCTTTAGTCTGAACGTCTTGGGTGGATTGGTTCCAGGGGGAGGCAATGATGGTCGCGGAGAAGCCGACCAGACCCAGCAAAGTCAAAACTCCTGATGACTTAAACTCTTGTTTTTTATCATGTTTCATTAAATTACCACCCGCAACGTGATCGACCCTAATTACGTTTCGGAGGCTTCAGAAGAAAACTTTAGACAAAGGTCTTAGAAATAAGTGCAAAAAACAAACAAGGGTTTAAACTGGCTTCCTTTCTCAAATAGGTCATATTTAACGCCTAGAGTCTTTTCTTTTGATCTGAGGACCGCTTGACAAGGCATGGCACCGGGGATAGGTTGCGCCCATCGACAGGGGGACGTGCTGAATACTTTAGCACATATCTCATTGGATATTTTGGGTAAATTTCAAATTGGGAGGCACTTTTGATCAACCAAAACGAAACAATGACATCTAAGCCAAACTCTAAAGTTAAAATCATCAAGCGTTATCAGAATCGCAAACTTTATGACACACAACAAAGCTGCTACGTGACTTTGGACGACATCGCTAAAATGATTCGTACAAACGAAGAAGTAATGGTTATCGATAATAAATCAAAAAACGATATCACTGCTGCAACTTTGACTCAGATCATCTTTGAAGCTGAGAAGAAAGCATCTCAATATGCTCCTCTTTTCACACTTCGTGAAATCATCCAAAATGGCAACGGCAGCATTTCTGGCTACCTTGCGAAACTTGGTGCATTCCCTCAGGATTACATGACTAAACAACAAGTAAACACAGTTGTTGAAAATGCGTCTGCGGAAATGAAACAAAACTTGGAAAACCGCGTTGCTACTGCTGCAACTCGCTACAACACAGACACTACTGCTAAAGTAGCTGCTGAAAAAGCGACAGTTCTTCCAGGTCTTCAACAAGACGAAGAAACTCCGAATCTTCCGGGTTCTTCACTTGGTTTGAACAACTAATTCTGTTTCAACAGAATTAGTGTAAAGAGGCTCAGCTCCGGCTGGGCCTTTTTTTTGCCCTGGCCGTTGCTTATTTTACTGAGCGCCAGACTACGAACTTCTTTTTGCCTGCTTCAATCGTGAATTTCTGATTGATCAATGATTCGCCTGTTGGATTTCCGGCGATATTCAAACCTTCAAGATTGAATTTGTATTCTCCGGGCTTTAAGGGAACCCGGATCATTTGAATTGTTTGCGGCAAAGTCGACCACTGACGAAGATCCGCGCGATCTGCCAGATTCATAGCCAAAAAAGTCAGATCACCCAAAAGCTGATTCTGTTGTCGGACTTGATCTGCCAGAACTGCTTTTGTTGCCAATCCCGCCATTCGTTTCGCAACCAGAATTCCATAATCCTCTTGCAGAGTTTTTATGGCTGCCGCTTGTACATCGTACAATGGATTACTTACATAAATCCCCTGTCCATCAATAGTCAGGCGTGTGGTTTTTGTTTCACTTGGTGTCGGATACAAAGCAGGCAATCGATATTCATTCTGAGCCGCATATTTTCGCGGACCCCAACCTTGCTGATAAAGAATAACCAACTCACCCATGGATTTATTGTACCAATCCGGGTTTTCTTTTACGTCGGAAAACTTCTTTTTCCATTCTTTATAAGCATCGGGACGTCTTGCAAGTTTTGCAGAACGAATTAAATCCACTCCGATATTGGGAATTCCGGGATCTAATTTGTAAGCTTCTTGATAGGCGATATAAGCATCGTCGTATTCCCGGTCGGCTTCCCAGATCAACGCCGAAAGATACTTACTGAATGGATTGAGCTCGAATTTCTGTTTTTCTTCCTGACGGTACTTTTGATATTTTTCATTGATTCGACGGGCTTCAACCAACGCATCATCCAGCTTGCCGATTTCTAAAAAGTTCATAGCCAGATAGGCGTTGATGAAAATCTTTTCAAACGTATCGCCCTTGTACTGAACCATCTCTTCGTTCAAGGCCAGCGAACCCGCCACACGGGAAACCGACTGATAATCAACCTGTTCAGAGAGTCGATCCGCACGCAGAAGAACCGTGTTACTTTCAGGAATGTTTCCGGAAACCTGTAAAGCCACCCCGTAATCCAGCAGGTAAACCAGCTGATCACCGTCCTCTTTGTTAGCAAGCGGTTCAAGTTCTTTGAGTGCTTTTTCGAAATCGCGAGTAACAAGATACGTACGCGCTTTATCCACTTTACCCTGGTAAGTGGCGCATCCCGAAAGCGATAGAATAAAAAAAAGACCCACAAATCCTGTGAGTCTTTTGGAGTGAATATTCATTACAGTCCGATTGATTTTTTCTTAAATACTTTACGGATTTGTTTTTGATCAGACCAAGTGATCATGCTTGTTTTCAAGTTCGTCAAATTCAAAGTCAGTTTGTAGTATACAGACTTGTCTTTACCAACTTCCTGAACGATGGAATCCAAACGACCGTTGATGATGAAATCTGCACCAACTTGTCCGCCCGGACCTTTTTTTGATTCCGCGCTGGTCATGCCGGAGTTTTGATAGTTGTATTCGTCTGCAATATCGCCACGTGCTTCTTTATCGATGAATGCCACTTTGCCGGTTTTCATCAATTCAACACGGATCATGTCCATGATGCTTTGAGTGTCGATGTGTTCGCTGGTTTTGTTTTGCAAACCTGTCACCATAACCACTGGCATTCTTTTAGCTTGAGTGATCGCTGGAGATTGCAATGCGCTTGTCACAAGATCGTGCACAGCTTTTTGCATGTCAGTTTCGGACCATTGATCGTTCAACAGATTTTCTCTGCCAACATCGTCATAATCACCTTTAGTGAAAGCTTTTGGACCGCAGCTTGTAAGTGCCAACATTGAAACTGCCATTGCAGTAACTAGGAAATTCCTGAACATAAAATACCCCTTTTATTCCAGAACAAGTCTATGCCGAGCCATTGCCACGTGCAAGTCCTGCCCGTATGCCCCACGAACGGCGTCCAATTTTCGTTCGTCGCTGTACGCCAAGTTCTGACTAAGGATAGCTTGGCTTTTGCATACCCTTCGACGCATGACTGAAATTACTTGCAGCTCCGAAGCCTTTGAAGTTCTAAAGCCCAACGTCAATCCCTTCTCTGAGGAACTGTGGATCATTGCATTAAATCCCCAGCTACAATTAATTTCCACAAAGATGATTTTCCGCGGCACTGCAGATCATTGCCCTGTTCATCCCAGGGACATTATTCGATTTCTGGTAACAACAAATGCGACTTCTTTTATGATGGCCCACAATCATCCCAGTTCCAGTATAGAACCGTCGACTCAGGATTTGGCAATTACACGACGAATGTATAACTGCGGAAAACTGATTCAAATTCCTCTGATTGATCACATTATTTTCAGCAGCCATAGTTACTACAGCATGGCTGATCATGGATTTTTTAAGATTCTTAAAAAGTCTTCACGTACGATATGACGCCGAAACTATTGGATTGCGCCACCGTCGGAATTAAAGATATCCACGGTACCGGGTTTGCGATTGATGGGAGTGACTTTGCGCACGCGATATTGATCATCAAGAATCACGTTGTATCCGCCCTTTGCGGCATTCTCCACAAACTGACGTGCGTACTCTTTCTTGTAAGCTTCCGAGTAGGCAGCTTCCTGTTCCGCATTGAAAAGTTCCTTTTGGATCACATCATGGGGATTGGAAGGAACCCCCTCCCCTTTGTCTCCGCGACCGAACAATGCAGCCGTTTCTGCAGACCGGGAATCATTTGAAAGATCCAAGCCTGAATCCTGCGGATCAAAAGTTGCTTGTGCTTTGGTTCTGTTGAAATCTGCAGAGGCCGAGTTTTCGATTTCCATGCGACGACGCTGAAACTCCATCTGTTCATTGGTCAGCATCAGATGCTTATTCACGGATTTTTCGAACGTGGGAGTTTTGGCAACAGCACCTGATCCATTTTTGCTTTTGGTTTCAGTCCCCATCGATAACAATACAAGCAACCCTGCCCCCAAAAACAGAAGCACGGCTAAAAGTTTGCTGTTATCATTCTGAGATTTATTCTCTGCCATCTACTTAAATATCGGCTGACAGAGCGGACTTTTAAAGGTGCCAACCCTTAGATTTGTCTGGATTCCTGGGAACTTTTCTCCTGCACTGGAGGATAGACCGGTAAAATCACGATAAACTCGGTGCCGACGCCTACTTCAGACCGTACCTGCACTTCGCCACCATGATTCTGTACGATTCCATAGGAAATACTAAGACCCAAACCAGTTCCCTGACCCACGCCTTTAGTCGTAAAGAATGGATCGAATATCTTATCGATGGTCTCGGGATTCATGCCCTTGCCACTGTCTTGAATTGAGATTTGCACCCAGCCCGACTTGGATTTGCTGTCTTTGACTGGCTTGTAGTCTTTCAATGGCATTGTGGATATCCAAACGTGACCAGCGCCATCAATGGCTTGAACAGCATTGGAAAGGATATTCATAAAGACTTGGTTAATCTGACTGGCATAACAATGGATATGCGGCGTCGGTTCATACTGGCGATGAATTTCAATTCGTCCTTTGATTTCACCCTGAAGCAAGTTCAGTGTCGTATCCAAACTTTGATGGAGATCAATTTCTTGTAGTTTGGCTTCTTCTAAACGCGAAAAATTGCGCAACCCTAAAACAATGTCACGTGTTCGGCGCGCACCATCCTGGCATGACGAAATAAGCTTCGGCATATCTTTTACTATGTAGTCAAATTCATACTCGTCTTTAAGAGCCGGTAGTCTTGACGGATCTTTCTCTGCAGAATCAACCAGCTTGATCAACTTATCACCGTAATCGCGCAGGTAAGTCATGTTCGAATAGATGAATCCTATCGGATTATTTAACTCGTGCGCAACGCCTGCAACCAGCTGACCCAAACTTACCATTTTTGCCGAGTGAACCAGTTTGGTTTGCGTGTCTTTAAGTTCGCGATTTGCAGTTTCAAGTTCTGTAATTTTCTTGCGAAGATCTGAACGGGCGGTCCAGATTTTCTTACTCATCTCATTGAAGCTTTCGGTCAGAAGCCCTATCTCGGTGTCATTCTTTACTGGAATTGTTACGGCTTGCTCCTGTGACTCGAAAGACTGTAGTGCCCCGACCAGGTCGTACAGTGGCTTCAAAACCCAGTTGGATGTAACAAGAATAGTGATGATCAACAGGAACACCACCGCCCCAACGACCGTCATAAAGGCGATATTCACGTTTCTAAGAACTGCTGCGGATTCACTTTTTGAAGCACCCAATGCCACATAAAATTTGGAAATGCCCCAGTCCATCGGATACACGATAAAGCCATAGGGATTACCACGGACATTTAAGTCAAAGAATGCATCTTTGACCGGGCGGAAATAATTCTTAAAAAAGTCTTTTTTATACAGGTAAAAGTCCGAGTGACTTGCCGCCACCAGATCACCGTTATCGCGAATCAGAATCAGTTCAAGCTTCAATCTGTTTTTGATTTTGCTTAAAAAAGATTGATTCAAATCCAAAACTTGTTCGATGTAACCAATCAAACGACCGCTGTTATTCTTCACCTGGGAGATCAAAATAAGATTCAGCTTGCGACCTTCACTGTATTCCGCAACACCGATATCATTCTTGGATTTGACCTCTTCCATGTACTTGGCGGATAAAAAAACCGCTTCTTTACCCGGCATGAAATTCCGAACAACACCTTTATCATCTTTGAATACGGATGCCAGCATCCGGCCTTCACGATTGAAAAACGTCAAACTGGAAGTGTCATCCGCGCGAATCCAGGTGTTCGCAACATTGCGAACGGTATTTCCATCCCCCATCGCAAGATGATAGGTCAAACTCGGGTCACGCAAGTATCTTTCGCGACGCTGTTGCAAGGTGGTTCTAAATTCATTGATGATGTTTTCAACTTCACGGGCATTCCCTGTCAGGCGCTGAGTCAGCTCGTGATCGATGGCTTTTTCGTATTTAACCATCGAATAGTAAGTTACGAAAGCCAATGGCACGACGGAAAACAATAGAGACCACACGATTAGAATCGTACGTAATGATCTCTTTGGTTTCCGTCTTAAGGTTTTCACTTTTTATCTTCGTCCACGGTGATAATCAGACGGATAATTCCATCTGGCATTACGCGCGGATGCTTTTCTTTCGTTAAATTAACTTTGCCGTAGGTACCCAGAAACGTCGTCAGATCCTGATACTTTGCCTCGGGTAGTGTGAAGTGATAGTAAGTGGAGGTTGGTGACTTCTGCCAGCCCAGCTCCACGGAACCAGCTTTACGACCGCCCAGCTCTTTGATCTTCTCGGTGATTTTTGGTCCTACAACTGAAAGATTGGTCAATGCAATCTCGCCGCGATACAGGTACCCGCCTGAAGCAGCCGAAGCTGACTCGTCGTCTTTCTCGGTTTCTTTTTTCGCAGCTACTGCTACTGCAGCAGCAGTCGCCGCCGGCGTCATTGACGGTTTCGCCGCCGCAACCGAAGCCGCAGGAGAAGCCTTCACTTCTGCTGTAGGCATTGGTTTAGGAACCTGAAGTGGCTTATCCGTTTTAGGTTCCTCATCCACGAATTGAGGTTTGTCTTCGTACTGCGCCACTTTTTCAGTTTTGCTGACTTCAGACAGAACCACTTCTTTGCTACCGCCACTCATCCCAATTTGCAGAACTTTCTGCCATGGGGCTACGGTCAACAACGTCACAATCACACCGACAACAACCAATGCTTCAAGACCCCACTTTAATCCCTGAGGCCAGCGATCAAAGTTTGATTTTTGCATCAGCACTGTCAGGTAAGTGGACGGTGTATTGATTTGCTCGATAATTGGTTGAGAAACGATCGTACTGGAAAGTTGTTTTGCGTAAACTTCGCCGTTTTGGATTTTATTAAGATCCAACTGGGCATCGCGGGAAAACTTCACGTGATCTTCGACCGCCAGCTTGCGTTCTTCATCCAGAACACCTGACAAATAGTCATAAAGCAGCTCGTGGCCGATAAAGGGAGACATCTCCCTTTTTCCTTTTTTAGAAAGAGACAGTTTACCCTCTTGCTGTGCCATGCTTTAGCTTACCCATCCCTTGAGTCATAGTGCCCAGCTTGCGTAAAGCCCGGCCCAAACGATAGCGAATCGTACCTTGAGTAATTCCAAGGCCTTCGGAAATATCATTGTCTTCAATTTTAAGAATTTTTGACCAGATCACAGTCAGAAGCTCGTCTTCAGAAGCTGTTTTTTGGAATTCACGCCAAGGACCCAAATCCACACCTTCGGGAATCAACCAACCGGATTCCACCGTCGTATTCGGGCGACCACGCGTGACTCGAACTTTGAATTTGTCCCAAGTGATCTTGGTTGCCGCAACCAAGGCAACCGGATTTGAAATTTCTGGATTTCTTTTCTTTTTATCCCGACAAAGGGCTAGTGCTTGTGTCGAAGCTTCGATCGCCCTTCTGTCATCTAGTAAAGCAAAGTAGAAAAACAAGGCGATCGATTGAATGTCGGCTTCGGTCATGTACTTCCTAATATAAGTAGAATGACCCTTATGTTAGTCGACTGTCAGCTGTCTGAGAAGGTCCAATTGGTCTAGAACTTTGCCGGAGCCCATAACTACGCAGCTCAATGGATCTTCTGCGATAGAAACTGGCAATCCAGTACGTTCTCTTAGTAGAACGTCCAGGTTCGCAAGCAATGCACCACCACCTGTGAGAACAATTCCGTTATCTACGATATCAGAAGCAAGCTCTGGCGGAGTTTTTTCAAGAGCAGTACGAACGGCATCCACAACTTCAGACAAAGGATCCATCAAGGCATCGTTAACTTGAGAACTTGTGATCTCGATAGTTTTCGGAGCACCCGCAACCAGGTCACGACCTTTGATTTCCATCGTTTTTTCATCTTCGAATGGATAAGCGTTACCGATTTGGATTTTGATTAGTTCAGCAGTTCTTTCACCGATCAACAAGTTGAACTGACGGCGTACGTAATTGATGATCGCTTCATCAAACTTATCACCCGCAACTTTGATGGATTTACAGTAAACGATACCACCCAAAGAGATAACCGCGACACCGGTAGTGCCACCGCCCATATCAACAACCATGTTGCCGGATGGTTCAGTGATCGGAAGACCTGCACCGATAGCTGCTGCCATTGGTTCTTCGATCAAGTAAACTTCACGAGCACCTGCTGATTGAGCAGCTTCTTTAACCGCACGTTTTTCCACCTGAGTGATTCCGTATGGAACGCAGATGATGATACGTGGACGGATGAAAGATTTTTTCTCGCCCAAAGATTTACCGATGAAATATTTAAGCATGGATTGAGTAACTTCGAAGTCAGCAATAACACCATCTTTGATCGGACGAATTGCCACGATAGAACCTGGTGTTCTGCCCAGCATGTGTTTTGCTTCTTTACCAACTGCAAGAACGCGATTTTGCATTCCGCGGTAGTTCTTCTGAACTGCTACAACAGATGGTTCATCAAGAATGATCCCACGACCCTTTACGTAAACGAGAGTGTTGGCTGTGCCCAGGTCGATGGCGATATCATTGGAAAAATAGTCTTGTACTTTGTCAAAAAAACTCATGCTGAATCTCTCTCAAGAAAATTTCATTGTGCTATTTCGTCTACAAGTCTAGGGAGATTGAAAAGCAGAGTCAATACTGATATTTAGGCCCTTCGGCGAGTGTTTCTTGACGCACTACTCCACCAGGGGCGGAGTGTAGACGAACTTAAAAGTGCTTTTTCCACTCGAGTTCATGCCCCATATACTCGGAAAGTGCGTGCTTCTCGTCGTGAAGTCTTTTGTCTGACCAGCTCAGTTTCTCTTGGAAAACTTGAGCAATTTCATCCAAATGCTTCAGTCCATGATTGCGATCCGCTAGGAACAACGGAACCCGGCGCGAAAAGAAATCTTTCAAGTTCAAGCACATCGTATTGTCGATGGCCTGGGCGGCTTCCAGCTGCCAGTAAGTATACTTATAATCATATTTGCTTAGGATAACTTCGGCTTCCCGTCCGTACCGCTGCGCCAATTCCACAACATCTTCTGTCGGGCGGCCATACTCCTGAGCCCACGCACTCGCAAGCACGCGTGCCTCGTGGTAAGCACTTTCAGATGTAAATTCATTCAAAGCAACGGTCGTATCTTTTTTCGCAAACTTGGCGCGATCTTCCACAGTGAAACTTTTCAGTGCGTGGGAAACCGTTTGTTGGCACATCAGGCGGTAAGTCGTGTATTTGCCACCAGCCACAAATGTGACGCCCCGTGGATCATCAATGATCGTGTGCTCGCGACTTGTTTTGCCCTCTGAAGAAGATCCGTCATTCACCAAGGGACGAACACCTGCATAGCTTGCAATCACATCGTGCGCCGTCAAGTTGGCGCCTGGGAAATAGTGGGAAGTGATTTCCAAAAGATATTTTACATCTTCCGGCGTGACGGAAACATTTTCTGGAGATTCTTTGAAGTCCGTATCTGTTGTGCCGATGATGATCATCTCGTGGCGCGGAATACCGAAAACAATTCGGTCGCCTTTTTCTGCTCCCATCACCACCGCTGTTTCCAGCGGCAGACGGTTTTTAGGCAACGTCAGATGAATGCCTTTGGTTGGGCGCAGAATCTTTTTCCATTCCTTAAACAGACTCGAACCCAACTGGTCAGTCCAGGGACCTACAGAGCTGATCACATGGCGACCGCGAATTTTAAATTTTTCTTTATTAAGCTGATCTTCGCAATGAACCGCGGTGATTTTTCCATCAGCACCGAAATCCGCACCCGTGGCAGCCACATAGTTTGCGGCAACCATGCCCATTTCGTTTGCGGAGCGCAAAGTCTCATGCACCAGACGATCATCATCCATGTAGCCATCTGAATACACATACGAACCCAAAAGATCTTTTTCGCGAAGTGCTGACATGCGTTCCATGGATTGCTTGGAATCAAGACGCTCGTGCATTTCTGGTGATTGAAACAAAGCCAGAATATCGTAAAGCCACATGCCAAGACCCATCTTAAACATGCCGACACGGCTTTCTTTGTACAATGGGAGCATGAAACGCAATGGATGCACCAGATGTGGAGCCATTTCGAATAATTTATTTCTTTCGTTCAAGGCTTCAAAAACAAGTTTGAAGTCCATGTTTTCCAGATAGCGAATCCCGCCGTGAACCATTTTGCTGGAGCGAGAAGAAGTTCCTGAAGCAAAATCCCGGGCCTCAACCAAAGCGACTGACATACCCCGCGCACAGGCATCACGTGCGACACCGGCTCCGTTAATCCCGCCACCAATGATGACAAGATCGAATTCCTGAGTTTTCATTTTGGACAAATTCTGAATGCGATTCACGAAGGAAAAATTCTTCATACCTTATCCTATTTCGTTGTTTTTACAGCAAGCGTGCCTGGCTCCCAAGTTGCGGGCTTAAAACCTTTTACCGAGTTCGGAACTCCATTCTCTGACGGAAAGTAAACTCTTTGCAGATGTTTTTCGCGACCCAGTTTGTAAGCCAACTCACAAAGTTCATCGCGGGCCTGCAAAGTTGTAAACTGCACATGCTCAACCCACAGTGTTTGCGTCTGCCCATCAAGGAACAGCAATGGTTGAGCAATGAAGTAACCCAACAGCGTGCCTGATTCCTGGTCCTCGGCCAAAAAGCTCCAACCAAGTGCAATATAGTGATTTAAAGCTTCCACGCGGTGTTTGGAATTCCATAACGCGATCATTCTTTCCATCTCGTCAGGATATTGTTCCGTAAGTTTGCGATTTTCGAGATCCAAAATTCGTTGTAAATCGTCAGTTTGGATAACGCGACAGTAAAGACTCATGAACCCCAGCTCCCTTGTCATTTTGACGTATCTATTTCATACTAAGACCCGATGAAATACAAAGACTATTCCTCTGACATTTGGGCTGCGATTAACAACACACTCGACCAGGTTTTGAAAGAACAGGAAAATCCTGTTGCTGCCTTCGATGCCGATGGAACTTTGTGGGATATCGATTTGGGCGAGACCTTCTTTCACCACCAGATCGACAACAAGCTGGTAGCTTTGCCAGCCGATCCTTGGAATCACTATGAAAACATGAAGGCCGAAGATCCGCGCAAAGCTTACTTGTGGCTGGCACAAATCTGTCAGGGTAAATCTTTGACAGAGGTTCAACAGTGGGCCAAGGATGCCGTCAAGGCAGCAGCTCCGGTTCCGGTATTTTCTGAACAGCGCAAGTTGATCCAGCTTTTACTTTCCAAAGGTGTAAAAATTTACGTCATCACTGCTTCTGTTAAATGGGCGGTCGAAGGTGGAGCTTCGTTGGTGGGGCTTGAGCATGACAACATCATCGGTGTGGAAACAGAAGTTCATGATGGAATCATCACTGACAAACAAAATGGAGTGATCACCTATCGCCAAGGCAAAGTTGAAGCTTTGTTAGCTAAGACCGGCGGTAAGCTGCCATTCCTGGCAAGTGGAAACACTATGGGCGACTTCAATTTGCTTGAAAGCGCCACTCACCTGCGCTTGGCTGTCAGTGCGGCTTCTCGTGATGATAAGATCTTTAAAACAGAAGCCGAGCTTGCACAAAATGCCGCTGATAAAGGCTGGTTGCGCCACCGCTTTATTTAGGATGAAGCATATTAGTTCAAGCTTTGCCTGCAAGCACCTTAAGAGATTCACCGGTCACACGGTGAACCGTCCACTCGTCCATGGGTTTAGATCCCAGTGACAAATAAAAATCAATGGCTGGCTTATTCCAATCAAGAACAGACCATTCCAGTCGACCACATCCGCGATCGACAGCGACCTTAGCTAAGTGACATAGTAGCTTTTTGCCATAACCTTTTCCACGGTGCTCAGGAAGAACGAAAAGATCTTCCAGGTAAATTCCCGGTAAAGCCAGAAATGTGGAATAGCTATGAAAGAAAAGTGCAAAACCGGCTTTTTGACCGTCTTCCTCTAAGAAAATAACTTCCGCGTATTTTCTATCGCCGAACAAAGTCTTTCTTAAAGAGTCCTCTGTCGCGACCACTTCGTGCTCAAGTTTTTCATACTTCGCAAGCTGAGTGATAAAATGCAGAATGGCAGAAATGTCAGATTCGTGGGAGGGAACGATCTTGATACTTTTATTCAACGACGCCTCCTTCTATCATTGTGGCATCGGATGCCAGCTTTTGGGCAAAAAAAAGCTCCGACAATCACGGAGCTTCTTACAGTCAACACACCGCACCTCCAAAGGCACGGCGTACCTTTTAGTTTTTACCGACTACTTTTTCGATGTCGGAAATTTCTTTTGGAACTGATGTGGTCATATTCTCTACACCGTTTGAAGTAACGCGGACGTTGTCTTCGATACGGATGCCGATGCCACGGTATTTTTGCGGCGCAGATGTATCATCAGCTGGGATGTAAAGACCTGGCTCGATCGTGAAACACATATTAGCTTCGATCGGACGTGGTTCGCCTTTTTTGAAGTACAAACCAGCATCGTGCACATCAAGACCCAACCAGTGACCGATACCATGCGGATAGTATTTCTTTTGTGCCAAGGCTTGGATCAAATCGTCTTTGCGACCTGATAGTAAACCCAGCTCAAGCATTGCATCTGTCAGCATGGATGTACCCATGTCGTGAAGATCTTTAAATACAATTCCTGGTTTTACGAAATCAACGATCGCCTTTTGAACTTTCAAAACAGCTTCGTACACGCGGCCTTGTTCATCAGTGAACTTACCGTTAACTGGATAAGTTCTTGTGATGTCACCTGTGTAGTAGTTGTACTCGGCCCCTGCATCGATCAACAACAGATCGCCGTCTTTGCAGACTTGATCGTTGAAGTTGTAGTGAAGAGTCGTTGCTGCATTACCAGAAGCCACGATGAAACCGTAACCTTCACGAGCAGAGTCTCTCATGTAGAAGTTATGAGCCAATACACCCTGAACCTGGCGCTCAGTCACACCCGGACGGGTAAAGCGCATCGCTGCCAAGTGTGCTTGAGCAGAGATTTCGCAAGCTTCGCGAAGTTGAGTCAATTCGTACTCTGACTTCACCAGTCGCATTTCACCGATCAAAGTGTCGGCATCGTGCACTGAAAGCAGACCGTAGCCAGTGCGACCACGCATTTGCTTAACAGTATTCAGCACGTGCTCCATCTTTTCGTCAGCTTCTTTGTTTTTGAACTGGCGATAGTAGACGGAATCAACCGTAGACAACAATTGCGGAGCCATTTTTTCAAACTCATCAATTGGGTAGCATTTGTCGATTTTAAATTCCTGCTCGCAGCCTTCTGGGCCGTAGCGGAATCCATCCCAAGTTTCTCTTTCGCGGTCACGACGACGCACGAACATCACTGTCTCTGGTGTTTGACCAGGACGAACGATCAAGATGGAATCAGGCTCCTCCCAACCAGTCAGGTAGAACATGTTCGAATCCTGGCGGTACGGGAAATGTACATCGTGATTGCGGATCGTTTCTGGATGAGAAGCAACCACCAAGGCAGAACCTGGGATTTGTTGAGCCAGGCTTTTTCTTCTTGCAGCAAAAATGTTCATGTCAAAAGTTGGTTTTCTCATTCCGGTCTCCTGAACTTTTTAAAGTCCCCATTTACGTGTCAAAGTTTTCAATTGGCGGTTTGCTGAGTCAGCACCCTTATTCATAATTTCACGGCGCTTATCGAAATCCATAATACCATAGTCACCCGTATCAAGGGTAATGACTGTATCAACTCCTGCAAAAGGCTTATTATACAGTCCCGCGATCTCACTCCATAATACGTTGTCGGTAGCGTTAGCATCCAAAGTGAACGGTTTGTTGCCGCCCGGACCTTGCAGGACATTTACCAACACCACAAAGTTCGCACCTTTTTGGCGCAGGTAACGGGCCAATCCCGAGACTTCCCTCACAGCTGCAACATTGCCCTGGAAGGGTTTAAAGAATGGCGGATAGGCCATACACATGGACAGCAATTGCTCCATGCCACCGCGATTCATCATCAGGGCCTGGTTCTTTTTCAAATTATACGAAGGACATGCAAAGGGAATACGGAAGTCCTCCGCTTTTTGATTTTTGAAAGCGGTACTGTAAAAATCGCGCATCACCGAGATGTCGCCGTTCTTATTCACGTTTCCAAGTAAGGACTTCTTGATGATCTCGTCATCTTTCATTTTGAACATTTGCCATTCAACGTCGTTGGCTTGCTCACGGTTTGCATACAACGCCGCCATTGGGGAGGCGAACTCGACCCCACCGATAGCATAAACCGGAACCTTCGCACGAGAAAGCTCGTGCAAGAATCCGATGTGGGCGTAGGCTTTTGCTCCCCCGCCACCCAGGATAAAGGCAATCTTCGGCATCGCTGGGATTACCGGCGCTGGAGGAGGTGGCGGTGCTACAGGTTCTTCAACCTGAACATCTGGCTGATAAGGAGATGAATCTTCGATGGGTTGGGAAGTGGTTGGCTTTTGAGTCTTGCCGTTCGACGGCGGCGTTGGTTTTGGACCACGGATATCATCACGAGTTCGGATGGATTGGCAACCCGCCAGGAAAATCACTGCCAATAGAAAGCTAGCGCTTTTTCGCGAATACAAAAAACTCATGATTGCCGTCCTTTCCTTCAATGGAAGAAGCAAAATAGTCCTTCACATCAAAGCCGCTGTTTTGGCAGCAGGCTTTGATCTTTTCTTCGACTTTCAAATATAACGAAGTGTCTTTGACAATACCACCCTTTGACAGCCCGTCAACGCCGACCTCGAACTGTGGCTTTACAAGACTTAGGATATGTCCCGACGGTTTTAGGAATCGTGCCAATTCCGGCAGAATCATTTCAATCGAGATAAAGGAAACATCCATGACAATCAAATCAAAACCTTCAGAAGGAGTTGCCGCGACCACGTCCGCTTCTTGGGATAGTGCGCGGGCATTGATTCCCTCAATGACCTTAAGTTTTGGGTTCTTTAGCAGAGCAGGACTCACCTGCCCATGCCCGACATCCACACCCAAAACATAGCGTGCGCCGGATTGCAGAGCACAATCTGTAAATCCGCCCGTGGAAATACCCACATCCAATACATCAAAATTTTGAATGTTCAGATTTACATGCTTAAGGGCTCCCTCAAGCTTTAGTCCGCCACGAGATACGTAGCGATTCGCAGGACCCTGATCTACTGAAATCAGGTTTTCCATATCAGCCGTCACTGGAATATTGGATTTCTTAAGGACTTGTCTTTGGCCATTCTTTTCCAAGAAAACTTGGCCGGCTTCAATCAACTCTTGGGCATGGGTGCGCGATTGGGCCAAGCCCTTTTCAAACACAAATATGTCCAAACGTTTTTTATCAGCCATAGCTTTTAGTGCTTTCGGGAAATATTAAAATTCACCAGGAATTCAAGCATCGCTGAATCCGGGCAAACCTTATGAAGTTCCGCCATGGTACTTTCACTGATGGTTTTTAAAAGGTCTTTAGTGGCTTCAAGTCCGATGATACCGGTGAAACTGCGAACATCCTGATCCTTTTCACCATGATCCAAAACATCATCAGCAACCTGAAATGCAAGCCCCAGTCCTTCACCGAATTTTTTCAATGATTCGATTTCATGAACTTTGGCGCCTGCGATCAAAGCAGCACCTTCAACCGCAACGCGAATCAACGCGCCTGTTTTTAAAAGGTGCAGATGAGTCAGCTCGGCTTGTGTCAGCTGTTTTTGACCTGCGCGCAGGTCGATAGCCTGACCACCCACCATGCCGCGAATGCCAGCAGCTTCAGAAAGCAATTGCACCAAACGACCTACCAGGAAGCCATTTTCAGAATAGTTTTTTGCGATAATTAAAAAGGCTTCAGTCAAAAGAGCATCGCCCGCAAGCAACGCGAAATCTTCACCGAAGACCTTGTGATTTGTGGGCTTACCCCGGCGCATGTCATCGTTGTCCATGCACGGCAAATCATCATGAATCAAAGAGTACGTGTGAACCAGCTCGACCGCGGTTGCGAAAGGCAGGACTTTTTCTGTCGAAGATCCCAACGCCTCTGCGATCAGGATCGACAGAACCGGACGGAAGCGTTTTCCGCCGTTGGTTGCAGAATAGAGCATGGACTTACGAAGCTCGGCAATGGCAGCACCTTGAGGCAACTCCATGTCAGACAAATACTTTTCCACAAACTGATTCACAGTTTGCACCTTCAAGGTCATTTCCTGCTCAAGCTGAATCGCCAAGTCCAAAACGACTACTCCTCTGGAGTGAAATCAGTGGTTACTGGTTTGCCGTCAGCACCCACAGACATCAAAAGTTTCACTTTTGTTTCTGCTTCAGACAGACGTTGATGACATTCACGGGAAAGCTTCACGCCCTCTTCGAAAAGCTTTAAAGAATCCTCTAAAGCCAAGTCACCTTTTTCCATTTTTTGAACGATCTCTTCAAGACGTCCCAATTTTTTTTCGAAATCCATTATTCCTCCTTCACGCCACTGACTGTGGCTGTGAGTGAACCCTGAGCCAGGCGAATATCGATGCTGTCGCCCGCTTTAACCTGGCTTGCTGATTTAATAACTTTTGAATCTTTTGTTACAATTGAATATCCGCGATCCACGACTCGCAATGGGCTCATGCTATCCAGCATTGCCATCATACGATCCATGCGGGATTTTTTTCTTTCCAAAGAAAACGACAAGGCTTTCTCGGAACGCTGTTGCAGGAAGTTCAGTTCCTTCTTACGACGATCGATCAGGTTTTGCGGAGTACCCAGTTTTTGCGTCAGCAACTCGACACGGTGATCTTTCTTATTGATCAATGTCGAAACAGCCAACTCCAGGCGAGTCAGCAAATCATCGTTACGAAGTTCAAGATCTTCCAAGCGACGTTTTGGATCCACCAGGCGTTTGGACAAGCCCAATGATTTTTCCCGCAGGAATTTCATCTTTCTATCGAAAGACAATTTCAACATACGCTCCAGTGACGTCACTTTATTCACGAGCTCGGAAGAACTTTTTGCAACCAGCTCTGCGGCGGCCGAAGGTGTTGGCGCACGCAAATCCGCGACAAAATCCGCGATAGTGAAATCAATTTCATGTCCCACTGCTGAAATAACCGGGATCGGACTTGCCGCAATCAAACGCGCCAGGCCCTCGTCATTGAAACACCACATGTCTTCGATAGAGCCGCCACCGCGACCTACAATCACCGCATCTACATCAGGCAAAGCCACGGCTTTTTTAAATGCCTCACGCAGCTGAGGTGCCGCTGCCTCCCCTTGCACGATTGTCGGAACGATGGTGACCTGGATGGATTTTGCCCGGCGGGAAAGGACATTCAAAATATCGCGAATAGCTGCCCCGGTCGGAGAAGTCACGATCGCAATATGTCTTGGAAATGTTGGAATCGGTCTTTTGCGGGCTGAATCAAACAAGCCCTCAGTACGAAGTTTATGCTTCAACTGCTCGAAGGCTTTTTGCAAAGCCCCAGCGCCCACGGGTTCCATCATATCAACCATCAACTGATAGTTGCCGCGGGGCTCGTACACTGTCACACGACCGCGAACCATAACTTCCATACCGTCAGTCGGTTTGAATTTCAGGCGGGAGTTGTTTCCGCGGAACATGACCGCAGTAATTTGTGACTTGGAATCTTTAACGCTGAAATAAAAATGCCCGGAGGTGTGAGCCTTGAAATTGGAAAGCTCGCCACGCACCCAAACCATACCCATTTGGCCTTCGATCAATTGCTTGATCTGGATATTTAATTGCTCGACAGAAAGCACTGCGGGCTCGTTGGATTTTACGGGCTGTTCAGTCGATGGACCTTGAGCCGCATCCAACGTGAGTTGCGCGTAATTTTCAGTCTTGCGAAGGGGTTGGTTTTTAGGGTCAGACATGGGGACTGAAGCTATAGCCAGCCCCGGGAGGAGTCAATACTCAGAGTGACGAGTGCCAGACATTTTGCGCGGCCCAAAGACCGCCCACAAAAAAGCAAATCCAGCCCAGATTTTTATGCTTCACCATGTTCTGAAATGCTTGGCCCATGCGCTCTTCACCCAGCTTCACCAAGGCGCGATTTTCCAGCACAAGTACCATGAGGAGTCCATAGAAAAAAACCACGAACGGGAAAATAAAATCAAGCTTTTGAGGTGTCATAAGCAATATATCGGAGGCTTACGAAAAAGTTAGAGTCCGGTTCGATTGACGAAACTATACTTCGTGCTAGAATAGTTTTCAGAGGGTTCGAAGGCGTAAAGCTCAGCGAAATTAAACCTTACAAGCATATTTTTGGGGACTGTCCCTGGCAATGGTGTGCAAGCTCAGCTCGTACTGAGAAGCCTAAAGTCGCTATCATGGTCACCCACCTTAGCTAAAACAGGTTTAGTTCAGAGTTGCCGACGGACCTTTTTTTATTTCTCCCCGCGGTTCCGCTAGGCGGAAGCACCCACTCCTTGGCACACAAGTACGGACACACTTTCTCCCACACCCCGACAAAAAATCTCATATTGGTACACTGATTTCGAAAGCCTAAAAACTGGCTCAAAGAAGGGTTTGCATCCGTCTACGGCGGACACTGTTCGACAAGCTATTTTCACCGCTTTATTCTGGTAGCAGTAGCGATTTAGAACGTTAATTGTTGGAGCACCCGCATGAGCAGATCATCCGCAACTTCCAAGGCCTCAAGAAAGAATCAAACCACTATTCCGCAACGCGTGCGCAAGGCACTGGGCATTGCGAAAGGTGACACTATTCTTTGGACTATTGAAGGAAACGAGGTCTCCATCAAGATCATCAATCGCGTGAATGTGGATTGGAATAAGACCCCGGAAATGTCTCTGCTGGAGTGGGCTCCAGCAGAAGAAGAAAAGACTCAGGAAGAGATCGCACTCTAATTATCGTTTAGCCACTTTAGCAGATCTGCCGGCAGCATGCGCTGGCACTCGCTTCATCGGCTTTTTCGCAGCCACTACAGCTTTAGCCTTTGCTTGCTTCACAGCTTTTGTCGGCACCACTACTTTTTTAGCTACCGAAGCGCTCGCAATCTGACGAGCTGGCTGAGCAGCCTGAACATCCGGACCCGCTTGAGACAGCAAATAAGCTGCAGCCGTGCGCTCTTCAGCTTTCAGCGACTTAGCCGCTTTCGACTTCAATAATTTGATATCTGATTGAGACAGTCTTTTCACTTGAGAACGAAGTTGCTCTTCATACTGTTTAGTACGGCCCTTTTTCATGGCCATAGTGGTTAACTCTTGCTCAATTAAAACAGTCGCAAGACTGAAGCCGCTTCCATCATCGACAAATTCTATTTCTTTTGGAGCAGGTGGACGGTCCTTACTCACCTCAGCGAATAATACGGCGCCCACAACCAAACTAAATGCGACTGAAAATACAATGTGATTATGATAACGAGACATATGCGATCCCCCACTATGGCTCCTTACAACACTTGTGCCGACCAATAACGAATTGCTTGCTTCTCGCAGCGAACTTCTGTCCAGACACTTTACATGCGCTGTCTAGAAAATCACTTTATCAGAATTTTCCCTCTGAAAAACTTCTGTGAAACGCATTTCTATTTTGAGACGTTCCAGCTAAGTCCGTACTTTCAAATCAAATTGTCGATATTCCCTGAAGACAAAATCCTCGTCAGGAATAATCCAGGCAACCGATGAGAATGGAACACTCCACGGGCGGAACTTCGAGTTCAAAGTGGAATTGATTAATTGGACCTCATCAGGTTCACGCCCGGCCTCTGAAATGGTCATATGGGGAATAAATCCTTTGGTCAGAGGCAAATCAGTTCTGAACAAACCTGTTTCGTGAAGAGATTCTCTTAGTGCAAGAACAGGGTCTTTAGGATTGATGTCTAACCACAACAATCTTTTGTTCGGAGAAGTTACTGCGGGCCCAACCTCGATATCGAATTGATCTGTGACAAAAGCAATTCTTTCGATACTTTCAATGTCTTCTTTGGACGGAGCCTTCGCAAATGGCTGAGTTAGAGTTACATGTGCCATGGAAGTTTTGGCGGAGATGGGATCATACTCATTTCGAAGAGTATCCACCGATTGGCGAAGATCTCCATTGGGTACAAAAGCCAGGGTTCCAAATCTGAAATCTCTCATCCAGTTTTTCCACTGATCGCCTGATGCGTATATATTCATCAAATACTCCATATGAGGCAAAAATAGATCAGGTTTAATTCTAGATTGAACAGTGCCTAAGTGGAAGACATAGCAAAGCTTAGTATTTCGAAAAGAAGGCGTCTAGGAAAAGAATTGAACGCCGATGAAGAACCAAGCGCATGTCCGAGCACCATCACCGATTAACATCATGCGGAACCGCAGCGGTTCCGCATCGCACAATCAGGTCGTGCACTACTTTGGAGAAAGTGTGTCCGTACCTCACAAAAAAGCCCGCTCTCTCGAGTGGGCTTTTGACTCTCTGTAGTTACAAAAAGGGAACTGTTACCTAAAGAGGGATGACTTCGATGGTTGGGTTGAATTGGTCGCGGAGGATGCCTTCGATGGCCATCAAGGTTCCGCTGGTTGCGCTTGGGCAGGTGCCGCAGGCGCCTTGGTAGAATACGTAGAGTTTGTTTTCTTCGTATTTTACTACGTCCAAGTCGCCACCGTCGCCTTGTAGGCCTGGGCGTACGGTTTCATCCAAGATCTCTTCGATGCGTTGAACTTCGGGTGGAAGGCCTGCGCGTTTCAGCTTCTTTTCATCGGCTTGCGTGACATTGGGATTATGGATTGGCATGCGCGTTTGAATTACGGCGCAGGCATTTTTTTGAATCTCTTCCGGATCAGAATCAAAACTGTGAGTGATCGTGATCACGTTTTGGAACAAATGCACCTGACGTACACCTTCCACTTGGAACAGACTTGAAGCCAAGGGGCTTTGCTCTGCTTCCTGGATGGTGGTGTAAGTTGCCTTGCCGTCGGTCAATACCGGGCGGTCCAAAACGAATTTCCATGCGTTTGGATTTGGTGTTGCTTGAATTCTGATTAATACATCTTGCGTACTCATAACAATAACTCCCGGGCCTTCACCACGGCTTTAACTAAAGCATCAACGTCTTCACGACTATTATACACTGAAAAAGAGGCGCGCACTGTCCCCGGAACCCCAAGTCTAGCCATCAACGGCTGAGTACAATGGTGACCGGCTCGAACTGCGACACCTTCTTGATCCAAAATCTGGCCCACATCCGAGTGGTGAGCACCTTTCAGATTAAAGGATACCAAAGGTCCCTTGTCTTTCGAAGTTCCATAGATTTTCAAATCCGGAATCTCCAAAAGTTTGTCGGTTGCGTATTTCAACACGTCCATTTCGTAGGCGTGAATCTTATCCATACCGATCTTTTCCACGAACTCGATAGCAGCGGCTGTTCCGATTGCGCCTTCAATATGCGGAGTACCCGCTTCAAAGCGCGTCGGCACATCATTGAAAGTGGTTTTTTCGATCGTCACTTTCGAGATCATCGAACCACCACCTTGATAAGGCGGCAAAGTGTCTAGAATCTCTTTTTTTCCGTAAACTGCACCAAAACCAAATGGACCAAACAACTTGTGAGCCGAGAATACGAAGAAATCCACATCCCAGGCTTTTACATCCACTTTCTGTTGAGACACGATTTGTGCGCCATCAACCAGAACTTTAGCACCCGCTGCGTGAGCAAGCTTAGTCAAACCCGCCACGTCGATATTCGTACCCAAAACGTTCGAGCTTGCCGTGAATGCAACCATCTTGGTTTTGCTGTTCAATTTCTTTTTGAAATCTTCGATGTCCAGCTCGCCATTATCCAGAATATCCACCGCGACAACTTTGGCGCCGGCTTTTTCAGCGACCATTTGCCAAGGAACGATATTCGCATGGTGCTCCATGATGGTGATCAAAATTTCATCGCCCGCCTTAAGGTTTTCAGAACCCCAAGTATTTGCCACGAAATTCACACCCTCAGTTGTCCCACGAACAAAGATAATTTCTTCAACCTGTCCAGCGCCCAGGAAGCCCGCAATTTTATGGCGAGCCCCTTCAAAGCCCTGAGTCGCGATGTCCGCCAGATAGTGGGCACCACGATGAACATTTGAAGATTCATACAGATAGAAATGCGCAATACGATCAATCACTGATTTTGGTTTCAGTGTCGTTGCGCCACTATCCAGATAAAATAACTTTTTGCCGTGAACCTTTTGGGTCAACGCGGGAAACTCATTTCGAATTTCTGCAAAAAGCTCGTTCAAGTTGCTCATTTTACCTTCTTAGTTCAAATGCAGGCGCGCAAACGCCTCATCCAAATGTTTAGTCAGCCATTTCTGAATACGCTCATCTGAAACCTTGTACAAGACTTCAGACAAATAACCGTAGCTTAGCATAGCAATCGCTTTGTCTTTGGAAATCGCACGGGACAACAGATAGAAAAGCTCTTCCTTATTCAGCTGACCTACAGTCGAACCGTGACCCGCCTTGACGTCGTCTGCATGCACTTCAATAGAAGGCTTGCTGTCCGCTTCAGCTTTATTGCTTAAAAGAAGATTGTTATTCAACTGCGAAGAATCCGCTTTCTGCGCATCTTTCTGAATCAGAATTTTACCGCAGAATGCAGAACGACCTGATCCATCCAAAATACCTTTGTACAATTGGTGAGTAGCACACTCCCCAACCGCATGATCAATCAAAGTCGTGTTGTCCACGTGCTGTGTTCCTTGAACCGCATAGATTCCCAGAACTTGCGACGTGGAGCCTTTTTCTTTCAAAACCAAATCAAAGTTATGACGGGAAAGTTGTGCGCCCGTCGAGAAAGCCAGGCTTTCAAGATTCGCGTGCTTGCCCAGGCTGATTCGCGTGCGACCGATATTGACTGCATTCAGGCTTTCCGCTTGAACACGCACGTAAATCACATTGGCGCTGTCGCCCACCTGCAGATCAAATACAGAGTTCGCGAAATAAGATGCGCCCCCTGTGCCGTAGTGACTTTCCAAAACTCGCAAAGAAGATCTTGCACCCACTTCCAGGCAAATACGAGTGTTCGCCATCACCGCAGAGCCAGATTCATTGGATGTGAAGAAGACGAAATTCACAGGTTTTTCCACAGATGTATCTTTTGCTAGGTGCACATAGAACGGAGTTTCTGCGTAAGCCCCATTCAATGCATCGAATGTATCGTCGAACTTGTCTGAGTATTCAGACTGCTCACGCATATTCAAGCCCGCTGGCAAATCCGATGACAATGTCTTGTTGAAGACACCGTTAAAGAAAACCAGATTCGTGAATTCAGGATTAAGATTTTTTTGAATAGCCACCATTGTGTCGTGACTAGGTGAAACCGCATTCAAAGCGCTTGGCAAAAAGCTGTTGTCAGCCAGAACCTTAACGCTGGTGTAGTGCCACTCTTCATCCTTGCGGGTTGGAAGACCCTTTTTCAAGGCATAGTCATAGCCCGCCTGACGGAAGGAAGCCAATGCGCCTTTCGCCGGATGTGCCTGACTGAATTTTTCGTAAGTCGAAAGTAAATTCATATGCCTGTCCTTAGTTGATCAACCAGTCGTAACCTTTTTCCTCTAGCTTCAACGCCAAGGAAGAGTCACCGGTTTCAACAATTTTTCCACCAAGAAGTACGTGTACGTAGTCAGGTTTGATATAATCCAACAAACGCTGATAGTGAGTAACCAGGATAATCGCGTTGTCTTTGCGACGAAGTTTGTTCACACCGTCTGAAACCACACGAAGGGCGTCGATATCCAGACCGGAATCTGTTTCATCCAAAAGCGCCAAGCGCGGAGACAAAACTGCCATCTGAAGGATTTCGTTTTTCTTCTTCTCGCCACCCGAGAAACCTGTGTTCACTGGACGATCCAGGTACTCAGGCTTCATGGAAACCAGTTTCAATTTTTGCACCAGGAATTCACGGAACTCGCCCTCAGGCATTGGTTCAGAACCTTGATGTTGCAATACAGAGTTAAAAGCTGTGTGCAGGAAAGTGAAGTTAGAAACACCCGGAACTTCAATCGGATATTGGAATGCCAGGAAGATGCCTTCTTTGGCTCTTTCATCCGGAGCCAGCTCCAGAAGATTCTGCATCATGAAGTTGATTTCGTATTTAACTTCGCCACCGGTCACTTCGTAAGCCGGATGACCCGCCAATACTTTGGACAAAGTGGATTTGCCGGAACCATTGGGTCCCATGATGGCGTGAACTTCACCCGCTTTTACAGTCAGGTTCAGGCCTTTTAGGATTTCTTTTTCTTCAACACGTGCATGGAGGTTTTTAATTTCTAACATGATATTATCCTACTGAATTTTCCAATTTCATTTCGATCAACTTCACGGCTTCAACTGCGAATTCCAAAGGAAGCTCTTTAAATACTTCCTTACAGAAACCGTTCACCAGCATTGAAATTGTTTTTTCCATATCCAAACCGCGGGATTGCAAATAGAAGATCTGATCTTCACTGATACGTGAAGTCGTCGCTTCGTGTTCGATCGTCGCAGTTTTATTTTTAACTTCGATATAAGGGAAAGTGCTCGCCGAGCTTTTATCGCCAACCAGCATGGAATCACACTGCGAGTAATTACGTGCATTTTCCGCTGAAGGCATGATCTTCACCTGGCCACGATAAGCATTCGAAGATCTATCTGTAGAGATACCTTTCGAAATGATTGTCGATTTTGTGTTTTTACCAATGTGAATCATTTTAGTGCCGGTATCCGCTTGCATCAAATCGTGAGTCAAAGCCACGGAATAGAATGCACCTTCGGAACCATCTCCTTGCAAAATACAAGAAGGATACTTCCAAGTGATTGCAGAACCTGACTCAACCTGAGTCCACGAAATTTTCGAATTCTTGCCAGCAGCCTTACCACGTTTGGTAACGAAGTTGTAAATGCCGCCTTTGCCTTCTTTGTCGCCCGTGTACCAGTTTTGAACTGTCGAGTATTTGATTTCCGCATTATCGTGCGCAATCAACTCAACCACAGCTGCGTGAAGTTGATTTTCATCACGTTGAGGAGCCGTACAGCCCTCTAGGTAATTCACGTAACCACCTTCGTCACAAACCAGCAAAGTTCTTTCGAACTGTCCTGTGTCTTTGGCGTTGATACGGAAGTAAGTGGACAGATCAATCGGGCAACGCACTCCCTTAGGGATGTAACAGAAAGAACCGTCAGTAAAGACAGCTGCATTCAATGCCGCATAGAAATTGTCTGTGTATGGAACGACAGAACCCAGATATTTTTTAACAAGTTCAGGATGTTTCGCAACCGCTTCAGAAATAGAGCAGAAGATCACTCCCGCTTTTTCCAAAACTTCATTGTGAGTCGTGCCGACAGAAACGGAGTCAAAGACCACGTCAACTGCGATACCAGAGATACGTTTTTGCTCGGACAATGGAATGCCGAGTTTTTCAAAAGTCTTAACCAACTCGGGATCCAGATCATCCATAGACTTAGGCTTATCCGCGTCTGATTTTTTCTTAGGTGCAGAGTAATAACGAATCGCCTGGAAATCGATAGCCGGATAAGAAACGTGTGCCCATGTTGGCTCAGTCAAAGTTAACCAGTGACGGTAAGCTTTCAAGCGATAATCCAACATCCACTCTGGTTCATTTTTCTTACCAGAAATCAGTTTGATGATTTCCTCAGTCAAACCCAATGGAGCCTGGTCCATTTCAATATCAGTGGTGAAACCGTATTTGTATTCGTACGTATCAAGAGGGTTGTTCTTGTTGTTATCCATGAATCACCGTCTCAGAAGGTTTTTTCGGCATCGCAGTTCTTTCAACTAGAAGATCTTTCAAACTGACGGATTTATAAAAGTCAGTGAGCTTGTTATTCAAAGTCGTAATCGGAGAAACAATGTTGCAAGTCCCTTGAATTTCACAAGGCACTTCCTTGTGCAGGCACTTCACCAAAGCAGTCGGACCCTCGATGACTTCCACTAAATCGTGGATAGAAACTTTTGCGAGGTCCTTAGTGATTTGATAACCACCGTTGGCACCGTACTCAGCGCGAAGAAATCCGCCTTTTTGTGCCATCTGTTGCATCACACGAGCAGTTGCATCAAAAGGAGTATTAAAGGCATCAGAGACCTCTTTTGCAGAAGTCAGCTCCCCTGGAATTTTTTGGCTCATGTACTTCAAAGCCATCAATGCGTATTCTAATTTCCGATTGATCTTATTCATGTGCTCACCCGACTATTACGAACCAGTTATCTAATAGAAAGCCAATTGAAAAACAAGATGAAATACGCCTAATTTTAGCGTATTTAAGATTGTGACAGGAATCTTTCCGTTAGTTTGGAAAAAAGGTGCTGATTTCGGCATCTTAGAGTGCTATACCAAGGCCCATATGCGAGTACTGTTAGCAACAATTGCGTCCCTCACGATGGTTGGTTTTATTATCCTTATGACCCGTATTTGGGGAATGGGACAAACCTTCCAAGAATACAAATCCCCTTTCTTTGACGGTCAGACGCCGTATGTATCTGTAAAGACTCATACTTTGGCAAAAATGGCCGAGGCCGTTGATGCCCGTCCCGACGTGATTATCTGGGCTGATGTGCGTATTTCCAAAAATCGCGTTCCATTCATTCTGCCTCCAAGCCGTGACGTTGAGTTCTTAAACGAAAAGCTTGAAGAGCAAAAAGCAAATCCGACAGCTCAGATCATGCAGGGAAACAAACTTTCAGATTATTCCTGGGAGCAGATCAATGAGTTCTACAAAAGCACTCCCGCTTTGAAAGAACTGTACGAAAAATTCCCCAACACGCGCTTTATTTTGAATGTCGTGGATAACGTCACTGATGTGGATGTGATTGTCTCGGAAGCCTTACAGGGCTTGAAGTCTGAACATCGCACCATTGCTCAAAGTGATACGAATCTGATCATGGCTGCGATCAAAAGCCTGCAACCCACTTGGTTATATGGATCGGGTCGACCGGATTTGATGCGCCTGATGAGCTTCGATTCCTTGTGGGTTTTACCTTCCACACAATTCAAAGGCGACGTATTCATCGCTCCATTTAAAATGTTGGGCCGCCCTGCATTTAACGACAACGTCATTGCGGAAATGCGCCGTCGTCACAAAAAAATCTTCCTGATCGTAGAAAACGAGGAAGAGTTCAAACGCGCGATGGACTATCAAGCTGATGGTTTTATCAGCAACGACATCGCTCAACTGAACAGCTGGCTGAATCAGTACTCTAAAAAATAATCACGACGATGGTCCTGCGCCATAGGGACATCGCGGGTTGATCTCAGGACCTTTTGGGCATAAGGTTGAACATGGAGGTCCATCTATGTTTCCACTTTTTGTTCAGGTCGCTGAGGCCGCACCTTCTGTATCGGTTAATACGAGCTCATGGGATGCAATTGCACAGGCTAGTCCTGTTGTTCAGCTAACACTTTTGATCCTGATTGTTCTGTCTGTTTTTTGCTGGGCAATTGGATACACAAAATTCCAACAGTTTAAAAAGATGCGCACAGCGGATGATCTATTCCTGAACAAGTTCTGGAAAGTGAACTCTTTGGATTCCCTTTACGAAGACATCGATCAATATAAAGATTCATCAGTGGCACGCGTTTTCAAAGCAGCTTATCTGGAAATGAAAAAGATTTCCGAGTCCCCGCTTTTGGCACGCACTGAAAATGACAAACCTATTTTGTCAGGCATCGACAATCTTGAGCGTATCATCAACAAGGCAAACGAAAATGAAGTTTCCAAGCTTGAATCCCGCCTAACAGTTTTGGCGACGACAGGCAGTACCGGTCCTTTCATTGGGTTATTCGGAACTGTTTGGGGTATCATGCAGTCTTTCCACAAAATCGGTCAGACGGGTTCAGCAAGTCTTGCGGTTGTGGCACCTGGTATCTCGGAAGCCCTGATTGCAACGGCGATCGGTCTTGCGGCTGCGATTCCTGCCGTGGTTTTGTACAACGGTTTTATTTCCCGTATTCGCAAACAAGAAATTACTTTGAACAACTTTGGCGCAGACTTCCTGAACATTGTTAAACGCAACTTCTTTCAAGGAAACTAAGTCATGGGAATGAGTGGCGGCGGCGGCGGTAAAAAAAGCCGCGCGACATTAAGTGAAATCAACGTGACGCCTTTGGTGGACGTCATGCTGGTTCTTCTGATCATGTTCATGGTGACAACTCCCCTGATGCAACAAGGGATTGACGTGGATCTTCCGAAGACTTCGTCATCCGGAGTTGAGATGAACGAAGAGCCCTTCGTTCTGGTAATTGCCGCTGATCAAAAGATGACCATTGCTAAAACTCGCATTCAGATGGACGAGCTAAAACCAAAACTCAAAGCCATCTTTGAACATAAAAAGAACAAACAAGTATTCATCCAAGCAGATCGCAAAGTGGATTACGGCTTCGTCGCGGAAGCCATGGCGGAAGTGCGCGCTGCTGGGATCTTTAACATCGGACTGGTTACGTTACCTAAAGACAAGTGAACCAAGTAAATACAGATAAACCTCAGACTGATTCACTCAACCGCGGCCTGGCGATCTCCTTTGGTCTTCACGTCGCTTTGTTGATTTTCTTTGTCGTAAAGGCCACCTTCTTTACGCCTGAGGCTATTGATTTTACCCAAGCAGTTCGCGTCGACATGGTGGGACTGCCTGACAAGCTTGATCCGAACAATCTGCCACCAAAACCTGAAGCCAAAGAAAATCCCAAGCCCGCTCCAAAACCAGAACCGGTTGTGGAAAAGCCTGCGGAAAAAGCGCCTGAACCTGTTAAACCTGAAGTTAAGCTTCCAACTAAACAGGCAAAAAAAGATGATGGCGTAAATCTTGAGAAAGTTAAATCCAAACAGAACGATGCCTTGGATAAACTTAAAGCCATGGCCGCGATCGAAAAACTAAAAGAAGAAGCCAAGAAACCAGCGCCGGTATCAGGTACAGGCAAATCCTCTTCGGATGCCGCCCCGATCAAAGGCAATCAGTTGTCCCCGGGAACTGCGTTAACAGGACTTTCAAAACTGCAGCACGACACATATGGTTCTGATCTTGATCGTCACATCAAACAGCACTGGGCTTTGCCTGAGTGGCTGGCTAAGCGGGATTTAAAAGCACAAGCGCGTGTATATATTGATTCCCGTGGAAACATTTTAGATCGTAAAATTGTTAAATCGAGTGGAAATCCCGAGTATGACGAACAGGTTCTGGCGACATTGGATCGCTCGGCACCTTTTCCAGCTCCGCCTGAGAAATTTCAATCACTTGTCAGCGTGGACGGGATTCTAATCGGCTTCCCAGAGTAAGGAGATACCTATGATCCGACTTCTATGTGTGGTACTTGCATTCGTCGCCTTTGCACAAACTGGCGCAGCCCAAGAAAACGGCAGTGGCATTTACATCAAACTGGGTGAAGCTCGCACAAAGAAAAGTCTTTTGGCTTTTCCGGCACTTCAATACTTCGGCACTCCGGCAACAGCTTCGCGCTATCACGCAACGGGCGCTGAAATCTATAACGTCGTTAATAACGACCTGGCAGTTTCCTCTTACTTTCAATTTATCGATTCCAAAGCCTTCCTTGAGGATCCAAGCAAAACAGGTCTGACACCAGCACCGGGAAATCCTGGCGGCTTCAAGTTTCAAAGCTGGTCAGCAATTGGTGCGGATTTCTTGATTCGCGCTGGATTTTCAATCGCCGGTAACGATGTAACTTTGGAAACCTATCTATACTCTGTCAGCAAAGCGACTTTGATCGCTGGCAAAAAGTATAAAGGCCCGGTTTCAAGCGCCCGTCGCATCGGTCACACTTTCGCAAATGACATCCTTAAAGCCCTGACTGGAACTGATGGTATGTTCCTGTCCCGCTTGGTGGTGACTTCGGACCGCGCTGGTGGCCAGGCCCGCGAAGTTTACTTGATGGACTGGGACAGCGCGAACTCCATGCAGATTTCAAAACACTCGAGTGTGGCGATTTCTCCGGCATGGTCTCCTGATGGCACAAAAGTGGCTTACACTTCCTACGTTAAACGCGTTGGTTCCAAATTCAGAAACGCCGACATGCTGTTGTTGGATCTTAAATCCGGCAAACGTTCTTTGATTTCCTATCGCCAGGGTATTAACTCAGGCGCATCGTTTTCCCCGGATGGTAAAACAATCTTCCTGACGATTTCCCAAGGTACAAGCCCTGACGTTTACAAAATGACTTACGATGGAACTTTGTTGGGCAAAATCACCAACGGTCCCGCAGGTGCAATGAACGTTGAGCCGACGGTGTGCCCAGGCGATGCAAATAAAGTCGCGTTCTCCTCTGACCGCGCTGGCAAACCGATGATCTACACGATGGATGCCAATGGCGGAAACGTGAAACGTCTGACTTTTGCGGGAGTATTTAACTCCTCCCCTTCATGGTCACCGGATTGTAAGAAAATCGCTTTCGCCGGCCAAAGTGACAGCAACTTCGACATCTTTGTGATGAATGCAGATGGTTCCGATATGATCCGCCTGACTTCAGCGAAAAAATCGAATGGCAAGATGTCCTCGAATGAAGATCCTTCGTTTTCTCCGGACGGACGCTTCGTTATTTACACATCCAACCGCACCGGAAAAAATCAGGTTTATCTTTCCACTGCTGATGGCAGCGAAGAACGTCGCGTAACCAATGATAATTACAACTACTTCAAACCGAAGTGGTCTGTAAACCTTGAGTAATCCCTCCTTCGAATCTTCTTTAAGATTCAAACGCAACGGGATCTGGTCCCGTTGCGCCAACTTGGCAAAAGCCAACTCCGAAGATCCACTAAAAACATGTCATGACTGGAGTGCCGCAGCTGATGAGCTTTTAACAGAAGCCTTTCAGCACTGCTTTACCAGCGGTGATGTAGCATTGTTTGCCCTGGGTAAACTGGGCTCCAGCGAACTCAACTTAAGCTCTGACGTGGATCTTCTGATTGTTTCGCAGAATGAAGACGAAAAGCACTTAAAGATGTTAAGGCAGTTTCAAAAAGCACTTAGCGAGCGCACTGCCGACGGATTTGTTTTTCGTGTTGATTTTGACTTGCGCCCCGGAGGTCGTCACGGACCGTTGATTCCCTCCATTGAACATTTTCGCGACTACTACGGAAATTATGGGGAAACCTGGGAGCGTCTGGCCTTCGTAAGATTACGTGCAATTTGCGGCAGCGGTGATGTCATTTCCGACGTCACTTCGTTTGCGCGAAAGTTTTCATATCGCCGCCATCTTGATTTCACCTTGTTCGATGACTTGAAACATCTACGAGGCAAAATCCAGAATCACTATCATACACAATCCGCCGGCGATGCTATTGATTTGAAAATGGGTGTTGGGGGAATTCGCGATCTGGAGCTATTCACTCATGCTTTGTTAGTGGTCCACGGTGGAAAGGATCCTTCCCTGCAATTGCGCGGAACTGTTGAAGCTTTGCAAGCCCTAGCTGCGAAAGCTTTGTTGCCACGGGCTGAATCTGATTTCTTAATCGCACATTACGGAAATCTGCGAGGACTTGAAAACTACGTTCAAGCCTTAAACGACGAGCAGACTCATTTATTGAAGTTAAAAGAATCTCATCCGCAGTTCGTGATGAAGGCACTCGCGACGCTTCCTGAGGAAATGAAGCACTGTGATCAGATAGTTAAGTCTTTGCTGGGCGAAGCTCCGGAAAGTGCCTCTTTAGAAAATGAATTGATCACCTTGGGTCTTCCTGAATCAGATATTCAGGAGTTGTGGAATGAAATTATCGAGCAGGAAGTGCTTTCCCGCAACAAAGGGCGTGATGAGAACGCACGCAAAGCTTTTTTGCAGGAGTTTATTCAGACATTGAAAATTCAGGGTGGCGATAGTCATCGGGCGCTCCTATTTCTGAAAGATTTCATTCGCAGTACTCGTGCCAAGGCCAGTTTCTTTACTCTTCTTCTGCGTGAAAAAGAGCTTATGAAAAAACTTGCCTGGCTCTTTGCCCACTCTCCTTACCTGTCGCGCATCCTGTGCAGTCGTCCAGAACTATTGGATTCTTTCGTGTATCGCGCACAAAACAGTCTTTCCGAAGATCTGGGTTTGCTACTGGAAGAACTTGCGGAAAAGAAACTTCTCTCTGAACTGGTCAATGGCAGTCGCTTTTTGGAATCGCGTGATCTGCCGGAACTACTGACGAACCTGACGTTCACTGCAGACACCACGGCCCTGGCTTTGCTAAATGCACTAAAGAAAGATTTTCCCTGCTCTGTGCAAATTCTTGCTTTGGGCAAATGGGGTGGGCGCGAACTGGGGTTTAAATCAGATCTTGATTTCATTTTCGTGATCACTGGCGAACCCTCTGACAATGATTTCAAACTGGCGAAAAGATTCATCTCGCGCATGACTGAACCCCATCGCGGTGGAAATATTTATTCCATCGACATGCGCCTGCGACCCTCCGGCAAAGCAGGTCCTATCGTGATTCCGCTTAAGGACTTACAAGATTATCTATCTCAGGAATCTGAAGTTTGGGAACGTCAGGCTTATTTGAAAGCAAGATGGATTGATTATGCAGGACCGGTGCTTGCGCAGGAATTTTCCGGCAAAGGTCTTGGCACTGAGCAACTGATTGAACTCAATCGCATTCGCACTGAACTCATCACCAAGTCCCCAGATTTGAATTTGAAATTCAGCGAAGGCGGAATGGTCGATGTGGAACTTGCGATTCAGACGGTTTTACTGAATGAAAAGATCACTCCCAAAGATACTTCGACAGAGGCATTTCTGACTGTAAAACAAGCACATGCCCCTGAGCTGCTTGCGAACTACGTCTATTTGCGTCAAGTCGAACAGATGTTGCAGCTGATAGCGTCAGAAGCAACGGCCGAAGTGTCCTTAAATCACGAGTCCTTTCATAATCTTGCTGTGGCGCTTAATACTACGCCTGCAAAGCTTCTCGAAGAAATCTCTAAGAGAGTTTCTGACAACGTCACTATCCTGAAGGAACTTGACCCTCGTCGGGGCCCTCACTAATAGTTGTCCTATAACTAATCAGGAGTATTTAGATGTCGAAGAATATCGATATTAAAAAGGTATTTTGGATTTACCTTTTCGCGTTCTTGCTAGCAGCTTTCAGTTTCCGTGCGGAAGCAAAACCAGCTGATGGCGAAACTAAAGAAAAAGCCGCGGCAACAGAAACGACTGATAAAGCTGCAGCTAAAAAAACTGCTGATAAGTCAGCCACTAAAAAAGATTCTAAAAACAAGGATAAACAGATGTTTGCAATTTTCGAAACGAACAAAGGTAATTTTAAAGTTAAACTTCTTGCTGATAAAGCCCCGAAGACAGTTGAAAACTTCGTAGGTCTTGCAGAAGGCACTAAAGAGTGGACTGATCCTAAAACTGGCGAAAAAGTTAAAAAGCCATTTTACGATGGTTTGACTTTCCACCGCGTGATTAAAGATTTCATGATTCAAGGTGGTTGCCCACTTGGAACTGGCACTGGTGGCCCAGGTTACCGTTTCGACGATGAATTCCCAGCTGGTCAACAAAAGCACTCTAAGCCAGGTATCCTATCTATGGCGAACGCAGGACCTAACACTAACGGTTCTCAGTTCTTCGTAACTACTGTTCCAACTCCTTGGTTGGATGGTCGTCACGCGGTATTCGGAGAAGTTGTTGAAGGTATGGACGTAGTTCATTCCATCGAAAATTCAAAAACAGGCCCAATGGATCGCCCCGCTGAGCCGGTTATCATGAAGCACGTTAAGATCGTAAAAGAGTAGTCTTACACTTCGATGAAATAAAAAACCCGCCTCGATAAGAGAGCGGGTTTTTTTTATTCTTTTTCAACCTGAGACATATCGACTTCTTTAGCGCGCTGAACGATTTGCTCAAGGATGTCCTCATTCACAGCACCAGGTTGAACGAAAATGATCGCTTGTTCCTTAATGACCGCCAAAGTTGGAATTGATTTGACCTCAAAACTTGCTGCGATTTCAGGCTCTTCATCTGTATTTATTTTTAAAAACTTTACGTCAGGATGCTTCGCTGCCACGGCATCAAAAATAGGTGCAAAACGTTTACACGGACCACACCACACAGCCCAGAAGTCTATGATTACTATCTGGTTTTCTTGAACTAGTTGTTGGAAATTCTGTTTGTTTGCCTCAACTACCGACATATTTCACTCCTTGACCTACAGTAATTTCAGTTTGTAGGAAAACCGAGATTGAGTCAGCATAAATAAAAAACCACAGGAGGTTACATTGAAAAAGGTACTAGTTACGGCTTTATTTCTGTTCTCTGCAAACGCATTCGCCGGTGACGCAGGTTGCGGTTTGGGTTCCATGATTATCACTAAGAACACAAAAGGTTTGCAGCTTTTGGCTCTAACTACAAACGGTTCCTTGCTGACTCAGTTCTTCGGTATCACTTCTGGTACTTCTGGTTGCTCTTCAAGCGGTATCGTAATGAACGATAAAGAAGTTCAATACTTCGTTGAAGTGAATCAAAAAGAACTTTCTCGTGAAATGGCTCAAGGTCATGGTCAACTTTTGGCGACTTTGGCTGAAATGAAAGGTTGCTCGAACACTCAAGCTCAAGTGGCTTTCGGTTCTTTCACTCAAAATTCATACTCAAACATCATCCCAGCAGCAAACACATCTGCAGCTGATATGGTTTCTAACTTGAACAATGAACTTGCTGGTCAAAAGGATCTTCAAAACCTTTGCCATGGTTCGTAGTCTTTTAGCTACTGCGTTTCTATTGATAGCCCCACTTTTTACGTGGGGCTTTTCATTGCAGACCACCTCGAATTACAAAGAACAAGCGCTGACCAAGAATCTTGATAAGTCTGCCGCCTGGTTAAAACTGGGACACTATCGAAAAGGTTTATCTGGCCGCTATCACTCCCCAATACAAGGGAACTACTTTATCTCCGCAAATGGATCAAAAGATCCTAAGGCAGAACTACTTGCTACTATCGATCTGCTTTTCACTGAAGGCACAGCCAAAGAACAGTGTCGCTACTTGGCCCGCACAGCATGGCTTAAATCTGAACTAGGTATTTCTGCAGCTGATTTGCTTGAGTGTCCCGAACGAGTTCAATGGAAAAAACAACTGGGTGTCACTGAAGCTTATATTGTCTTTGCAGCGTCTGATCTTTCCAGCGCACCTTCCAGCTTCGGTCACACATTCTTACGATTGCACAATCCTAAAAACACCGGACAACTTGATCTGTTGGACTATGGAATTAATTATGCCGCTTTTACCGGCTCTGACGGCGGTGCACTTTACGCACTAAAAGGTATCTTCGGATACTATCCGGGCGTTTATTCGATGCTTCCTTACCATCAGAAAATCCAGGAATACTCAAATCTCGAAGGACGCGATCTGTGGGAGTACAAGTTAAAACTCTCTCCCCAGCAAGTCGATCTTATGCTCGATCACCTGCTGGAGCTTGAAGGTAGTTACGCTCCCTACTATTTCGCTGATGAAAATTGTTCGTCACAAATGCTGGAACTTATTGAAGCTGTGTCCCCTGAAACAAACCTGACCGAACAGTTTCGTGATTTCGTAATTCCCTTGGATTCACTTAAAGCCATTTCCAATGCGGGTTTACTTGAGAATGAAAAGTTGCGAACATCTCTGCAAACTGAATGGCGTTCCCGCTATGCGAACTTGAACTTTTCAGAGCGCTTCGCATTGCGATCAGTCTTAGTTAATAAGAACGACAGCAGCGAATCCTATCAAGGCCTTGCAAAAAAAGAAAAAGCCGAGACACTTGAGGCAGCCCTTAGCTATCTATCCATTCAAGAGTATCGCGATCAGAAAGAATACGGTGATGAACGATATCGGTTGTCAGTGGCCCGTGCAAAACTGGGTGCAATCACTGATCCGGTTCAGATTACTCCTCCTAAATCACCGTTACTAAGTCCGCCCACTGCTGCTTTTTACTTGGGTTACGGCAAGGACGACTACCAGGACTATTACCAATTCAAATTTCGTCGCGGATTTCACGATTTGCTATCTGATGACAGCGGACTTGCACCGTTTTCGCAGTTAAATTTCTTCACTTTTGATGTGCGCTACAAGCCGGAACTGAACAACTGGGATCTTCACGAGTTTGTTTTGCTAAGCATTCTATCCACCTCACCATGGACTCAGCTGGAAAAGCCGAACTCCTGGTCCGTTGAAGTGGGAACCACACCAAAACTATCTCCGTACGTGAATGGTGGAATTGGTGCGAGCTTTGACTTCCCGATTCTTAAGGCCACTCGCTGGTCGCTATTGGCGGTCAGCGAAAACTCTGATTTGGCTTCCACCGCGAAACCCTATTTGGGTGCGAATTCCATGTTTATGATGAAGTGGGTTGATACATTCCGAACTCTGTTTCAGACGAAATACCTTTATTCAACTTCAGAGGGACGCTTCGTGTGGAACAACTACCTGGCAGGCTCGAAGTCCTATGGAAAAGTAGAGTTTCGCGCAGAATATTCCAATAAAGACGAGCTCGAAAGCTGGGGGCTTTCCATCGTACTTCCGGCACCGTGATGTCATTATTATTGACACCCCCGTGACCGAAAGAGGCCCAGTCTCAGTCTGAGTCGTTCCAGGTGCTTTATATTACTTATGACAGGTCCGTGACTTGCTTATCTCTTCAGTAAGGCAATTTGCCCTTTGAGGAGAAACTATGTTTAAGGCTTCTTTAACATATAAAAGAATGATCAGCTTACTTACTGCATTTGTGGTGAGCTTTTCTTCAGTATCTCCGGCAATTTCAGCCACTTTGACCAAAACAGAGGACAAACGCGCTAAGCAAGATGCTGCCATCATGGAAAGCGCTGGCTATCGTGTTCAGGTCGACTATGAGAACAAAATCACACGTGTTTTCGAAAAGAAATCAAACATTCCTGTTATGGAAATACCATTCGCTGACGAACAAAATCTGCGCAAGTATTCTCCGAAGAATATTGAACGCCGCCTTTTGAATGATATGGGCAAAGTATGGACTGGCAATAAGGCAGCGTTCTCGCACTCCTTGCATAATCTGGCACCTGAATCAGTGATGTTCTTTATGTCCATGGGTCTGGTCATCGCGGGTCAATTGGTATTTAACTACTCAATGAATCCAGTCGCGGCTGACCAACACGTCGCCCATTCATTTTCCCCAATGGGAATCATCGGTTTCCAATTGTTCATGTATTCCCAAGGTGCTGCTTCAAACGTTCTTTCGATGTACATGAAAAATCCAAAGTATCATGCCTTCATTCCTTACTTGGGTATGACGGTGGGTGCGACTGTTCAGGGTATCGCCTCACAAATCGTTGCAGATCCTAATGTGAAAGCCTGCGCCAAAACTTGGATGGGCAAAAAGTTAACTGAAGCTGACATTCAAAGTGGTGCAGATGCAGATCCATGCGAAAAGGCCTATGAACATCTGGTTATTCACAAGAAAATCTGGGAGATGGCTCCGAATATCACTTCAATGTTGATCTCATCTGCTGTTGCTGCCGGCCTTGAAAAAGGCATCGTGCTTGGTCTTAACGCTCAAAAAGCAAATATCATCCGTATGACGGGTGTGGATATCGTGACTTGGCTTATGCCGGGAACAACTCAAGTAAAAGGTCTGCGCTTCTTGCTAACAAAAGGTTTGAAACTTTCAGCGTTCGTAGCACTGGATCAGCTTTTCATGCGCTCCGTGACTTATGCCTGGAGAAATATCGTAGATGCTCCTGAGCTTTACACAGCGACAGAGAACATAGAAAAAGAAATGAATGCGATGAAGCCTCACTGGGTGAATAGCTATGAGGTACCAATTCAATCAAGACTTAAAACTTTCCGCGAAAAAATGGCTGCGTGGCGCATGGCCAACCTGGCTGATGTCCATGAGGCAAGTCAGAACTGGCAGAGTGCCCTTATGCAACTGACGCAAGGATATAAATCTGCTGAGAACTTCTATGGCGACTTCGTTCAACAAGCTCGTCAAGATCGATTTGATCGCAACGATACCGCAAATATCACTCTTGCGTCCCCTCTTAATGGAGTTAAGGCTGATGGTATGAAAGCGGGCCCGGACGATTCCTACCATAACGATCCAAAATTCATCGAACAACGCCAAAAGTACACCCTGCATGATGCGGCAGCAGCTTCAACGATGATTTTAAGTTCACCAGAATTTAAAAAAATGACTCCAGTACAGCAAAAGAACTTCACGACTATCGTAAACGGACTGGGTAATAAAGACTTAAACAAAGTGGTTACGGTATTCAATCTTATGAACAGTGAACTTCGTTCATTGTCTGTGAAACAAAACGCTGGCGCAGATGCGATTTACTACAAGTTGCTTACTCAAGTTCAAACGATGGTTGGAAATCCAAAACCACAATTGGCAATGGGTGAAGCTTGGGTAAAATCGTATGTATCAAGCCCTGGCACATATGAAAAAGTCAGCAATACAAACTACTACAGACGCGTCGGCATCTTCGCAACACCACAAATTTCAGACTATTTTGTTATGCAAATGGTCTGCGGTCCCGACGTGGAAAAGGGTCAACAAACCGTCCGTGACGTAACGGGCTTCCCTTCAGTATTCCTTCCTCCTTCAATCGGAAATCCAGCTGACAGTTTTCAAGAATGTGATCCTTCTTTGACGCAAAAATTTAAGGCAATTGCACCAACCGCTTACACGTGGGGGGTGAATGCCAAAAACGGAAGTTACAATGGTGTCGTCAGTTACCTTCTGGCAGATATTCGCCCATCAGTTTTAGGAACAGCAACAAAACCAGCGTTCGATACTTGGTGGAAAGAAAACACGTACAGCCAAATGAAAAAGGCCTTCGACACATACAGCATGGAATACGATAAGATCGTTGTGAACTTGATCCGCAGCCTTTACAAAACAGGAAGAATCCTGATCAATGCAGGCCCAGCCTACAACGGTGCGATGAATGCGATCTTCCAGGAGGAAAGAGTTTATCTTTCGATCCTGAATGACATCATGAATCCGAAGCCTACTTATAAGTTAGATTTTGAAAACATCCTGAATCAGTTTCCAAACGATCCACTTCTAAAAGAAGTTGAAGCTGAATTCAACACGATGAACCGTCTTATAAAAAAAATTAAAATCGTGACTGTTGATGGACGCGAAAGAGTCCAGTCCACACTTGAAAATTCTGAGTTAGAAGAACAAGAACAAAAGATCCAAGCTGCATTGTTGAAAGTAGCTAAAATCATGGGTGCAAGCTCTGAAAAAATGGAACCTAAGCAAAGCGAAGATCCATTCGCGGCATTGGCAGAAGAAGATGATTCAGCTCCGAAAGAACCAGTGATTGCACAAAAGTTCACGTTAACAAAAGCACAAATCAACGTGGTGACGACGGTCCTTGAATCCCTTCAAAGCCTGGCATCAGAGATGAAGTCTTATGGTGCCATCGCGAACGCCGTCAGCTGGGATAAAATCAACAACCTTAAAGAGGTCGATGTGTTGACTAAAAAGTTCAACAACATGGTTCAAAAGCAAATGGCTGACTATAGAGCTTTGAGCTTGGGAGCGAAGTAAGGAGCCGCCTCATTTTGAGACGGTTTCCCGGGGTAAACGCCGGAACGCAAAAAAGGTCACTGATTTCGATTGTTAAACAGGCCAAATTGGTCAGATCGAAAATAGAGGACCTAAAGATGGTAAGGGATTTGCTTAGTATTAAAGGTATAGGATTTAACATTTTTTAAGTTTATGAAGAGGAGTTTTCAATGAAAAAGGCATTTATTATCGGTATGGCAATCACTTTCTCTGCAACAGCATTCGCCGCTCCAGGGAAAATGACAACACCAGAGCGTTTGGCTAAGTTTGACAAACAAAGCCAAGAGTACTTCTTGGATGCAAACGGCAACCTTAAGAACGCTTCCGGCAAGAACGCTGAAAAAAGATACCTAGAGCAAGCAGTAAAAGACATCGCTCCAGGTAAAGAATCTAAAATTGTTGAAAACGCATTGGGCGATAAAGAAGTACTTAAAAATCTAGTTTCCATCGCGGCTGTTAAAAAAGCTGCTGATAAAATTGAAGACAGAAACGAAGCAACTGAACTTGCTGAAGGTGCTGAAGGCTTGGCTTCCATGATCGGAAACATGCACTTGGCGGGCAAAGCAAGTTCTCGTGAAAATACTCCAGAGCAATCTTCTGTTGCAGTAGCTGCATATAGCAAAATGCTTCGCCTTGGCACTCAAATCTTGACGGTATTCAAAGGTGCTGAGCGTACAGCTTATGTTAAAGTAATCAAAGCTTTCAAAGCTCGCGAAGGCAACGGCAAGCTTGCTGAAGAAAACTTGATCGACGCAGTAATGGAAACTCAAAAAGTATCCAGAGAAAAAGCGATCGAGATCTTGAAGAAATTAAAAGATTGCGTAGCTTAGTTCCGAACCCCAGATAAAAACACCAAAGCCGAGGCAACATAAACCTCGGCTTTTTTTTATTTTCAGAATACTAGATTCCGATCTTCTTGTTGTCGGTGACTATCAGGATTTCAATTCGACGATTCATGGATTTGTGCTCGTCAGTATCGTTCGGAACAATCGGTTTTTGATCACCATAAGATATCGCGACAAATCTCTTTGCATTTAACTTGTGATACTTCACAAAATATCGAACCACGGCAGATGCGCGATCCCCGGCAAGCTCCCAGTTGCTGGGATACTGAGGATCTTCGATGGGTGTATCATCTGTATGGCCTTCAATAATAATTCGCTTGTCGTTAGCTGAAAGAATTTCCGCCACTTTGTCCAAGGCTGGTAACGAAGACAGACGAAGTTTCGCAGACCCCGGTGTAAAGAAGCTGGAAGCCGTCAGGGAGACTCGAACTCCGACAGAGTCGTGATAGATATCCTGAATATCCTTTTTCTGATCTTCCTTGCTCATAGCCTTGCCCAAGGCACGCTCTACATAGTCAGCAGCTTCTGCCGGGCCTCCCTTTTTGGGGAAGTTACCCACCGGAATATCCAGCTCTGCGATCGCAGAATCAATTGCGTCGCCGTTTTGATCAGTGCCGCCCTTTCCCACCAGATGGAAGTTCAATTTGATCGACTGCTCGAAATCTTTTTGTTTGGATTCGTTGGCCGTAGAGGTCGCGTACATAACAACGAAGAACGCAAATAAAAGAGTGATAAAGTCTGCATAAGAGACCAACCATCTTTCGTGATTCACATGTTCTTCGTGTCTTCTACGTTTTGCTGACATGAGGTAAATAAGACCTTAGTTTTTGTTCAATGACCATGTGATTGGAACCTTTGGCGATCATTAATCCGCCCTCAAGCACCATCAGTTTTTCCCGAGTCGCGTCTTCCACTTTTTTCTTAATCTTGTTTCCGATTGGCAGAAAGAGCAGATTCGCGAAGCTGACACCGTACACAGTAGCTACGAAGGCCACCGCAATACCTGCACCCAGTTTACTTGTATCCGTCAGGTTTCCCATCACGTGAATCAAACCCAGAACCGCACCGATGATTCCAATCGTCGGCGCAAAGCCGCCAGCATCAGCCCAGATTTTTGCACCAGCTAACATCTCGTCTTCTTCGGTGTAAATTTGCGTTTCAAAGATATCGCGAATAACGGGTTCTTCAACCCCATCCACAACATTGCGCAGTACATTTTGCAATAGTGGATCACCAATCTTGCTGATGCGTGGTTCTAAGGAAAGAATGGATTCCTTTTTCGCAAGACGCGCGCACTCGATAATATCTTCCAGTTTACCGTGCGCCTTACTTTCTTCGGTCTTAAAAGCTTTGCGTGCCAGATTCAATCCTGTTTTCAGCGCATGTTCTGAACTGGAAACCATCACCGCTCCAGCGGTACCTGCAAACACAATAAGAAACGCAGTGAATTGCATTAGGGAACTAATATGCCCACCTTCGATAAAGTTACCAAAGATGATTCCACCAAAACCAATAACGAGCCCTAGGATTGTAGCTATGTCCATAGGCATAATAATGCCATAGCGAGTTGAACGAGGCACTCTGGCCCTCGGAAGACCTAGACTTTCTGCGGGCAAAAAACTAAGTTAAGATCCCTATCATGCTCGATTTTATTTTGAACCTCGATAAACGTCTTTTTACTCTTATCAATTCAGAATGGACTGCTCCCTGGGCAGACGTGTTTTTTCCATTCATCACAGACCTTCATAAAAAAGACCCGGTTAAGATCGTCTGCATCCCGTTGATCATTGCGATGTTCATCTGGCGTCGTGGTTGGAAAAAGGGCTGCACTATTTTCATCATGGCGGTACTTAGCGTTTCGCTATCTGATGGAATCGGAAACTGGGGGTTTAAGAAGACAGTGCAAAGACCGAGGCCTGCTGAAACTCAGGATCTAACTGTTAACGTCAGGGCGCCTTTTGGTGGATTTAGTTTCGTCTCCAATCACGCTACTAATATTTTCAATTTCGCGACATTTGTTTCTGTCATCTTCCCGGTAGCTATGGCACCGATGATGACATTGGCAGTCTTGGTTTCCTATAGTCGCGTCTACAACGGCGTTCACTTCCCGACGGATATTCTGGCTGGGGCAATGTTAGGAATTATCACCGGGATCATCATGGCAAGACTTTGCCAAAGGTTCATCACCCGATTTGATGAAGATACCGATAACAACGAGGCACAAGCAGTATGAAAGTTCTAGTCACTGGTGCAAATGGATTCTTAGGAAGCTGGCTGACACGCGCCTTGGTTAACGAAGGGCACGAAGTCTTTGCCTTGGTCAGACCTAAAAGCGATATCTCTGAACTTAATGGCATCAACTGCCAATACCGTCACGGTGATGTGACTGATATCGTTTCACTATTGGAAGCCTTTGAAGGTATCGACACTGTTTTCCATTTGGCTGGTGTGGTGGCCTATAAGGCTGCTGACCGCCCCCTTATGGAAAAAGTAAATGTCCAAGGAACAGCGAACGTTATCGAAGTCTGCAGAGAGAAAAAGATTCGTCGTCTGGTGCACCTGTCCTCGGTCGTCGCCGTCGGTGGCGGTCGCACACCAACTGAAGTTCTTAATGAAAACTCCCCTTTCAATATTCATGATTTAGATCTTGGTTATTTTGAAACGAAGCACGATGCAGAACTTTTGGTAAAAGCAGCCTGTGACAAAGGCGAGATTGATGCGGTTATTTTAAATCCCGCAACAATCTATGGACGTGGCGACGCCAAAAAAGGCAGTCGCAAGATGATGTTAAAAGTCGCCCAGGGTAAACTTAAGTTTTACACTTCCGGCGGCGTGAATGTTGTTGCCGTTGAAGATGTGATTCAGGGAATTATCAGCGCCTGGAAAATCGGCAAAACTGGCGAGCGCTATATTCTGTCTGGTGAAAATATTCTGATTAAAGATCTTTTCCGCATGATTGCAGAAGAAGCTGGAGTTAAACCTCCAACCAAGGAGTTGCCAGATGGTGTCCTTCATTTTGTTGGAACTATCGGTGACTTCATGGAAAAGATGGGCCTGAAAGGTCCTCTAAGTAAAGAAAACGCCTATACAGCCACGATGTATCACTGGTTTGACTCTTCCAAAGCGCAGCGCGAATTGGGATTCAAGCCCCGTCCGGCACGTCAGGCAATTCACAACAGTATCGAATGGATCAAAGAACAAGGGATGTTAAAATAAGATGAAGGCCGCAGGACTTTTTTTCGCCATCATAGCTGCAATTATGATTACTGCTTCCGCGATCGTCTGGTCGTGGCTTCCCGATGCGAAGGAAATCAAAGGTTGCATGATCACCACCATGTACAAGGTGGATTTGTGTCCGACTTCGAAAAACTATGTGCCACTGAAACAAATCAGCCCTTACCTGCAAAAAACCATCATCATGACCGAAGACGGGAACTTCTATAAGCATCACGGCTTCGAATGGGGAGTTATCGAAAAGAACTTTCGTCAGGGTTGGGAAACCGGCGTTTACAAACGCGGTGGATCCACGATCACTCAGCAGCTGGCTAAGAACATGTTCCTGAATGCGGATCGCACCTTCTTCCGCAAAGGTCTTGAAGCCATCATTACCGATCGAATTGAAAAAACACTGACCAAAAAAGAAATCCTGGAAAAGTACCTGAACATCGTCGAGTTTGGAAAAAACATTTACGGTGTTAAACAGGCTGCCCAGTTTTACTTTAAAAAATCCCCGGCAAGCCTGGATGTCGTGGAAAGTGCATTCCTAGCGATGGTTCTTCCCAGCCCCATCAAGTATTCACACTCCTACCACAAAAAAGAACTGACTCAGTTCGCGCGCAAACGCATGAGCCAGATCGTTCAGAACCTGTATCAGTTTCACAGCATCAACCAAGCCGAATACGAAGTAGCCATGGAAAGAATCCAAAGCTTCCTGAGTCCGGCGCCTCCACCAATGGATCATATCCCCGGTCTGGGTGAAATGTCTGTCGAACAGGTGGATTCACTAAGCAACGACGAAATCGAACGCTTAGAGCAGGAGATCCGCGATGAAGGAACATCCAGCCAAGGCGAACTGGATATAAATCCCGATCAGCTTCCGGAGAATTAGACTATTTCAATAACTTATTGCGAATGCGGTGAAATGAAACATTCATGCAGATCCACGTCAGTACCAAAAGAATGGCGATGTGAATTGCAATAATGGTTAAGTTACCCTGATGCAGAATTCCGCGCACAGCGGCCACACCATGAGTTAGTGGGAACAAGTAAGCCAAGTAACGCAATCCCGATGGCAATTGCTCTAACGGAAAGTATGTTCCGCTAAGCAGGCTCATTGGGACAATCAAACCGGACGTTGAATAGATAAAAGAATCATAGTTGCGCGCAATCGACGTAAAGATCATCCCGATACAGGAAAACAACGCCGAGATCAGCAGCAACACCGGAAGTGCCAAAAGAATTCTGTAGGAATCAATTAAACCAAAGAACACCGCTACGGTCGTAACACCCGTCACGCCAAAGAAGCCTTTGGTTGCAGCCCACATCAATTCACCGGCCACGATTTCCTCTGGGCCCACGCGAGTCAGCATGATCGTCGCATAAGTTTTTTGGTGCGTTAGTTTCGTATAGTTGCCGTAGGTTCCTTCAAAGAAAGATACCATCATCGCCGTCGTACACAACAACGCCGGGAAGAAATACTCAATGTACGACATCCCCTGCATGTTATCGACGAAAGAACCCAAACCAAACCCGATAGCACCCAGATAGATAACCGGCTCCAGAACAATCCAGAACAGGGATACCATCATGGTCTTTTTAAAATAAAGGAAATTACGCTGCCAAACCTTCGTCGCACCGTCGTTAAACTTAGGAATAGTAAACAGCTGTTTGAACTTCATTACTCGTCCCTCAATTGATGTCCTGCCAATTTCAGGAAGACGTCATTCAAAGTGGGCTTGCGAATAAAAATCTTATCAGAGGCAATCAGGTCCACCACGCGGCGGCCTTCTTGATTCTCTTTTACCAGAACGGACACTGTATCTTTGATAACCTGGTAAGCAAAGCCTTCGGCACGCAAACGGCCAAGATAGTAATTCAAGTCGACCGGGTTCGTGTCGAACTCCACCACTTCCTTGCCAATCAGGTCGCGAATCAAGTCACGGGGCTTACCGATGGTCAGAATTTTACCACCATCAATGATCGCCACGCGATCACACATCTGCTCGGCCTCTTCCATATAGTGAGTCGTCAGAACCAAAGTGCTTTTTTCAGATTTTAAATGCTTAAAGAAATCCCAGATCCAAATACGCGCTTGCGGATCCAATCCGGTTGTGGGCTCGTCCAGAAAAATCACTTCTGGCGAGTTAATCAAGCCCCGGGCAATCGCCAGACGGCGCTTCATACCACCGCTTAAAGTTTCCACGGAGCGATCCTGGTATTCTTCCAGCTTCATCAGGCGAAGTAGTGCCTGCGCACGCAATTCGGCCTCTGCAGGCTGAATATTGTGATAACTGGCATAGACAGAGAGATTTTCAAGGACTGTAAAGTCAGGATCGAGGCCGTCGTCCTGAGGGACGACGCCGATACGAGATTTGATTTCGCGGAAATTCTTTTTAACGTTAAGGCCGAGAACGTAAAGCTCCCCGCTGGTAACGAGGGCTGAGCAATACATCATCTTCATCGTTGTTGTTTTGCCAGCCCCATTTGGACCTAAAAGTCCGAAACATTCGCCCTTGTAGATTTCCAGATCTATTCCATCGACAGCGACTCTATCGTCGTATTTTTTGGTTAGGTCTTTTATCTCAATGGCGACTTTCGAATCCATTATTCCTTCGCTGCTCTTGCACGTTTGTTTGGATCGGTTTCGCGGCAACGAAGACGGATGTTCTTCGGAGTCACTTCGATCAGTTCAGAGTCCTTGATCCATTCCATCGCTTTTTCCAGCGTCATTGGACGTACTGGAACCAGACGGATAGCTTCATCAGAACCCGAAGCACGTACGTTTGACAATTTCTTCTCACGAGTGATGTTTACTTCTAGATCATTGTCCTTAGCATGCTCACCAACGATCATGCCTTCGTACACATCTTGACCGTGAGTTACGTACATAATACCGCGCTCTTGAAGATTCCAAATAGCGAACGCTGTCGCTTGGCCTTTACGGTCAGAAATCATCGCACCATTCATACGGTGTTCGATTTCGCCTTTGTAGCCTTCCCAGCCATTGAATTGAGTATTCAAAAGACCTGTACCACGAGTATCAGTCAAGAACTCAGAACGGTAACCGATCAAACCACGTGAAGGGATCAAGAATTCAAGACGAGTACGGCCTGAACCTTTTTGAACCATATTTTGCATTACGCCTTTACGTTTACCAAGTTTCTCAGTAACCGCACCAACGAAAGAGTCTTCGATATCGATAACCGCGATCTCCATTGGCTCCATTTTTTGACCGTTCTCTTCTTTAAAGATAACTGTCGGCTTAGAAACCAGAAGTTCGAAGTTTTCACGGCGCATTTGCTCAATCAATACACCCAATTGCAACTCACCACGACCAACGACTTTGAAAGCGTCAGTATTCGCAGTTTTCTCCACGCGGATCGCAACGTTGTACAACAATTCTCTCTCAAGACGCTCAAGAATCTTACGGGAAGTAACGTTCTTACCTTCCATACCCGCGAACGGTCCGTTATTTACCGAGAAAACCATTCCTACTGTCGGCTCATCCACGCGAATACGCGGAAGTGGACGAGGATCAATTGCAGAAGTGATGGTGTCACCGATCGTGAAGTCTTCCATACCCGCGATAACAACGATGTCACCTGCGCCAACTTCTTGAGCTGGAACTTGCGAGTTCACTTTGTATTGGTACAAAGCAGATACTTTAACTTTTTTCTGACCGTTTTCCTGAACGCAAACAACTTCGTCACCAACTTTGATTTGACCTGCGCGCATACGACCGATCGCCAAACGACCTACATAATCATTGTAAGAGATGTTGGAAACCATAACTTGCAATGGAGCTTCTTCGTCAATTTTTGGAGGAGGAACCAGGTTTACGATAGCATCGTAAAGAACTTCCAACGTACCTGTGTTAACCGCTGGATCCAATGTCGCCATACCTTCACGCGCGATAGCGTAAACAGTGTGGAAGTCACATTGTTCTTCAGTAGCTTCAAGGTCGATGAACAAATCGAAAAGTTCATTGTGAACTTCCTGGATACGAGCATCTGAACGATCGATTTTGTTGATACAAACGATAACTTTCAAATTTTGCTCTAGAGCTTTTTTCAATACGAAACGCGTTTGTGGAAGTGGACCTTCAGAGGCGTCGCAAAGAAGGATACAACCATCAACCATGTTCAGGATACGTTCAACTTCACCACCGAAGTCACTATGTCCCGGAGTATCAACGATATTAACTTTGATATCTTTGTAGATGAAAGACGCATTCTTAGCGGCGATCGTAATACCACGTTCTCTTTCAAGATCCATGGAGTCCATCAAGCGGTCATCAACGTGCTCATTGTCACGGAATGTACCGGCTTGTTTAATCAAATGGTCAACCAGTGTCGTTTTACCGTGGTCGACGTGCGCGATAATCGCGATATTTCTAATCTTCTTCGGATCTTGAATCATATTTAACCCTTCATTAAATTGAAACTTGTAAACTAAAACAAAAATTTAAAAAACTCATTACAGGATTCGGTCAGGACAACTAACCGTGTCCGCCCATCAGGAATTCATCCTTGGACTGATCTTCTTGCTCAACATTACCAACACTAGCGAAAAATTCGTTAGCAAGGTCCATGATCTCTTCATTGCTTTTGGATTGGAAAAGATTCTTCCTGAATTGTGCCGCTCCAGGATACCCTGTCGAGAACCAAGCTGCAAACTTTCTCAACTGAATACCAGTGATGTGTTCATCACAATGCGCAACAAGCTCAGTTTTCAGACTGTTAAACAGGCTCACATAGTCTCTTTGGACCGTTTTAAGGGGCTCGCCGCGCCACAAGGACAGGGCGTCCATAAATATAAACGGATTTTTAAGGCATCCCCGGCCGATCATGACCCCATCGCAGCCCGACTGTTCCAGTCTCAAAACAGCCTGCTTAGGTGTGAGAATGTCTCCGTTTCCAAGAATTGGGAGCTTCGCCTTGGCTTTAATATCAGTGATAAAATCCCAATCAGCAAAACCCGTATAGCTTTGCGCGCGCGTGCGGCCATGGATGGCCACCCACTCGATACCCTCGTTGTAGGCAATATTGCAGATTTCCAGCGCGTTGCGGGTATTCGAATCCCAACCAGTTCTGATTTTGATCGTCACTGGAACTTTCACAGAACCCTTAACTGCAGCAAGAACCTTCTGCATTTGTACGGGGTCCTTCATCATCGCTGAACCCGCGCCTTTTTTTACGACTTTGGGAACAGGACAACCGAAATTCAAATCGACAAAATCACAACCCTCAGCTTCCGCCACGGCTGCAGCTCTACCTAAAATTTCTGGATCTTCACCGAAAAGTTGAATCCCGATAGGTCGCTGAGATTCGTCGAAGCTCATCAGCTTCATCGTTCTTTCAGATTTGTATTCAATGCCACTTGCACTGACCAATTCGGTCACAACAACACTTGTGTCGAGCTTTTTCATAAAGGTGCGGAACGCGTGATCAGTAATCCCTGCCATAGGGGCAAGGACAAACGGATTTGTCTTTAGGGCGTGAACTGGATTCATAAGGGATGCGGTATATCAAAGTCCTACCCGAAAAGGTACTGAAAACAACCCCTTAGACGTAATTTACATGTCAAAAAGAGTGACTATGAATGCACCCCTTAGTCTTAACTTAACCAAGGGATATCATGTATTTAGGTTACTATTCCGGCTTATTTTGTTTACTCAGAGATCCAAGTGATTCGCCCCTCGATCTGCCTTGGAGCCTTCGGGGGATTGTGATCCGGGTATCCAATGACAACACCACAAAGAAGCTCCAGCTCGCCTCGCTGGTATTCCGGAAGTTTATCCACACCCAAAAACTTATCCACTTCCTCTTTGATTTCCAGTGGCGCACCCATCGTGCAACAGCCCAAGCCTTCAACCAAACAAGCCAGATTTAAATTTTCCACCGCCATGTAAACGGAACCGATACTGGTGTGATAGCGCTCTTCGGAATCATTGTGAGAGTAGGCAAACAATAAAACCGGCGCATCACCCAAGGTGTAAAAAAATCTTTCGGTAAAAGAGTACAACGACGGCTTCAATCTTTGCTGAAGCACATCCTTAATTCCCAGCCAGGATTTTTGCGAATACTGAATGTATTCATCGCGCTTTTTACCCGTCACTACAAAGAAACGCCAGTTCTGACGATTTTTCCCTGATGGTGCTTCCATAGCAGCGCCCAACAATCTTTCGATCACATCTTTCGGCACAGCATCCGGCTTAAACTTACGAATGGATTTTCTTGAAGCCAGTAACTGGTAAAACTCTTCTTTGTTCACGCAAGCTCCACAAACTTGTGATGCAGTTTTTGAATTGCCAATGGGCCGTGCTCTTCATTCACCAGAAAGCAAAAGTTGTGCTTGCTTGCCCCTAAGCAAATCATGCGCACGTTGATGTCTGAAATCGTATCGAAGATTTCTTTACCCAAACCTGGTGTGTGATTGATGTTGTTACCAATCAACGACACCAGCGACAGATTCTCTTCAACCTGAACGTCAGCAATTTCTGAAAGATCGGAAATTAATTTCTTATTCAGCAAAGTGGAGTCATCCAAAGTCACGCTGACTGAAATTTCAGACGTCGTGATGGCGTCGATACTGACTTTGTGATCATTGAAAACCTTGAAGATCTGAAACAGAAAACCATGCGCATGAAGCATCTCAGGAGTTGAAAGCGTTACCAGCACCTGGTTTTTTCTGATCGCCATCGCGCGAATCAGCGGGTGTTGTTCAACTTCCTTGCGAACCCAAGTCCCTTTGGCTTCAGCATCAAAGCTTGAACCCACAAAGACCGGGATGTTTTTACGAATCGCTGGCAACAAAGTTGCGGGATGCAGAACCTTGGCACCAAAGGTTGCAAGCTCTGAAGCTTCCTTAAAAGAAATTTCAGCAATGGGCTTAGCCTTAGCGCAAAGACGTGGGTCGGTCGTCGCAATACCAGCCACATCTGTCCAGATTTCCAGAACATCCGCGGCCACACCTTCTGCAAGTATCGCAGCCGAATAATCTGAACCACCGCGCCCCAACGTGGTGGTCATTCCTTCTTCGGTGCTACCGATATAACCTTGAGTAACCACAACTGACTGAAAGCTGCGGATATTCGGCAGGTGCCGCTGACAGTGACTGGCCACCTGTGCGGTGATCGGTTTTGCTTTTCCAAATGAATCGTCTGTTTTTAGAATTTCACGCACATCAATCAGTTGCGCATTCTTACTTGATCCATGAGTTTTTAAAACCTTGGCCATGGCTTCTGCAAATAGGACAGAGGAAGTGCGCTCGCCCAGACTCATCAATGCATCCATGGCCTTGACCGAGCAATCACGAAGCAAGTTCACGCCTTTTGCCAGAGATTGCATCTCTTCGAATAAAGCTTCCAGTTTATTAGCTGTATTTGCATCAGCATTCAGATCAGTAGCGATCTTTCTGTGACGATCCTGGATCTTGTTGATGATGTTCTCACACTCTGCCCAAGTCGATTTTTCGGCTTTATTACCCAGAGTGATTAGATCGTTGGTGGTGCCGGAAGTGGCGGACACCACAACCATGCTTGAATTTTGACGAAATGCGACCTCGGCACTGCGAAGCATGCACTCCGCGTCTCCCATGGAGGTTCCACCGAACTTAGAAACGATAAGCTGAGCCATCAAAGTCTCCCCAGAAAAGATTCTCCTGCATCTTAAGTCTTTTCTTGTTTTTACTTCAATGACTTTATGGCAAACTTTTTCCTATGACTTCCAAAACTGATTCCGCTTTCTCAAGAAAAGAAATACTTCTGATGGTGTGCCTGGCCATCATCGCAATGATTATGACCACAGTGGCGGTCATCCCAAATCTGCGAAACTCGGTGAAGGATCTTTTCTCCTCTGAAAGCCGCACTGTTGTTGCAAAAGTAACCGAAAATCTGACTCCGCTGGGCCCTAAAGTCACAGTGCTAAAAATTCACAACAAGAGTTCTCTAGAGCTGGAAGTCTACAAGATCAGCGACGCTGACGGGATGACGATGATTGCAAAAATCCCCTTGGCTGAAAATCGCGATGGCTACTTCACACTAAAGGGCAACTCTACCAATCTGGCACTGACGGATGTGGATGGAGATGGCACATTGGAAATCGTGGCACCGACGTTTGATGATCAAATGGTGCCTAGGCTTAATATTTTCAAGTACAACGAAGGAACTCAGGGCTTCGATAAAGTGAGTTCCCCTGACGAGGCCGGCGCAGCAAAATAGAAACTATTTCGCTGGTTTGCTTTTTAAATCTCTCCAGGAACGACCCTCACGGGCTTTGGCATCAAGCTGATAACGTTTTACCGCTGACTGATGGCCTTTGTAATCCTCTGAAAAAACATGCGTTCCATCGTTCTGACTGACAAAGAACAAATAGCTGCTTTTTTCAGGATTCATTGCCGCAAGCAAAGCTTCTTTGCCCGGATTGGCAATCGGCCCCGGCGGCAACCCAGGAATCACGTAGGTATTATATCGCGTCGGCGCGGTTAAATCCGCTCGGGTGATATTGATCACGATTTTCCCAAGAGTTTCAGCCTTACCGTAAATAATCGTCGGATCCGTTTGCAGCTTCATACCTTTTTGCAGACGATTATGAAAGACCGATGAAATTAATGGACGCTCTTGCGGAGCTCCGGTTTCTTTCTCGACGATACTTGCCAAGGTCACGATCTGATGACGGGTCCAACCCTTCAGATGACTTTGTGGTTGGATTTCGTTGTAAACATATAGAAATCTTTTAACCATCGCAGAAATCAGACCCTTGGTGTCTGTAAACTTGGTCAACATGTAGGTTTCTGGAAACAGATAGCCTTCAAGGCTGATCTGTTTTTCACCCAGCAAAGACTGAATTAATTCTGGATCACGCACCAATCTCATAAAATCAGCAGCCGTCCCAAATCCAGCTTTTTCATAAAGATCCGAAATCTCGTAAATGCTAAGACCTTCGCTGATAGTGAATGCCCGCGCGATGCTTTTTCCGGAAGTAATAACATCCAGAACTTCATCTGGGGTCATATTGGTTCTTAGTAGATACTCACCCACTTTAACCTTGGAGCGCTCGTTCTTAAATCGCGCGTACATGGAAAAGAAAAAGGAATTGCGAACCAATCCTTTGCTTTCCAGATCCTTGGCGACCGTGTTGAACGCTTTTCCCGGAAGAACCTCGTACACCACTTCCTGTGCAATCGAGCTTGGTGCGGTGTTGGCATACTGATATCCCAGAAAGCCAACACAGACTCCCACTGCTACAAGCAAAGCCACAGTTGCACTGATTAGAACGACAACCGTCTTTTTCATTATTTTGAGTCCAGGTTCATGCCAGGAAGAATCTTTGTCGGATCAAATGGAGTCGGGTCTTCAAGACTTGCCACAGGCACCGTGCAATATTGAATTGCAAAGTGAGCAGACGCCCTGTCGTTGCCGGATTTACCCATGCCACCAAATGGCAGACGGGAGCTGGCACCGTTCGTCGTACGATTCCAATTCAACAGACCCACGCGCGCCTTAAACAAGGCATCTTCATACAGCTCTTTATTCTTGGAGAATAGTGCCATCACCAGACCGTAACCTGTCGAGTTCACGATTTCCATCGCATGATTCCAGTCACCGGTTGTGTAAATCGCAACGTTTGGCCCGAAGATTTCAGATTTTTGATAAACTGAATTCGGATCAAACTTTTTAACCAAGTGAATACTTGGCGTCACATAGTAACCCTTGTTTTTTAGATCCAGGGATTTGCCACGCATTAGACTTTCACAGTTTTCGCGGTTGGCGATTTCCTGGAAGCGGATGTATTTTTCAACCGAAGCTGCGGTAATCAATGGCCCCATGAACGTGTTTTCAGTCCAGTGACCAATCGAAAGTTTCTTGGCTGCCTGATAGAACTTCTCGGTAAACTCATCTGCAATCTTTGGATGAACGATAATACGGCTGGTGCACGAGCAGCGTTGACCTGCCGTCATATAGGCACCCACAAGGCTTTCATAAACTGCCTTGTCCATATCCGCATCTTCCCACACAACTGTTGCATTCTTACCGCCCATTTCAAGCGCCAGAATTTTCCAGTAGTGATTCAATGTCTCTTGTTTTATTTTCAAACCCACTTCATAGGAGCCCGTGAACAGAACGCCATCAACGTGTTCATTCGCAACCAGGCGTCCACCACCTGCACCATCCCCCTGAACCATATTGAATACGCCTTCAGGGAATTGCGCTTTTTCAAACATCTCGGCCATGTACTGACCAACTGCTGGAGTCTGCTCAGATGGTTTGAAAACAACTGTATTGCCGGCAATCAATGCCGGAATAATGTGTCCATTCGGCAAATGCGCCGGAAAGTTAAACGGACCAACAACAGCCATCACACCACGGGATCTGTGGCGAATCACCCCATCCACTTGCGGTAATGCATTCGAGATACGCTCATCCGCAATCAATTTGATTGATTGGTTTAGAGTGATATCAATTTTTGCGCCCAGTGCTTTGGCTTCCGTCATTGCCTCCCACGCAGGTTTACCTGTATCGCGGGAAATAATTTGCGCAAACTGTTCAGCATGAGTGTCGAACATTTCTTTTAGGCGCATTAAGTAAGAGCGTCTTTCGTCCATGGAAAGTGTCGCCCATTTTGGGTAAGCTTTTTTAGCCGCCAGACACGCTTCATCCATGTGATCGTGCTTAAATGGCACCGTCATAATCAAATCGTTTAAGTCTGCCGGGCTCAGATTTTTGACTTCGCCGTCACCTTTGGTAACAGGAACAAAACGGCCGTTAATAAAATCACCTTTGTAACTGACTGGAAAAATGGTGGTGCTCATCTTATTGTCTTCCTCTGCTATAGTGGAAAGGGGCTGCAAAAACCTGATCGCCAATTTCCACACCCAGAATCTGGCGTGCTTTCATTGGCAAAATAACTTCGCCATCACGAATATCCACAGCACACATCGTGGCTCTGAATTCCTCACCCGTGGCGGCAATTAAATATTGTTCTTTAAAAGTACAATCTTTTCCGTCGGCCACCATCAAGTGACGACCCATCTTGATTGGCAGGATTTCTGCCGTCTGGGCGCCGTAATGGGGACCGCCATCAAACGGATCAACCTCATCCAGATAATTGAAACCAATGCTTTCCAAAAGATGCTGAGCCGGCTTGGTGGCTTCACCAACACGACCCAAAACCAGACGGGCTTTTGAATCAAGAAGCGCCAGATAGATGTCTTCCTGCGGGAAAAGACTTTCGATAAATTCTTTGTGGGACTGGCTAAGTGCATCCGCCTCTTGATAAGGCAGACCCGTAAAACGACGACCCAAAGCTTCCCAGAATTCTGAACGACCCTCGTCCGTCAATGGCGGAGTCAATTCACACAACACACGGTCTTCGAACTTCTCGGGATAGATAGCCATGTACAGAAAACGGGTTAAGCTGATTTGCTTACCCAGTTTTTCGGGACGACGGCGATACGCACGATCCACAAGAAGTCCTCCGATTTCAGTTGGACCGTCAAAATCCAGCTGGAAGCGCAATACTTGATGTATGAACCCAATTCCCAAATCCTGGGAAAAATGATCGCGTTTGATAATTTTGAAATAACTGTGAGGAACCTCTTCATTACCGTGCTTGGCAAGGATCAGGGAACTTCCCACGATCTGTTTTTCTTCCAGATCTTCGACGACAAATAGATATTCAGCTTTGGATTTATCAAGTTTGTCGGCGAAAGACTGTTCACTGCGATCAATCTTTTCACTTAAAACTTTTTTATCACCAGGCAAATTTAACAGATTGAACTGCTTTGCCAAATCCACCAGCTGACTTAAATCGTCGTGCCGAACAGGTCTTATTAGAAAACTCATAGACAAAACCTCTCGATGACTTTTTTATAAAATTCAATGGCCTTATGTAAATCCTCAATCGCAACATGCTCTTGAGGAGTATGAACATTTCCTTCACGCTTGCCCGGACCAAAGCAGGCGCACTCAATTCCAATTCTCGAAAAAATACTTGCCTCATTGGTTGACGGCTGAGTTGTTGGCTCACCTTGCAAACCAAGATTGCGCAATTCATCCAGACAACCTTTCACCAAAATGGAATTCACTTCGGTACGGAATGGCTTCTTGTAATCATTCACGCTGAATACAGCACCGTTCTTTTCACACAAGTCGCGAATCTGCTCCATCCATCTCTCATAAATTTCCTGAGTGATGACCGGTGGCAGACGACAACTTCCCGATAACTGCACATCATTTTCATTCGTACGAATCAAACCGATGTTCAGCGTTGGGGTGCTTGGGTAAAATTCCTCATCCTTGTGTTTCAGAAAGTCCGCTTCAACTTCTTTCAAACCGCGATAAATGTTTGCGATCCTGGCTGCAATCGGATTCTTCACCGTTGAAAGCATATCAATTTCAAGAAACGCATGGCTTGGAACAGTGTTGAAATTAATGCCGCCATCAATTTCCATGATATTCACGGATTCCGGCAGCATCGTCAGATACTCCAGCATCTTCGTGATTGCGCTCTCTCCCAAATGCGGCATCGAGGAGTGGGCTGCCTTGCCACGGAACAACTTAGACTGCGTGGAAGTACTTTCACGCAAATTGTGTTCATCCCTGTAGCGAACTTCTTCTTCAGAAAACGGAACACGAATCTCGACCGTGGCAAAACCTTTGGCAGCATTAACCAGTTGCAAATCGCTGGGCTCGCCAATCAAAGCCATTTTCGCTGCAATCTTATTCTTGCGAATCAGCTTCAGAGCACCCTGCATTCCGGTCTCTTCACCAAAGGTGCCGACCAGAACCGGTGGCAGTCGCCACGCGCGATCCTTGCCAAATGAAGCAATCGCTTCAAGCTTGCACAGGAAATCAAGCTTTACGTCAGCAGCTCCCAATCCATAAATTTTGCCGTCAATAATGTGGGCATCGTAGGGATTGCTTCCCGTCTCTGTCCACAAGGCAAAAGGCCCTGGGTCGGCAGTATCCAGATGAGTTTGAAACAGAAACTCAGCACCCGGTCGCTCTGCAGCGGGACGAGCGATGATATTCACCTGTTCCAGGTCCCCCATGACTTCGGTCTGCTCTTCGACCACGAGCCCCTTTTGACGACAGAATGCTGCCGCCCACCGCGCAAGTTCTTTGTTACCATGCGCAGGTGTGCTGTCGATTGCGATAAGCTGACGGCAAGATTCGATGAAATCCAACTACACTCCTTCGAGAAGTGTTTTTTCGATGATTTTCAAAGCGATGTCGATGTCCTGATCCTGAATGATTGCAGGGATCAGGAAGCGCGCACGCACCGGATCTTTACCGCAAGGGAATGCAATCACGCCATTCGCATAAAGTTTGTTCAGGAAGCTGTTGGCGCTTTCTTTTTTTCCATCATGCGGAGTGAAAGCAACCATCAAGCCCATACCACCTGCATCAGACGCGATACCTTTGCAAGTCGTGTCGTTCAGTTTGTTGATGCCATCAATGAAGCGTTTGTGAATTTGTTGAATGCGACCTTGTGGACCCAAGAAGCCCTCAGAAAGCATGTTCAGCATCTCAACACCCGCAGCCAGGCACGGAGAAGCGCCCGAGAATGTACCGGCAATCAAACCTGGTTTTGGATTGTACTCTTCAGTGTAAAGAGTCGCACCGATTTGCGCTGTTTTTGCAATCGTGCAGATGTCGATGTACTGACCCAGACCCAAAGTTTCAAACGCAAAGTATTCACCTGTACGAGTGAAAGTCTGAACTTCATCCGCCCAGACGGCGATGTTTTTGGATTTACAGAAATCCAAAAGTGGCACGAAGAATTCGCGCGGAGCCGCTTGGTAGCCGCCCTCACCCAGCATCGGTTCAAAACCGAATGCAGAGATATTGCCTTCGTGTTTTGCAACGTGCTCTTTAATAGCAGCCAAAGCTTTTTCACCGGATTTTGGATCGCGCTTGTCATAGAACGGAACACGCAATACTTCGTGGTATTCCGGCAGACCTTGTTTGTAAGCCGTGTTGTCAGTAACTTCCGCCATCATCGTCGAACGACCTGCGAAAGCATCTTTGAATGACATCACAAAACGCGCTGGGGAATTTTTTTGACGGGAAAGCTTCAAAGCATTTTCATTGGCCATTGTTCCGCAAGTCGCGATCCACGCATATTTCAAGCGTGAATTCTTGCTGGCGATTTGTACCAGTTTTTCTGTGAACAGACGATACTCGTTGTTCGGTTGCAAGTTACCTTGATTCAAAATATCAGCCAATGAACCGCGCACGGCCGCTGCCATCACGCGTGGATTTGCGTGACCCATCAAGTGAATACCAATGCCGTTGATCAAATCAAGTTTGATGCTTCCATCTTCAAGCTCCACATAAGGTCCGCGACCTGCGCCTGTACCCATGTATTGATAATGCAGTGGACGTCCACGCAACAATCCTGTCTGCTCGATTTTTTGTTTGCCGGAATCTTTGAATGCATCTTGAGGAGCACGAATGCCTTCAAGTGATGAGTTTAGTTTAGTGACTTCACCGACAAGATCTTTGATCAAAGAATTTACTTTATCGGATTGTTGAATTTGATGGCCTACAAGAGAACTCATAATACCTTTCGCGGAGATACAAAATCCTTCATCTCCTTGTTATTTGAAATGCCCGTCCAGTTTACTCTTCGCTCTGGACTAAGACAAGACACCCGGCTAAACTTCGAGACTATGACAACGCGATTCATTGTGTTCTTTTTTACTCTTATTTTGCCCACCTTGGCTTGGACTCAAAATGCGGATTTCGCTGCTTTGTTTAACCAGGGCACTCAGCATTACGCGGCGAAAGATTACGAAAAATCACGTGACGCATTCGCCAAAGCGCTCGAGCTGGATCCCCATAACGCAACCACACTCACAAACTTGGCTTTAGCCCAGTACCAATTGGGTAAAAAGCCCTTGGCAGTGGGTCTTTTTCGTAAAGCTCTCGCATCTGATCCCGACTTAAGCCAAGCGCGATCTGGACTAAAGTTTGCTTTAGGACAAATGGATGTGAAGGATATTCCTCACCAAATTGAAACCTATGAAACCGTGCGCAGAAAGTTACTGGCTCCCGTATCCCAGACTGCGTATCTGATTACGACCGCCTTGTTTTTATTTGCAGCCGGCTGGATTTGGATTGGCTTTATGGGGCAGCGCCGACGTGCATTGGCCGACGAAACGTCACTTCCTGGTGTTCCGATCATCGGCAGCTTGTTGGGTTTGGGATTTTTACTATCCATCACGCTTTTGGGATTGAAGATTTATGATCAATCCATCATTCGCGCGACGATTGTTGAAGACAAGGTTTCGTTGCAGGCAGCTCCCGGAGACAACCAAGCCACCTTATTGGATGTGTTCGGTGGCATGGAAGTTATTGTACAAAATGAAAATGCAGAATGGTCGCAAGTGACTTTTCCGGGATCTATCACGGGTTGGATTAAGAAATCTGCCATACTTCGCACCAATTGACTCTGATAGCAGTGCGCCATAAGCCCCTTCATTGACAGTAGGTTCTGGACCAAAATATGATATCGGCATGCTAAAAACGCTCCGAGTCATGACACTTATTTGCGCAGCAGGATTCTTGATGTCCGGTTGCTCCACTATGGAAAGAAACGCCGACACTCCTGAGGGTGCATTCGCTATTGCCGAAGAGTTCGACAAAAGCGAGCGCTACGAAGAAGCCATTCGTCGCTACACGGAAGTAAAAAACAAATTCCCGTACAGCAATTTTGCAACGAAAGCTGAACTGGCAGTAGCAGATGTTTACTACAAACAAGAATCCTACGCTGAAGCACAAGTGGCATATCAGATGTTCAAAGAGCTTCATCCAACGGTTCCAAATTCAGACTACGTTCAATTCCGTTTGGGTGTGAGTTATTTCAATCAGTTGCCTTCAACGATTGATCGCGATTTATCTTTGGCAAATGATACCATCCTCAATCTTAGTGATTTGATTAGGAAATATCCAAACTCTGAATACGTAAAAGAAGCTTCTGAAAAGCGTTCTGCCACAATTAAAATGTTGGCTGAAAAAGAAGATTACATCGGTAACTTCTACTTCATCCGCGAGATCTATGGCAGCGCCTTGAAACGCTACGAGGGTTTGTATTCAAACTACAAAAACCTGGGACTTGATGCCCGCGCTCTTTCACGCATTGTGATCTCTGCCAGAAAAATCGGAGATGATCCGAAAGCAAACAGATACATGGCCATCCTTGAAAAAGACTTCCCGGGCAGCTCTGAACTTAAACAGGCTGAAAAGGAGATGAAGTGATTCATTCCCTTCAAGACGACATGATTTCTGAAGCCCGTGGATATTTTATTAACGGGAACTACAAAATGGCCGAGCCTATTTTGAGTCAAATGCTTCTGCAAAACACTCGCAATCCCGAGGTTTATCAGATGCTGGCGACCATTGCCTATGACAAGGGTCAGTTCAGCAAAGCTATCAAAACATTCAAACGCGCTTTGGAAATTGATCCAACTTACACTGACGCCAGCGTTGGTTTGTCGATTATTCTGAATGATTTGGGCAAATACGATGAAGGCAAACAGGTTTTTCTGGATGCTCAAGCCCAACTTGATAAAAAATCCGGCAAACAAGATCCGTTCGTCGATGAAAAACTTGCTTCCAAACATGAAGAGCTGGCGGACCTGTATTATCAGTACAAGCGCTACAACGAGGCGTTGGAACAACTTTTAAAAGCGCAGAAGCTTTCCAGCCGTAAAGCGGAGATCACTTTGCGTGTTGCTGAAGTAAATGTGCAGTTGAATCAAACGGAACGCGCCATCAAGGACCTGAAATCTTTGATCCGCGAGTACCCGCACCTTATTCCAGCTCGCCTAAAGCTTGGGGCAATCTACTACAACTCAAACAATATTGCTGAAGCCACGGAACAATGGGAGAATATCCTCATTCGAGATCCACAACATCCCGAAGCTCTTCGTTATCTGAAGATGGCGCAAGCAGCAGGCATTACATCAATTGATTTGTAGAATCAGAGGCGCAAATGGCATTACTTAAAGAACAAATGGTTCCTTTCCTGACTAAAGAAGAAATCACAGAGTTGGTTTCTGATCTGGCGAAACAAATCGAAAGCGATTACGAAGGCAAAGAAGTCATTTTCATCTGCCCTTTGCGTGGCTCCATGCACTTTACAGCCGATTTGATGAGACAAGTAGATCTGACTCAGCAAGTGGACTTCGTTTATGTACAGGCGGTCGAGCGCGGTGGCGCGATTAAAATCGTAAAAGACATTTCCGTGAACATCGCTGGCAAACACGTTTTGATCGTTGAGGAAATCATCGATACAGGACGTACATTGAGCTTCCTAAGAAGCCGTTTGTTTGCATCAGCTCCAGCATCTTTGAAAATCGTGGCGTTGTTGGACAAACCTGCCCGTCGCGAATTGCCTATCAAAGCTGATTATATTGGTAAAACTATTGATGACCGTTATGTGGTTGGCTACGGAATGGATTCTGAGGAAGTTGGAAGAAACTATCCTGATATCTATACGATGAAAAACTAGTTAATTTTTGTTTACGAAACAACGACGTTAACTACGAAAAAGATAACGACACAAAATACGTATAAAATTACCATCTGTTTTTGCATGACTGACCTCTAAAACTGAATTTAGGGGTCTTTAGGACCTTGGTCAACATATCCCCAATTAAATTTTAAAGCCTTATGAGAACTGGACCTAAGTTCCACTGTTAAGATTCCGACAAATTAGTTCGGAGGACATAATGTCTAAGGTCTCTTTAAAAAGTCGCTTTTTATTCATCGCAGGGCTTTTAATTCTGATTTGTCTGCTGACTAATGCGTTTTCACTATACGAATTGAAAGCACAAAACACAGTTACTTCCGAAATTGCAGAAATCTGGCTTCCTATCGTTGGCAAAACCGCGGATATCAATATCAACGTAGTCAACTATCGCAAGCTTGAATTCAATCTCTTGGCAACAACAAGTACTGATGAGCGCAAGCTGGTCGTAGACGAGATGGATTCCCTCATGGGAAACATCACCATCTATTCAAAGGTTTTGGATCCCTTACTGACTACAGATGAGCTTCGTAAATCCTATGAATCTTTTTTGACAAACTGGGAAAGCTATCAGGCTGAAAGTGAGAAATTCAAAGCAGCCCTGGATAAGGAAGACACAGCCTTGGCAGAAAAAATTCTTCAAGACAGTTCTGCCAAGTTCTATGACGAATCCTACAAATCCCTGAAATCCCTGACTGACGCCAGTTATATGGCGGGAGTGGATAAATCAGAAGCTGCCGCAAAACTTTTTAAATACACTTTCTTTTCCATTATCGGAGTCACGGCATTTTTCGTTCTTATGGGTCTGATTGCGAGCTTCTTAAATATTCGCAGCGTACAAAAATCACTTCGTACAGTGGCCGACGGGCTTGATTCAAGTTCCCACGTCGTCGGTTCACGCACTGAAGGCCTGGTAAAATCCAGTGAATCGATCTCCAGCAACACCACCAGCACCGCTGCTTCACTGGAAGAAATCGTGGCCACAATGGAAGATCTTAGTCAGACTGTGCGAAAGAACTCTGAAAGCTCTACCGAGGCTGCTAAGATTTCGAAAGATGGTCAAGATGCCGTCACTCACGGCCAAAGCAAAATCCATTCGCTTATTAAGGTGATGTCCGAGATTTCGGCGAACTCCAAAAAAATCACCGAGATTCTGGATATGATTGATGACATTGCCTTTCAGACAAATCTTCTGGCACTGAATGCCGCGGTTGAAGCTGCCCGTGCTGGGGAACAGGGAAAAGGTTTTGCCGTGGTGGCTGATGCCGTTCGCGCACTGGCGCAAAAGAGTGCTGATGCCGCGAAAGAAATTTCCGGATTAATCACCGAGGCAAATGCTAAAAGCCAAACCGGCGTGGAGCTGGCAGCTGACAGTGAAAAATCACTGAAAGCCATTGTTGATAATACAAATCACGTGTTCCAATTGATTCAGGAAGTCGCACAAGGCTCGCAAGAACAAACACACAGTATCGACCAGGTGAAGCAGGCCCTGACTTCCATCGACGAAAGCTTACAAGGAGTTGCAGCATCCATGGGCAATGTCACGAGTGCCTCTGAAGATATGCAAACGCAAGCCAGCGAATTGGGATCGATGATGACACAATTGCATGTTCTGGTAGGTGAAAAAAATAAGAAAGATTCAATTAAACCCGCTGAGGACGCAGATTCCACGGCGGCATAAACAGGAGACCACAAGAATGAAAACAGCATTGATGATGACCGTTGTGACTTTGATGATGGCTCAGAACGCTATCGCAGGTGAGTGCACGATCACAGTCGACCGCACACCATGCGCCGGTAAAGAAGTCGAGGCTAGGAAGCCCTACAATGGAAAAAATCCTACTGAAGAGGCTAAAAAACTGGACACTGCAGAGGCTTGCGAAAAATGGGCTGAAAAAAGCTCCAAGATTGTTCGCAAAGGCACTTTAGCGGAAAAAAAGGTTACACTTAAGTTTGATGGCAAAGATTTAGGCAAGACTTTCTCGGATAAGGCCGAGTGTAAATAATTTGTACGACAGTTTTCAATAAAACAGGAGGTCTAGCCCTCCTGTTTTCCCATTCTGAGACACTACTAAATCCACAATCTGTAGTGAATTCCCTTAAGACAATCCCCAAATGAGCCGATACGAAACCATAAGGGGGAACATCAATGCAAAAGTTTAAGAACTTTTCCAAGAATCTTTTAAAGAACAAACAAGGTCAGGGTGCTACAGAGTACATCCTCTTGCTGGTGGTTGTTGTCGGTTTGGTTATGATCTTCAAGAAAGACATCCAGTCCACAGTGACTGACAAGATTTCAGAACTACGCGGATCTATTGGCGGAATCACTTCTGAATAGTTTCTTTAGCTAGTACGGAGATCGCATGACGATTGAGTATGTCCTGCTGATGATTGCAATCCTAGGAATCGGGCTGAAAGCATTTATTTCAGCTCCGTCCGAGGCGTTTCGTGGATCAGGTCCACGATTGGCTGCTCGCGTGGAAAAGCAATTGGACACAGGACAAGGCTTCAAGCCGAAAGGCGCTCGTCTGGAATGGAGTGCGATCAAATGAGAAAGTCATTCGTTGCGAACCGCAAAGGCCAGCTTGTCATCGAAGCCGTTTTGTTAATGGTGGTGATGGTTGGAATTTTTGTGGCCAGCATGAATGCACTTCGTGGATCCAACTTCTTGGCGAAAATGGTTACCGGTCCGTGGGATCGTGTTGCTGGTATGATGGAAAGTGGTGTTTGGAGCCCTGCAAAGGACGCTCGTCAAAAACATCCTAACCAAAGAAACCGCGGCATTTCCATTGACCCGAACCGATAGATTTGAGGAGACAATGAGAACAATCTCGAGTCCTCACATGATCATTAATAATTCACAGGGCATGATCTCTGTGGATTTTATATTTTCTTTGATCCTGTGTGCGGGACTGTGCATGGTTATGTTCGCATTGACCTTTACCCTTTCCATGGCAGAAATTGCCCAATACATCACTTTCTCTACTTCCCGTGCCTATGCGGCAGGCCACATTGATCCAGACAAACAAAATGAAATGGGTCAGAACAAATTCAAAAGCCTGATGAGCAATGGCACATTGAGCCCGTTGTTTACTACATCCAACGCTGGCTGGTTTAAACTTTCCAATCTTGAACTTCGTGGCGGCGGCGCCAGTGGTCAGGATTTTTCCAAAGATTACCCCTACGAAGACGGACGTCTTCCACAAACCGGCGCGCGCCTGACTTTCAGTGCCCGTGTACTTGCGATGAGAATCGCCTTCCTGGGCCGCACGACAGAAGATGGTGAAGCTCCTGAGGCAAAACTGACAGCATTTCTGATTCGCGAACCCACCCAGCAGGAATGCTGGGATCTGCAGATTAAAAAACGTTATGAAGCAATTGTAGATCTGGATTCCAGATTCGGAATCCTGGCCGACAGGTACCGGAATAAATATGTACCGATGGAGGATAACGGATGTTGAAGTCCAAGAAAAGCCTCCTGAACAATGAAAAAGGCTCTGCGATGATCGAGGTAATCCCGGTCATCTTTGTCATTGTTACGTTCATCACTTTCTCATTGGGATTCTTTGGTGCCATTCATTCCGGCATTCTGAATTCCATTGCGGCAAGAAACTATGCGTTTGAAACATTCAGACACCGTTCAAACCTGACATACTTCCGTAACACGGGAAATATGGAAAATGCCCAACTAAGCTATGCAGCCATGAGCATGCGCTTGCATGGAATCAACTCCGAGGACTCACCTAAAGATGGTACTCCTGATTGGTTTGCGACAACTCGCCCGATCAATATCAATCTAATGGCGAGTCAGAAGGAAGTTGAGAACTCTGGATCTAAGAACGAACACAATCAGCAGATTCCTTTTTTAAAAGAAGAAGAACGAAACGAACGAGTCGGCGTGAACCCCATTTGGATCAAATCCCAATACGGAATTTGTCTGAATGCAGCTTGTGGAACTTAGGAGAAGACAATGGGATCAAACGAAACTAGAAATTTATGGCTTTCAATTGGCGCAGGAATCTTCGCCACGTTCCTGTTGTATAGCTATTCCCAGGAAAAGAAAGCAGAATACGACAAGCGTTTCGGTTCCACAAAACGTGTGGTGGTGGCCAAGGAAGACATCGCAGAAATGCAGACTATCTATGACACTATGGTTGAAACCAAGGACATGCCGGCAGACTTTATCCAGCCAGATACAGTGACTGTTCCTGATGAAATCATCGGTAACGTGGCCGCAGTTCCTATCCGCAAAGGCCAAATGGTAGTTAAGAACAATCTTTTAACCCCAGGACCAGATACGGGTATTGCCCTGCAAGTTGCGCCAAGCAAACGTGCGGTAGCTCTTCCTGTTGATGAAATCCGTGGTGTGGCAAAGCTTATCCGCCCAGGTGATCGCATTGATATTTACAGTGCTGTGGATTCTGGAAAAGGTGTGGCGCAACGTCGTGAAGTGTTCCTGCTTATGAGTGACGTGCCGGTTTTGGCGACGGGCCTAAGTGTCGTGAACAACATTCCGCGTATGTTTGAATTGGATTCATCAGGAAAGAATCTGAATCAGATCGCCTTAACAGGTGACACTAAGTACGCAACCATCACGGTTGAGGCCAGCCCGAAAGAAGCACAGGATTTGTTTTACATTCTTTCCACAGCACCTGGAAACTTGTTCTTTGCTTTAAGAAATCCAAGCGATCGCACCATCCCTGTTCGTGCTCCAAGCTCGACATCGGATTCGGTACTTGGAAAACCAATGGTATCCCTGGATGCCCCACCGGCTATGCCTGTGGCTCCTCCGGTCGTGATGCCGCAACAACGAATGATGCAACAACCAATGCAGCAACGAGCACCACAACCGACGCAACCACGCAGGAATGGGTTTAAGACTCTGTAGTATTTGAGATTGTTTTTGGGGAATTGTAATTTAGGGGGAAACATGAAACATATGCTGCTTACACTGGGGCTTTCGTTAAGTCTTTGTGGAATTGTCGCGCATGCGGAAGATGATCTTTCAGCCACGCCGTCAACATCCAGCGAAGACAGCAGTGGTGCGTTTCGTTCGCGTAAGTTCATCAATCTGACTTTGGGAATTGAGCAGGATGAAAAACTGCCGCCACTTCCTGATAATGTCGAATTCAAAGGCGACTTCCGTCGCGTGGTGACTGCTGACTACTCGAAGGATCTTAACGTGATTCGCTTTGTGCCACGCACAGAGGGTTTCGCGACAATGACGATTCATGACAAGCGCAATGGTAAAGTTGTCGCTGAGTATCGCATCGACGTTAAGAAAAGCAAACTCGACAAAATCGTGCGTGAGATGCGCTCTTTATTGGGTGATATCGAAGGCATTAACATCAAAATCGTAAATGACAGAGTCGTGGTTGACGGTCAGATCCTGCTCCCTAAGGATATGGCCCGCATCTATAACGTTGTCGCTCAATTTGGTAATAACGCTTCTTCAATTGTGACCCTAAGCCCCCTGGCACAAAAGAAGATCGCTGAATTTATCGCCCGTGATATCAACAATCCTGAAATTGAAGTCCGCTCGGTGAATGACAAAATCATTCTGCAAGGCTGGGCAAACAGTCAGGAGGAGTCAGCTCGTGCAGAGATCATTGCGAAAACCTATCTTCCAGCCCGCATTGTGGATGCCGCTGTGGAAAAAGGTGTTATCGTCGAGCGTAAACCAGCCAACGACGGTATTATCAATCTTATCCAGATCAAGGAGTCAGCTCCGAAGCCACCTCCAAAGATGATTCAACTTGTGGTTCACTACGTGGAACTGCAAAAAGACTATTCTAAGAATTTCAAATTCCAGTTTACACCAGAGCTTGGTGACAACTCGCAGATGACTTTCCAAACTGGTGGTTCAGCTGCTGGTGGTATCGTCAGTTCTATCACGGGTACGGTATCCAACCTGTTGCCTAAGCTTAACTGGGCAAAACAACATGGTCAGGCGCGTGTTCTTGAAAGCACCAGCTTGATCGTTGAAGACGGTAAGAAAGGTGAAATCAAACAGATCACCAATCAGCCGTACACTGTACTTGGACAAAACGGTACGACAGGTACTGCGTTTGCCGAAGTGGGTATTGTGACGACAATCACGCCTGTGCTTATGGGTGAAAAATCCGGAAGCGTGCGCATGGATATGGCCTTTAAAGTATCCAGCATGATCGGCAGTACGCCTGCAGGTGCTCCAATCACCAGCGCCAACGAGATGACAAGCTCCGTGGTCGTACGTGACCGCCAAAGTGCTGCTGTGGGTGGTCTGATCCGCAACTCATCATCAACTGGTTACAATCGTCCAGCTGGACAGAAGAATCCAATCATCAGCTTGTATGCATCCAAAGAGTTCATGAAGCAACAAAGTCAGTTTGTGGTTTTCGTGACTCCGGTTGTGAAGACATCAGCAAGTGCCGGGTCTGAACAAATTAAGAAAAAATTCCGTTTGCGCGACTAACGTCGCGTATACGGATTGAACATCGAAGCCGATAAGTTAAGCGGAGGTCCGCATTGGCTATCAATCCGAATTGTAATCTCATCGCTGTTGTTGGTGGTAAAGGAGGCGTGGGTAAGAGCGTCTTCGCCGCGAACTTTGCCTGCGCCTTGATGACCGAACTTCGTACTCAGGTTTTACTTATCGACGCCGATTCAAAATCCGTCGGTGATCAAAACGTGATTATGGGTCTTAAGCCTGTAAAAACCCTAAAGGAACTTTCCACCTTCCAGGGCTCCCTGAATTCACAACCCATGAATACTCTTGTGACGATGCATGCCTCTGGTTTGGGGTATGTGGGCGCAGTCCGTGGACCTGAAGAGTCTTTGAATATTTCTCCTGATCTTCTGGGCAAGCTCATGGAGTTCTTCTCCCGCGCATTCAAATTTGTTGTCGTTGACGTTGGTAATGACCTGGGACCTGCACAGATGGCAGTTCTTCAGGAAGCAACCGCGATCATGATCGTGACGACACCGGAAGTTCTGGTGGTTACGCAAACACAAAGATTGATCAACGAATTGCTTTCAGCCACTTTTCCAAAAGATATGTTCCAACTGGTGGTGAACAAGGCTTCACCAACGGGTTTGTCGCCTCAGGCAATCTCCAATCAATTGCAACTGCCATTCCTGGGAATTATTCCTCAGGATGAGGCGACGACAATGATGGCTTTACAAAAGTATTCGCCATTCATTATCAGCTCTCCGAAATCACCTTTGACAGCTTCGTACTTTGATTTGTCACGCAAGCTTACAGGCGGAGTTTTACAACGTCTTAAAACATTAACACGTCCAAAACCTGCTCCAGCAGCATCCGAAGGTTCCAATGCCCCGGCGATTGCGGGTGGCAATGGCATGGATCCACGCACGATCCTGAAGATCCGCGTGCACAATGAACTTATTCGCACTGTCGATCTGAAGAAACTTCTGACCGACACCAAGCAGGATGAGAACAAAGAAAAAGAAGTCCGCGAGAAAACCAAGCGCGAGATCACAGTCATCGTCGACAAGGAAGCTCCGGAACTGGTTCGCGAAGAGCGCTCCAAGATCATCAAAGAGGTTCTGGAAGAAGCCTTGGGCCTGGGTCCTTTGGAGGACTTGCTGGCAGATCCGGCTGTGACCGAGATCATGGTGAACGGATTTAAGAAAATCTTCGTCGAGAAAAGTGGTAAAGTTTCATTGAGTCCGGTGACATTCACCTCCAATGATCACCTTCGCCGTATTATCGAGCGCATTGTCACGCCATTGGGTCGTCAGATCAATGACTCCACTCCTTACGTGGATGCCCGTCTTAAAGACGGTTCGCGTGTGAACGCAGTCATTGAGCCGCTGTCTATCGACGGACCCGCTTTAACGATTCGTAAGTTTAAAAAAGGCGGTATCACCGCTGAAAAGTACATGGAATACGGCAGTATCACCAAGAACATGATCGACTTCCTGCGCCTGTGCGTGGAAAACGGTTTGAACGTGGTGATCTCTGGCGGTACCGGTTCAGGTAAAACATCTTTGCTGAACATGCTGTCCTCTTACATCCCTTCCAACGAGCGTGTTATCACGGTCGAGGATGCGGCCGAGTTGCAATTGCAACAGGAGCACGTAGTCCGTCTTGAAACCCGCCCCGCTTCCATGGAGGGCAGCAATGCCATCCATATTCGTGATTTGATCAAGAATGCCCTGCGTATGCGTCCTGATCGCATTATCGTCGGTGAGTGCCGTGACGGCGCTGCCCTGGATATGTTGCAGGCCATGAATACAGGTCATGATGGCTCAATGACTACCACGCATGCCAACAGTCCTCGTGAATGTGTCGCGCGTCTGGAAACTCTTTGTATGATGTCGGGCATGGAACTTCCTATCCGTGCGATCCGCGAGCAAATTGCCGGAGCGGTGAATTTGATTGTTCAGATTTCCCGTCTTTCAGATGGTAGCCGTAAAATTCTAAGCATCACAGAAGTCGCGGGCATGCAGGGTGACGTTGTTACTTTGGCAGAAATTTTCCGCTTCAAAGAAACTGGTTACGATAAGAATCGCAGAATCCAGGGTGCATTCCAAGCGACAGGTACAATCCCAAGCTTCATTCAAAAGTTGAGTGACAAGGGTGTTGTTATTCCGCGTGAGATCTTCAGTAATGAACCCGCCGCCGCCAAGGCTCCGGCGGGCACGCCCGCGGCCGGGGGAAGCGCTCCAGGTCTAATGCCGAAGATGCCGGGTGGGGTTGTGCCGCCTAAGAAGGTTGGATAGTTTATGAGTTTCTTGTTCAAGGAATGGATTATGATTCCCGTGTTTGGCATCTGTGTTTTCACAGTTGTCATCCTATGGGCTGATAAAGCCATTGCTTGGCTTCATAAGCGCAGCCTTGGTCAACGCGAAGAAGTTATCCGCATGATGCGCCTGATGGGCATGGAAGCGGATCAAAAAAAGATCACAATACTAATTCTGCTGATGAGCTTCGGTATTGGTGCATTGGTATTCCTGGTGTTTTGGCCAAGTGTCGCTGTGGGTGCCTTCTTCGGCGCCTCGGTCACAGTTGCAGGCTGGCAACTGCCTTTGTTGATCGTTCGTATGCTTTATGAAAAACGTTGTACAGCATTCGTGGACCAAATGGTTGACGGTATCACTATCATGGCCAACGGTATTAAAGCGGGTTCAAATCCCCAAGAGTCCATGAAGCGTGTTGTGGAAATTATGGGAAACCCTATCAGCCAGGAGTTTTCACAGGTTCTGTATCAAATGCAGGTCGGTGACAGCTTTGAAAGCGCCTTGAATGACCTTGGCAATCGCATTCCCCGTCCTGACGTCCAGATGTTTGTAACCTCCATCAATATACTTAAAGAGACCGGTGGTAATCTGGCAGAGACTTTCCAGACAATCGTCTTGGTAATTCGCGAACGTCAGAAGGTTGAGAAAAAAATTCAGGCAATGACGGCGCAAGGTCTTATGCAAGGGATCATCGTCACTCTAATTCCATTTTTCTTAATGGGTGTTTTTTTAGTCATCGATCCCACCTTTATCAAGCCCATGTTCAATACCACCCTAGGTCTAGTGTTGCTGTTCGCGATGCTGGCCCTGCAAATTATCGGTGGTGTCATTATCAAAAAACTTGTTACCATCAAAGTGTAGTCCGTCAGTTTCAGGGAAGAGGTAAAAATAATGAAGAAGGCACTTATTGCAGTGGCCATTCTTTTCTCGACACAGGCGCATGCTCTTGTCGACATGAAGAATGCCAACTATTCCAATACGTGGATAGACATGGACGTACCAGGCACTGGTTACGATCTTAAAATTGTTAGAACCTACAACAGCCGTTCACTATTTAACGGAATGTTTGGCTTTGGTTGGTGCTCTGATTTCGAGACCAGCATGGAAGTTAATGCCGAAGGCAATATCAAAGTAAAAGAGTGCGGTGGCGGTATGGAAGTCACTTTCTCCCCGCGCGAAGTTTCCAGAGCCGATGTTGACAACACAATTTCTCAGATCATCAACAAGATGAAGGCAGAGAAAAAAGTCGGCGTGACTGACGCCTACCTGACTTCCTTGAAAACAGAGCTTGTCGAAGACGACAGCACTCGTACAGAGCTTGCAAGAAAGTACGGCATCATCGTTCCAGTTAAAGAAGGAACGAAGTTCTTTGCCAACGGTCGTGAAGTTGAAAACTTCATGTTCAACAAAACTTACTACACGCGCACCCTTCCAGACGGTTCAGCTCAGCGCTTCAACCTTCAGGGCGCACTGACTCACATTTACGACAAGAACGGCAACGTTCTGAAGTTCGAGTACGATAAAAATCAGCTGGCGAAGATCGAAGACAACAACGGTCGTCGTTTGACGTTCAAGTACTATCAAAACAAGAAAGTTAAATCCATTACGGGACCAAACGGTCTTAACGTGGACTACAAATTCGCAAATCTTGATGACTTGGCTTCAGTTAAGAATGCCTGGAACAAAACTTACTCCTACGAATACGACGATCTTCACAATCTGACTAAAGCAACTTGGCCGGATAAAACGTTCATCGCCATTAAGTATGATAAGAAGAACGACTGGGTGACCTCTTTTGCGAATCGCGACAAGTGCTCAGAGACTTACAAATATGAATTCTCTCAGAACGACCCTGAAAATCACTATTGGTCTTCAGTTAAGAAAGTCTGCGGCAAAGAAGTTGTTGCTGACGATAAGTACGAGTTCTGGCACAGACAACGCCCTGACGGTCAGTACTTCCTTCAACGTGTAATGACGACCATCAATGGTAATGTTACAGACATCAGCTATCATGAGATCTTCGGTAAGCCGACTGGCATCCGCAGAAACTCAGAGCGTATTTCCTACGAATACTATCCAGATGGTCTGGTAAAAGTAAAAGCGACACCAGCAACGCGCATGGCGTTTGAGTATGATTCAAAGATCAAAAAAGTGACTCAGGTTTCCACGACGTTCTTTAATCAAAAAGGACAGAAGGTTACTGCGAAGGCCACACAGTTTAAATATGACGGTAAAGGCAATCTGAACTATGCACAAAATTCAGATGGTCAAAAGATCTCGATGACATATGATAATCGCGGTCGTATTGCTACTATCACCGATCAAGCCAAAAAAGTGGTTAAGATCGAGTACGAAGAGCGATATGGCAAGCCATCCATCGTGACTCGTCCTGGTTTGGGTACTATTCAGGTATCCTATAAACCAAATGGTGAAATCAATAAGGTGGACAGTAAAGAAGGTCCGTCAGTGGCAATGCAAGTGGCCAGCACATTCAATAACTTGCTCGACATTATCGCGCCTGCAACTGCAGAGCTATATCTCTAAGGGGATTTCGGTATGAAGAAGATCTTAATGGTTATGATTTTCGCCTTAGTCGGCACAGTAATGTCAGCTTCTCCACTTGCAGCTAATGCTCAGGGCACGACAAATCCTGGCTCTGATCCAGCTGAAGAAGTTTCTCAAGGCAAGAGCACTGATGCAGGCGTTAGTGCTCCTGGTTGTACTAAATGCCAAATTTATCAAAGACATGAGCGTCTATTGGATAAAACAGCATTTAATCCCAACAAGAATACCGGGGAATCTACAAGCTCCGGTAAAGCTAGCGGACAAAAAGGTATTGACGACTAATAGCTGTTAACTTCCTTAACAGCCAAGGTACAAAAAAAGGCTCCTTACAAAAGGGGCCTTTTTTATTGCCCAACGACCATCGTTAACCCCTTGAAAACACGCGGTCTTTATTTCCCGCCCCGGCGCCAAAGCTGGCATATCCACTGCAATACTCCTGTATGAAGTTATATTTCACTTCAAAGGAGAATACCTATGAAAGCTCTTAAACTAATGATCGCGTTTGCTATTGCTACAACAGCTTCTGTTTCATTTGCAGAACCAGCGTGCAATGGCCAATCTCCAGTAAGAAATCTAGCTCCTAAAGCTGCCGTTCAACGCGTTGCTGCCTCTAAATCCGTAACACCTCCGGCGAAGGCAAAAGCAGCTAAAGGTATCAACGACAGAAGCTAATCGCTTATACAAACCCAGCATGCTGGTGAGTGCCTTCCCCCGGGGTGCTCACTATCATGCTTGGAATAGTCTGATCACTTCCTTGCCAGCAGTGCGCGCAAAACGGCGCGGTCTGGTGCCGTTGTCTCATTTTGAGATTTGATTTTTCTAAGTGGTTGAAATCTGGTGAATGAATTCCCGGTCTGAAACACCCTGTTTGGCATGTCGGATGCATTAGATGTCAGTATCCAACGCACAAAGGGGATCATATGAAAATCGCAGCTTTTATCACAATCGTAGTTTTCGCAATGTCTTCCACTTCATTCGCAGCAACTTGCGGTACTCGCAACAAAAGCACCCTTTTCAAAAACACGGCTGCAACAACTTCAAACATCGCTGCAACACAATCCAACATTAAAGTTGCTTCTACTCAAAGAGCTGTTCAGTAGTTAGCGAACAGCCTTTTCGTGCGAACCTTCCTGAAAGCCATCCACAGTGCTGACGACCCCGTCTTTAACATGCACTGTAAGATTCTTAAGCGCCATAGCGCCCCCTGCAGCAGCACTTTGGATATACTGAGACACCGTTGATCTTTGCAACCAACGGAACGCATAGGATTCAACCGAAGCGCCGCCCACTTTTACCTGAGACAACACAATCAACAACATCGTAAATACCAATGTCTTTAATACGAACTTAACCTCTTCCATGAGTTGACTCCCCCAGCTGCGGTAAAACTTTTGAAACAACCTGCAATAAAACTTCTTTTGAGAATGGCTTCGTGACGTAGGCATCGAACCCGGCTTCGTGCGCCTTTTCGATCATCGCATCACTATCAATCGTAGAGCATCCGATGATTTGAATATCGGGATGAGCTTCCTTAATCGCACGCGCAGTTTCCAGGCCATTTCTTAATGGCATAACCATATCCAGGAAAACCAAGTCGGGCAGAACAGAATCCACCAAACGGATTCCATCATTACCATTCTCGGCTTCGCCGACACAGAGGTGTCCAGCAGCGCTCATAATATTTTTAATGAGTTCACGCAGAAATGCGGCATCATCGATGATTGCGAAACGTATCTTCATGGCTTCAGTATAGAAGCCATACCGCCTTTTGATGAGTGGATTTTAGTTCCCCCAACGATAGCCTAGGGAAAACATGCAGGCCGAGTTAGTTACGCTGACATTCTTAGGTGTAGCACCTGTACTTGGGTCTGGTTGGGACGCAGAACCGTCAAACATATTCTTTTCTGCCGAGGCTTCAAGTCCCCACAGAATCTGACTGGAACGTGACAATCTCCATTCGCCACCCAATTCCAACGCCAGGCGGGAGTTCTCCCCAACGGAACCGGAATGAATGTCAGAGGCATTGCCTAATTCTGAATGCTGCAAACGAGGGAAGAAGGTTCCGCCATACACCCAAGCGTATTCAATCGATGAAGGAACGCGAACCTTCATGCCAATGCCAAGTCCTGAAGTACTGATTCCCACACGGTTTGCGGCATCTGTTGGCGGCTTCATTTTGCTATCGCTGTAAAGAAGTGCAAACTCCAGGGAGTTCGCCTTGCGTGATGTTCCGAAGTACTTGCGGAAATTCAAACCAACATCAAATTGCTCATACTTCACAGCTACGCGGGAACCATCTGCCTCCATAGAATCAATGTCGGATCCTAAGGAGAAAATAAACTTGCCGCTAACACCAATAAGAGGTGTCAGCCAAACATTGGCCTTAAAACGAAGCGCATTGTAAAAGCTTTGATAGTCACGGAAGGAATAGTTCGACTGGGAGTCATTGTAGACAGCCATCGGGGAAATTTCGACTTCCAATCTGTTATTGCGAATATCATCCGGGTGGATCGTTTCAGCGTAGTAGTCGTAGATCTTGTCGGCTTTGTTAGTGAATAATGCCTCAGCTTGAGCAGCAATACTCGGCTCTACTACTGCTGGAGCCGGAGATTCAGAAGCCACCACAGGTGCTGCCGTTGAAACCGGAGTTACTTTTACGGCCGTTGGTGCAGGAACTGGCGTTGGCGCAGGTGCAGCCACTACCGCCGGAGAAGTTTCTACTGAAGCTGCTGGAGTTGCAACCGCTTGTGTTTCAGTGGCCGCAGGAGTTTTATCTTCCTTCAAGGTCACTGAAACCTCAGGGACCGCCGCTTGCGCGGGATTGCGATTCAGCTTGGCTGGAGTTGAACCTTTTCGAACCTCATAGCGTCCAGTTGAAAAACCTTCCAGACTAGACTGTGCGTGGGATACTGAACCAAGAAGTGAGATCGCCATCATCAATGTAAAAAGAGAATGCATTTTCATAAAAATTATTTCGGCAACGGTCCGAATTACTTGACCCAAAATTGACGACTTTTCATTCGACGTGCAGAATTAAATTTATGAAAATAAAATTTCTAATCAGCTTCGTTGTATTTGCATTCACAGCTCAGACTTTTGCCCAGAATGCCTATGTCAGTCCAGTCGACCAAGATCTCGCAATCAAGTCGATTGTGCTGGTACCAACAACAGACAACATTGGCGGAATTTACTCCCGACCGGTTGAAGAGCAACTTCGTCAGCAACTTAACGAAGACAAACAGTGGTCTTTGCAAAGTTATCCAAAGAATCTTGATATCAAATCAGAACTGCTTGATGAAGCACCGGCTCAAGTGCAAAAGCTTTTGCAAGCCGCAAAAGCTAACGCAGCTCTTACGACAAAAATCATTCGCGGACCTCGCGGCATCTCGATTACGATGACACTATTTGTGGGGCGCGATGGTTTCCCACTGCTGCAGGAATCCCTGGTGGATTACAAAGGCTTCGATACTGCTGACATAAAAACTCAAGCTTCTATTTTGCTAAGTAATATCAAAAACAGAATGCCCTTCCGTGCAGAAATCCTAAGTCGCCGCGGACAACAAGTAACATTGAACTTGGGCAGCAACTATGGCTTGAAAATGGACAGCCGCGTATCCGTTGTTCAAATCATCAAGGTCAACCGCCATCCAAAACTGAACTTCATGGTCAGCACTGAAAAGGAAGTTCTGGGGCGGGTAAAGCTTTTCAAAGTTGAACCGTATCTAAGCTTTGGTTATATCGAACTTGAAAAAGATCCAGGTGTTATCACGGTGGGCTCGAAGGTAATGCCGGATGAGTTTGTAAAGTACTCAACACCGGTGACAACTCCATCAGGAAAAATTCTTACAGACATCACCACTCGTCCTGATAAAGACGTCGCATTTGGTGATGATCCAAAAGAGTGGGCTCCAGAGCCGCCCCCACAATACGGTAAAGTCGAAGTCTTGGCGGGTTTCTCGTCATATTCTCAAAATACAAAACTAACCACTCCGACGGCTCAATCCGTGTCGGGGAATGCAAATCTGGCACCGAACCTCCTGGTGCGCGGCGAGCTTTGGATCAATCCAGAATGGTATGTGGGTCTAAGCCTTCGCCAGTCTGTGTTCTCGATCGACAACGGACTTCCGGGCTCAACCCCGGGATCTCTAAACACCAGCATGTCGCAGTATTCTGTGACTGGTGGCTACAATTTCCTGCTATCCAACGACTTCTTTGGTCCGAAGATTCAATTAAGTGCGGGCTATCAGGATACGAACTTCAAAATCGATGACAGCACACCCGTGGCGTTCACTTCCAACAAGTATGGTGGATTGATGATCAGCTTGGGAGGCTCATTCCCACTGGGTCCCGAAATTCCGATGGAGCTGGGTGGTAAGTTTGATTTATTTATGAATCCAACAATGAGTGAATCACCAAACTCAGGATCTGGTACAAGCAGCACCATAAACAGCTTCAGCTTCTTTGGCAGCTATCGCTTAAAGCCAAAGTTTGCGATCAAGGGTGAATTGCTATTTGAGAATTTCAGCTCTGATTATAAATCAACTGCAGATCGCAGCACTGTCAGTCACAAGATGACGACATTCCTGGGCGGGATTGAATACCTGTTCTAAGTAACAGCTACCAAATTTTGGACATAAAAAAAGCCTGGGATGAAACCCAGGCTTTTTAGTTTGGACAGAGGACAATCCTCCTTCGCTAAAGCTTCGGCGGATAATCCGCCATAGCCTTCGGCGACGGCGGATTACATCATGCCACCCATACCACCCATGCCGCCCATATCGTGGCCGCCACCAGCTGGCATTGGAGAATCTTTCTTAGGTGCTTCTGCGATCATAGTCTCAGTAGTAAGCATCAAAGAAGAAACTGAAGCTGCGTTAGTTAGAGCGCAACGAACAACTTTAACTGGATCGATAACACCGTCTTTGATCAGGTCAGTGTATTCGTCAGAGTATGCGTTGAAACCCCAAGAAGCAGATTTGTTTTGAAGGATACGATCCAAAACGATCGCACCATCAAGACCTGCATTTGCAGAGATTTGACGAATTGGCTCTTCGCAAGCGCGCTTGATGATAGTCGCGCCAAATGCTTCTTCATCAGAGAATTTGGATTTATCAACTTTTTGAGAAGCGCGAAGCAAAGCAGTACCACCACCAGCAACGATACCTTCTTCAACAGCTGCGCGAGTCGCGTTCAAAGCGTCTTCTACGCGGTGTTTTTTCTCTTTCATCTCAACTTCAGAAGGAGCACCAACGTGGATAACAGCTACGCCGCCAGCCAATTTAGCCAAACGTTCTTTCAATTTTTCTTTGTCGTAATCAGAAGAAGTTTCTTCGATTTGACCTTTGATAGCGCTTACGCGACCAGTGATGTCAGCTTTTTTACCAGCGCCATCAATGATAGTCGTGTTGTCTTTATCAACAACGATACGTTTCGCAACACCAAGATCAGCGATAGTCGCTTGCTCAAGTTTGCGGCCGATATCTTCAGAGATAACTTTTGCGCCAGTAAGGATCGCGATGTCTTCAAGCATAGCTTTACGACGGTCACCGAAGCCTGGAGCTTTAACAGCACAGATATGAAGAGTGCCGCGAAGTTTATTAACAACCAAAGTTGCCAATGCTTCACCGTCAACGTCTTCAGCGATGATCAACAATTGACGACCTTGCTTAGCAACGCCTTCAAGGATGGAGATCATGTCTTTCATAGAAGAGATTTTTTTGTCGTATACAAGAACGTAAGCGTTCTCAAGAACTGCTTCCATTCTTTCTGCGTTAGTTACGAAGTATGGAGACAAGTAACCACGGTCGAATTGCATACCTTCAACTACTGTAACTTCAGTTTTAGCAGTTTTGGATTCTTCGATAGTGATAACGCCTTCTTTACCAACTTTATCCATAGCGTCTGACAACATTTGACCAATTTCTTTGTCATTGTTTGCAGAGATAGAACCAACTTGAGCAACTTCGTTTGAACCTTTAACCGGTTTCGCCATGGCTTTTAGTTCGTCGATAATGATTGCAACCGCTTTGTCGATACCACGTTTGATAGACATTGGGTTGTGACCTGCAGAAACCAGTTTAGCGCCTTCGCGGTAGATCGCTTGAGCCAAAACAGTTGCAGTAGTTGTACCGTCACCGGCTTCATCATTAGTTTTGGAAGCAACTTCCTTAACCATTTGTGCGCCCATGTTTTCGAATTTGTTTTCCAATTCGATTTCTTTAGCAACAGTTACACCGTCTTTAGTGATCATTGGTGAACCGAAAGATTTGTCGATAACTACGTTACGACCTTTAGGTCCCAAAGTTACTTTTACTGCGTTCGCAAGAGTGTTCACACCTTTAAGGATGTGTGCGCGAGCGTCTTCTGAGAATACTAATACTTTAGACATGATTTTTCTCCGTATTTAATTTCTTCGATTTAGTTGAAAACACCAAGGATGTCTTCTTCGCGCATCATCAAGTATTCTGCGCCTTCAAGTTTCAACTCAGTTCCCGCGTATTTGCTGAAAAGAACTTTGTCGCCAACTTTAACTTCAAGAGGCAGGATTTTGCCGTCTTCAGTTACACGACCTTTACCAGTCGCGATGATTTCACCTTTTTGTGGTTTTTCTTTTGCTGTATCAGGGATGAAAAGACCGCCTGCGGTTTTTTCTTCTTCCGCCATTCTGCGAACAAGAATTCTGTCGTGAAGTGGGCGAACGCCGATTTCGTTCTTAGCCATTTATTTGCCTCCGGTTAATTAGAACTTTTTTAGTTATAAATATTGATGGAGGTAATATGAACTCGCCCTAAAAAGAGTCAAGGCGAGACGCTGCAATTTTTTTGATCGGTTTCTTTGAAAGCGAGGGGCTTTAAGGTCTTAACGCGCCGAGCAGCGCGCTTTTGTAGGAAAATTATATTGAATCGAACGGGAATTAGCGACCTGATTCTTTAGTTGTATTTGTAGCACTGGCTGGAAGGTCTGACGCATGTGCGCCAAATACAGAGTTTGCATAGGCGTTCATTAGCTCTGCAATCTCTTCTGGAGATAATTTACCAGCGACATCTTTAAATGCGGCTTTCTTGTCAGGAACCTTGGTCAAATATCCTGCGAAGTAATCGGTAACTGACAGGTCTTTTGCAACTTCAAGATCGTATTGCTCCTGATTCAACTGTTTTTCCAGGGCCTCAATAGAGATATTTTGCGAAGCCACAGCCTCCATGGATTTCCCACGAGCCAAATTGGGATCTGTACCACTGGCACGACGATTCGTTTTTTGTGTGTGAATCTGACCGGTCAAATAAGTCACTTTTGTTTGGGCCGAGCTAACTTTCTCATTCTTCCACTCGCGATAGCTCTTAAACTTGGGGGCCTGAGCCATTGCGGAATTTGCAGGGCGAATAGGTGAGGATGTACCTCTAAAAGAGGGCGCCGCATGCGCAGAAAGCGCAATCACAGACATACAAATAGCGACCACCCCTGTTAGGTGTTTATACAGGCCCATCGATCCTCCAAGATCCAACATACGTGATTCGGGATCATGGAATTCAATGTTTGTGCCTGATGGTTTTATGTCCTAAATGCAATAAATGAGATCTGAACCCCCCAGGGGGACTTTTTGTGTCAATCTGAGCCGAATAAAGTCGTACACAGCGGTACACTGAAGCGCCCATAAACCTGGGTTCGCTCAACTTCCTCGGAATTAAAACGCGCCCGAACCACTCCAGAAACTCCACCCTTTTCCAGAATGTTCACAGAAGCCGCTCCTTCGTCAGCGATCAAGTTTACTTTGGATTTGCCGCCAGCGGAGTAGTCAGAAAAAATAATTGTCGGAATCAAGGAAAATGGATCCAGTGGATCGATTCTCCAACTGCCTTTGTCAAAAGGGACATACATGCGAACCTGATATTTCGAACCCACTGCAACAGCACAAGGATTATCAAAACGTTCATCCCACAGTCGAATCTCAAGAAAGGATTTGTTATTGCGCTTGAAAATATTCGCACGTCCCTGCAAGTACTTCCACTGTCGGCCTTTGATAGCGCCTTGGGCGTATTCAATTATCTCAGGATTATCAATCGGCGGAACGGGGCCTTCAAAGCCAGAGTCTTCGTGGTTTTCCGCACAAGCAGCGAAACCCAGCACAGCAAAGACGATAAGAAATTTACGTAAGACATTAGAGCTAATCATGTACTGAGGAATGCTATCTAAAAGCATTTTGGGGTACAACATGTTTTATAAAACATTTCCCCGCTCTTTTAGATGACGAATGCCTGAAGGCTATCAATAATATCTCGTGCAAAAGTTTATTCTTATTCTTCTAACTGTAGTTTTCTTCTATCAGCTTCCGGCTTTAGCAAGGCCCCTAGGCACTATTCCAGAAATTCAGGAACAAGATCTGCTGATGCTTTTTGATTTCCGTTCGGATTTATGGACTTCGCCTTACACATACAAAGACTCCCCCGTTCGAATCACCAGTGGTGAAGTGCGGGTTCCTCTGTACGCCGGTGATTCGTGGGCTATGTCAGCTGCCGCTTACACAGAATCACTGAATCTGGGAAGGACAGATTTTGAACTTGGTACCAAAGACATTTTTATAGGGAATTCGCTTAGACAGGAGTACATCGGTATCGGTGCACGCAAGACATTCGACAGTGGTGCATCCATCAGCGGATTCCTTGCCTCGGCCACTGCCAGCGACGATCCCTGGGGTTCTGGAAAAGACAAGTACACTTATGCCGCCGTCATCTATCGCAGCCGCATGATCGACGATCACAATTGGATCTTTGGTGTTGATCAGTCGCAGAATCGCGGCATTAAAAATGGCCAGCCATTTCCATATCTGGGCATCACCTATCATCTGCAAAACGATATGATTGTTTCCTTCGGATTCCCGTTTTTTAGAATGGTCTGGAAGTTTGCTGAAGACTGGGTGGGTAGTGCCTCTGTCACACCTTTTGGTATGCGTGTAGCTGCTGATAGAAAAATTAATTCAAATACTTCAGTGGGAGCATTGGCTGCACTTTCCGTTCGCTCATATTTATTTCATGAACGGGAAGAAGATGCGGATCGCTTGTTCTATCAGGAAATCATGGGCGAGGTGTTCCTGGCCCGCGATTTAACAGAAGCCACACGGGTGATTTTTGCATTGGGTGGAGCCGCCGATCGCAAGCTGTACGAATCCGAAAGAGTTTATGAACCGAATTCCCAGGTAACGACCATAAAAAGTGATTTTTACGGACGCCTGGCCGTGGAGTTCCGTCTATGATGAAGAGTTTCTTTTACGTCAGCCTCTTTGCCTTACTTAGCTCCTGCGCACCTTTCGTGGATTCGCCGTTTTCTGATAGTCTTCTGCGTCCCGAAAGAAATTTGAACGTTGAAAACGGAAATCTTGTTGGCGATGTTGCCAGCGATGGTGAGATACGTCTGGCGATTTTTTCAGATCCCCATCAAAATTATAAGGCTCTGGATAAAGTCACCTTCGGTATGAACCAAAATGGGCCCTATGATTTTATCGCAGGCCTCGGTGACTATACAAATTCCTCCTACAACCTGGAGTACGATCAATTCATCGAATCACTGTCGCGCCTAGAAGGCATCAAGCTGATGACAATCGGCAATCATGATACGATTGGCGCTGGTCCCGAGCTATTTAAGAAGGCCTTTGGTGACTTAAATTCCTATGTAGATCGCCCCGGCTGGAGATTTATATTTTTCAACTCAAACAATCTGGAAAGCCCCGAGAATTTTAGCTCGCAGTGGCTGCGAGACACCGTCGACGGCGCGTCTGGAAATGTAATGATCTTCACTCACACTCCTCTGCGCGACGAGGAAAGATTCCATGGTCAAGATGCTGCGAACATGGACTACGTTATTAAAGAAAACAAAGTGAAAATAGTCTTTAACGGCCACAATCACGTCTATCAACTGACCACCGATAACGGCACCATCATGTTGCAGTGTGGACGTTCAGAAGGGGATAATGGGGCTCATTGGCTCATTGTAAGATTGAACACTGGCTCGGGTCAGTTCTGCATTAAACGCATGGATACGTTGGAGGAAGATTGCAGTCTATCAATAAAGCCATAATTATTTTTGCAACACTCCTCGGTTGCACTGCGCACTCTGCAGAGTGGCGTGCTCTTCTTGAGCGCGCGGGCTTCATGGGCACGCTTGCAGCCGGCGTCAGCTACGAATGGACACCGGAGCATGCCAGCGATTTAAGTATCGGCGGCTATCCCATCGATTCAGAAGTCTACTATCAAACGAATATTACCTATCGCTATTCCCGTTGGAGCACACCAATCAAAGGCCACGACTGGCGCCCACTGCAGTTTGGAGCGTTCGCGGTTTACGCACTAAATACTGATCGTTATTTCCTACGCTCCCCCGACAAGTATCCTTCCAAGGGATACTATGACGAAACAGCCCTTCGTTACGGCGCAGAGTTTGGATCAACGCTAACGTTCATGCCCAGCCGAATTGGCATCGGCTACCGCGTGCGCATCTTCGATAACGGTTTGATTGCGATGTTCAACAACTCCAACCGCGATATTCAGTATTATATTTCTTCGGGATTTACTCTGCAGTACTTGTTCTAGAATGGTTAGGGACCTATCCCAGAAACTAAAAAACCACCTCTAGGGTGGTTTTTTATAAAAATGGCTCAGGAGGAGGGACTCGAACCCCCGACCCAGCGGTTAACAGCCGCTTGCTCTACCGACTGAGCTACTCCTGAACATCGGTGAAGGCCCAAATTATTAGTTTGGACCTATCTTGTCAAACAGAAATCAGGGCTGTTCCAGGCGCTTTAGGACTTTTTCAAGCAATGCAGAGCTTAGGGGCATGTCGTCGACTTTGAAAAACGGGGTGTTTGGGACCTGTTCCACGGTTTTTGTAGCCCCCTTCGCATCCGTTGCCACCAGACGACGGGAAAACTGGGATTTCTGAACCACTTCCTCAGAGATAGAACCGATCATAATCTCGCAAACCGAGCTGATATCTGGCGCCGCCTCCAGAGTCTTTATGACCTCGCCCTTTTCAGAGAGAACATCAACCTTTTTAGTTTCAGCAGGGCACCAGTTCAGAGGGCGAGTTTCTCCGCCTAAAAGCAGCGAAAGGGCGCTATCGTCTTTTTGAGCGTCACGCGCGAAATCAGAAGACCTTAACTGCTGCATTCCGTAGATCACCAGTCCAAATGAACCGATCATAAAAGCTACTTTGAGCCAAAACTTAAAATCCATGCGTCCTCCGTTGCCAACAGAGTCTATAGCTATTTTTTATTGTAAGGTATTGATTTCTTGAGGGAAAAAATGGTGCACTCGAGAGGATTCGAACCTCTGACCACATGATTCGTAGTCATGTACTCTATCCAGCTGAGCTACGAGTGCACTGTGAAAGAGACGTATGTGTAATCCTCGGTAATCGAAAAATCAAGCATTCTTAAAGAAATTTGCAAAAAGCACCCCGTTATAAGCCCCCCAATCCTTGATTTGGGGCACGGGCTATGGCAATTTAACTGCTCAGCTCAAAGAACGAGCCCGCGGAGAAGTGGGAGAGTGGCTGAATCCAAGCGTTTGCTAAATGCTCGTACACCAAAAGTGTACCGAGGGTTCGAATCCCTCCTTCTCCGCCATTTTTTGATAATAGTCGAACCCTCGACAGGGTCCCTTCGTCTGATTTCCACCTGGAATCCACCACGATTAAGCTTTTGATCTCATTTGCATCCAATTGATGATAGCCCATTAATGGAGCTTTTAATGGTCTTTAGGGTTTCATTGCCCTTCCGTATTCTTAGATACTCACACTTTATGCTATTGCAAGCTTCACTTGAGAAAACATACTCAACACCTGCATCCCGGTCTGCCACAACTACTGTCTTGGTAGGTCCCCAGACACGATTGCCCAACTCGAAAAAATCTTCAACCTGTTGGCTCATCAGTGGAAGGACTCTTGCGCCTGGTTTAGACGAGGAAGAGATGACAAAATTGTTTCCAATTACCTGAATCTGCAAAACTGACTGAACACACTCACCAGTATGGGCTAAATAAGAATTATCTGCGATAAATGTATATCCACGAGCCCTATACGTTGAGTAGTTCTGCAGGAAGGCACCGGAGACCTGGTACCGACGGTCATCAATATTAGCAAGTCCCAGATATTCATGAAGTAGGATTGCCATGGCCCGCCCCTGCACCTCCAGCAAATCCAATCCGCACAGTCTATTGGACAAATAGATCTCATTAGTATCGGGATAGTTAATGGCATCCTTTACTTGTCCATCCAAAATCAGATTTTCACTGATATAAAACTTAGCCACGGATATCTTGTGTAGTAAATATCCTCTTAACTGCCCATTCAACAGCGTGGGCATCTCATGAATCAAGCTGACCAACTTCTCCGTGTTTTGATAAATCGAAAGAGCACATGAGTTTCCACCTCCTCCAGTACGAGGCCCCTCAGTTTTCGAAAATTTTTGAAAGTCTTTAAGGTTCTTACTCTGGGCATTGTCCAGAATCAAAGACCCCTCCTGCCGAGCCCGAACCTTGCCGTCATTGCGACGGACGTCAGGAGTCTTTAACTGCGATAGTTGTGTCGATTCTGGCTGATTTTGCGCATCGGCCATGGAATCCACTGCAAAGGAGTGCATCGCAAAAAGCGTCACACAGGTGAATAAAATTTTTGCACTAAATTTCCTGCTAATCATTTGAGTTTCCTTTGCATTCGTTAATTTCCAAGAAGCAAAGGACATACCACGATCACGTCTCAATATGAGATATTCGCTAAACCCGGAAAAGATCTATATTAAAGCAATAGACGTCTTCCGGCTCTGAGGGATCTGCGACTTTATTAAAGTCATTGATGAAGTAAGCGATCTTTTTCTTCAATTTTTCAAAGTCTTCTTCAGAGAACGACTGAATGGAACTATAGTGAGTGGCTTCCCGATCATACTTTTGAATATTATCCATAGCACGCGCGCGCCAGTTTGTATGATGACTGCTAATCCAGACACTGCTGTCTTCCAGATGAATATTCGATGAGTTCCATCGATATTTATCACCGCTCTTTTTAATGAGATCCATCTTCTCAAGATAGCTGATCACCGCTTCAATGCTTTTCTGATTAAGATTCAGCCTTTTTTCAAGTCCTGCTATGCTTTGAAATTGTGGTACCGATGTCAGCGTATGAATAGCCGTCGCAAGCCAACTGGCATAATAAAAGCCGATGTTGGAATCTCGCTCAGTAACGATGACAGCGTCTTTCTGCTGATTCTTGAGCCGAAAGGCCTCGCGGACCATCTCCTTTGCTTTAGATTCAAGGCGCCTGCGAAGAGCCGGAGTGACAGCCTTTTCTTTCTCAATCAGCAAATAGAGATAGTCCTGCTCAATGTCTGAAAGATTCAAATACTCGGCAACTCCAAAAGCCTGATCCAGATTCAATTGCCCTTTTCCATTCAGACAGGCAGACAAATAAGATTTTTGGGTATTGGCGGCCTCTGCCAAACGAGTCAGTGCTCCTCGCTCAACTTCACATTGGGCTTTTAAGAACGCCTTATAGGACCTGAAATCAAATATACTCATATACCAGTGACCACCCTCTAAAGTTTAGACAATTGTACACTAACAATGAACATTTCGGTAATTAATTAATAACATCTATATTTTTTTGAGACTGCCACCGGGTTATATTGCATTTGAAGTTACAAATAACAAAAGACATTCAAAACAATAAAGGAGTTCTCGATGAAACAAGTATTCTGTGCACTTTTACTTTTAGGCCTTGGTTCAACAGCATTTGCCAATAATACACGCTATGTCTGCAACCTTGAAAGAGCTGGTAAATATACGCAGGCAGATGCCGAAATTTTACTTCAATTCAAAGATGGCAAGGTCGCGATCAAAGGTACTAATACAGGTACCTGCGTTGGTGACGTGAAGTATCTGGGCAGTGATAGTCACTATGGTTCAAGATTCAACCTTGAAGGCGCCTACCGCGAAATCAATGCCAACTGTACGAAGTTTGACGATATTCAATGGTATTCCACCGGCGAGGGGTCTGTCTTTATTCATCCAAACTCAACGGTTGCTTTGGACTACGTCCTGGGCGGCGGCATCTGGGCAAGATACACCTGCTCTATTAAATAAAAACACATTTCAAACTTAAGAAGGAAAAAATTATGCAAACATCCATTATGACAATTGGAATTACAGTACTACTGTCGTTACTGACTTCACAAAGCTACGCGCAAGGCGGCGCTGCACCTTACCTTACTGGTACATATCAGGTCACCGGCCCGACAAATGAAATAGGCGATAAGAACACGGTTATTTTCACAAAGCACGGCATCGTCTACCTAATTCAAAACTCCATGGACAAAGAGCTGCAATGCAAAGGCGTATCTCAGCTTCAAAATGGTGTTCTGAAGGTTTTTGGTGTCTGCTCTGATTCCAGCAAACTTGAAATGGCGATCGATCTTACTGCAGTAACTAACCCAGGATATTTCCGTGCCCATGTGCTGAGTAAGACTATCTATCCAAAAGCAGTTCAGATGGAATTCTTGCAAAGATAAAACCAATTTTAAATAAAAACTAAGGAGTTCAAATGAAAAAAATTTTCCTTCTATCCCTGTTTATTCTTACAACCGCCTCTTCTGCATTTGCAGACTACAACGATTCTCTGCAAAAAGTTTATGCTGCCCTTTCTGATGCGAGCGTTATGGCAGCACTGAATGGCGAAGCCGTTCAAAAAGTGGAAATCGGTGGCGATGACAATCTTGATGTTCAAATCACTTCAAGCAATTGCAAGACCATCGTGGGACTGACGTACGTTTTCGACAATAATACCGTTATTGGCTATAAGGTCGAAAATATCGCTGCTTGCCAGTAAATCCAAGCGAGGAAAAGCCGACGATTCAGTTGGCTTTTACTCTTTATTATTTAATTTTTTTTATATAGATAGGTGAATTATGAGAAACGTGACAACAATTTTAGGTCTTATGTTAATGTCTTCGATGGTTTTTGCTTCTGACTGCAATACGGCTGTATTGAAAGTTGCTAAATTGAATATTGATCTAAAGGCGAAAGCCTATGGCTTTGAATCCGGCGGTATTATTAAGAATTCATTGAAGAAAGTTAACCAAGATTCTGAAACTGGCTCGACAGCATATATGTTGGGTGGTTGGATTTATAAATCTGATTACGAAATTCAAGTTGTCGTGGACAGCTCTTGCGGCATCGAAACTTTGAAAATTATAGATTAGACAAGGCGGCCAATCTGTTGGCAGCTCTTTGCGAGCTGCCAGCAGCAGACATAATTTACGACCCCAAAACCAATCACTCTTCTGTCCAGATAAAAAGCTGTTCCTTAATAAAACATATAGTTTGCCTGTCTTGTTTATAAATAAATCATTAAGTATTATTAAGGCATGAAAACACTCTTTGATTTCACTGATTACCGCGAGTTTCTTAGTTACTATGTCTCCCATCCACAGGCCCAAAGAGGCTTGCGTGCGGAGCTTGCGAAGGCCATGCAATGTCAGGCGGCGTACTTATCCCAAGTATTAAACGGTAATGCAGAACTGACAGAGGACCACGCCTTCCGTTTGGTGAATCATCTTCAATTTTCCACCACAGAAAAAGAGTACTTTGTATTGCTCGTAAGAATCAGTCGGGCTTCCAGTCACGAATTGAAAACTCATTTACGCGATCAAGCGAAGGTTATCGCAAAGGCCGCAACAAAAGTTGATGGACGGGTTGCTGCGAAAAAACTAAGTGAAGATGATGCCTTTACCAAATACTACTTCGGCTCCTGGATTCCCAATACTATTCATGTCGCAACAAGTTCACCGCACTATCAAACTGCCGAGGCCTTGGCGAAACGCCTGGGTCTTCCGGAAAAGAAAGTTCTGGAGTGCCTGAAAGCCCTTGAAGAACATCAACTCGTGATTAAGAAGAACCGCAATGAGTATACTTACCAAGGGCACAACTTTCATTTACCAAAGACCTCGCCACTGGAAATCAACTATCAGATGCACACTCGGCTGCAAGCTATCAAGGCACTACAAGCTTCCAATGAAAATGACCTGCATGTCTCTGCGACTTTCACATTGGGGAAAGATGAGTACGCAAGTTTAAGAAAACTGTTTTTGGATGCGGTTGAAAAATCGCACAAAAAAATTGCGGCAGGGGACACAGAAGAAATTTTTGGAATGTGTCTGGATCTATTTCAAGTCGTATAAAGAAAAACACCACGATACTCAGTCGTGGTGTTTAATAATTCAATTACTTTACTAGTAGATTAATCAACTGTTGGTTTTCACCGGCGTTGACTCCCTTTTTAAGAGTCTCCAGGCCAATCAAAGAACCATCCGGGAATTCGCAAAGAGGAATGGCCGTGCCACTTCTTCGCTCCTGAACCGATACAACCTTGCCACCCAGCTTTTTGCAGTTTGGCGTAGCTGAACCCAACAAAGCCTCTACAGCTTGCGGAGGCGTTGGCTTTCGGTAAGCCGACATCAAAGTCCATTCTTCGATCAAGGCCGCACCAAATGCGCACAGAGTGCTTTGGCCCTGCTTGTCTTGCACAGCAACCTCAACCCCATACAGCTTCACACATAAAGCCGAAGCTGGGTTGCCAGTACCTGCAATCACGATGGGACCTGCAGCTGGAGCTTGAAACCCAATAAGAACTGAGCAAACCAAGATCGAAAAAACCTTCTTCATAAACGCCTCGCTGGAACCAGAATTTACTAGTTGGACATTTGGACCGCAAGAACGTTGTAAACGATACATTGGTGAAGCTTCTTGCCGCCAGAACCCATGCCCTGAGCGCATACTACGTTTCCTGCTTGTTTGCTGGAAGCACCTACTCTGTTTGTAGGGGCAACATTCAAATTTTCATAAAGATATTCAGCCACAGAACCTTGAAGCTTCACATCCATATTGTTACTTGCATTCTTCGAGACTTGAACACCCTTACCTGCAACTACAATAGAAATTCCATCTTGGTTTGCTTCGATAGCAAAATCATCAGCTTCGAAATCCAATTTTTCGCCACTACCGCCAAGAGCTTCGTAAACTTCCGCTGCCAATTGAATGGAGTCTTTTGCCGGCATAGAGGCAAGTGTTGCACCATCTCTGCCCCAACCAATAGTGGTAAGAGTTTCCGCCTGAGCAGATAGAGAGCCAAGTAGCAAAATAGAGATCACCATAGTCTTCATCATAAAATTCTCCTTACGGTTAATGTTTTGGAACGAGGAGAGGTATAACCGATCTATGATGCAGCGTGATATATCTAAGTTATTATTAAACTGGGCCTTTCTTATACAAATCATAAATAATAATGATTAACTATATGAAATTTATGTAGAATTTGAATACGCCTAAAACGCGGTTTTACCCGAAAAATGCTCCGCCAGCGGGGCCAAACAGGATGGTTCAGAAAAACAACTGAACAATAAGCCAGAAAAATAGTGGCTTCGTCTCGTTCGTAAACAACAAAAATCGAAACCGTCCATTAAGCTACTGAGGGCGAATCAAAATAAACTGACAGAGGATTACTCACCTTCTATCGATATCAAATTTTCTCACAATCAAAATTACTTCATGACGGCTTTGTTAAGTTACTTACTGCACACACCGATAAATTAATAGGGTGACCTGCATCTTCATGTATTCCCTCACAATCTAAACCACTTTGAGCGGGCCATAAAACCATGAAGACTCGAAAAACGATTCTTATTGTCGATAACAATTCAGGTCTTGATAATTTGGTTCGTGAGCCATTGGGCAAGCTATTGCGTGATTCAGATATTTCACCCATTGTCGTCCGTGCAAAAGACGGCGCTGAAGCGGCGATCAAAACTGAGAATCAAAAATTTGATATGGTTCTTATAGATACAGAGGTTCCCCGTCTGATGGACGGTGGTTTTGTGTATGGTCTGCATACGTATAAGAACACCCAGGACGCGAGCCTTATCGTTGTCACCCAAAGAGACAGCACCGATCTGCCGGATTCCCTTCGTCACTGTACGATGCTTAAAAAGCCCATCACAGCGGAAGAGCTCATTCAGACGATGATAAAAATTCTAAATGGCGAGGGTGGCGCACCATCTTCGGCTGGCTCTGCCAATAAGTATGCTGTGGACGTGAGGGTGATCAATGCCATCATCAAGGCGACCACCAATGTCTTCGCACAATTTGGCGTTCAGAACATCACTATGGGGAAAGCTGAGACCAAATCTCCCCATGATCCATTGATGGGTGAAATCTCGTCGGTGGTAGAAATTAAGTCGCAATCGTACTCTGGATACCTGGCAATTTCATTTGATAAAAACAGCTATCTGGAAGTTGTTTCCACCATGCTGATGGAAGAACAAACCGAGCTCAACGCTGACAATCAGGATGCCGTTGGGGAAATCAACAATATCATCTTTGGTAATGCCAAATCCGAAATCACTAACTTCGGCGTTCAGCTGACAGTTCCGAAAGTACTGATTGGCGCAGGCAGTTTGATCAGCTGCCATCAGGGATCCGCGGGAATGCAGATTCCGTTTTCAACCACTAAAGGCAAATTCTATCTGACGGTCATCGCGGTGCCACTGGCTAACTAAGCAAGCGCACCACTTTGGTTTTGAAGGCCACCTGCAGCGCATAGATAGAGCGTACAACAATTTCTACCGCGACAAAAATGAACAACCATAGCCATTCGAAAGCTCTTGTGTATTGACTCCAGAAGTCCATGAAGTGCAGTCCCATTGGCAGGAACGCCAAATGCATAAAGTAGGCGACACCAAAGTGTTTGTTCCAGGCAAGGTTCGAGAACCACTGCATGCCCTTTGCTTTTCCCAATGCCGTGCTGATTCTAGGATCAAGGCTTGCGCGCATTAAGAATGTAAACACCAGAAAATGCTTCCAGAACATGAGCGGCTTCAACTTAAACACATAAGCTTCAAATCCTGACCCAGCCGGGAAAGGACCGTAGTCAGGTGTGATCACAAACATCAAAATGATTGCGCCAATCCAAACTGGCCATTCCCAGTTTTTAATAGCCTTCAAGGTTTGTGGAACTTTCTTGGACCACACAACTGCAAGTGAATGAAATAGTACCGGCAATGCCAGCCACGGCACCAAATTCCATCCGGAAAACTGCACAGCATTCTGAATATTCAAAAGCGACTCATACTGATCAAAGGGCACACATAACAAGGCGGTGCTTGCGAAGATCAATGCTCCCCTTAGAATAATATTTCGAGGCAGCGCCAGAACTAGCAATAAGGAGAATATCAAATAGGAATAGACATCCCAATCCCAAGTCGCCGGATTCAACGGTTCTGAGGCCGTGGATATCGAAAGAGTCAGAAGTCCAAAGATAAGGACAAAGAATCTCATTGATTGCTTGGTTCGCGCCTTCAATCCAATTAGGAAGAAACTTAAAGCCACGATGAACAGGCCACCGTACTTGAAAGTATCACCAACCCAACCCGTAAGATTGTGATAGTTGGAAATTTCAGGAGGGAGTGAAATCACATCTTGAAAGAACGTGTACTGCCAAACATGAAAGTAAAGAATCGCCATCATCGTGGCGATTCTTAGAAGATCAAAACCGTAGATTCTTTGATTACCTTTTTCCGTCATTCTTAAAGGATAGCATCAAATAGTTTTCTATCCATCGTGCAGAACGGCAATCCCGCATCTCCCGATCCCATGTTCTCATAGTACTTCTGAACATTGTGAGGAGCGTCCATCCAAGGATGCTCTGGCACGTATTCAGGAACCTTACAGTCTGCATAGCACCATTTCGGACAAGTTGTAGGGCCCGTCTTGGAGTTTGAATTCAAACACGGATCCCAAGAAAGCTTCGAGTGCTGGCAGGCGAAGTTCATACCCACAAGATCATTTGGATCCGCCGTCGGCAACGCACAACCCGATCCCGTAGTGACTTGCTGAGCACCCACCGGAACAATAGGGGACGTCACAGGACAGCTTCCCGCCACAACCCGTGGATCTGAAGATGGCGCACTGGAACTGTTAGTCACACTACATTGTTCGTTGAAGTCGGACCATTTCCACAGCTGGTTATTCTGAGGATTTTGTGGACCTTTGTTAAATTGAACTTCAAGACAAGCATTTCCACCCTGAGCAATACCTGGTTTGGTGCTGTTAAAGTTAATCTTCTTAGCAACCTTCACCGGATAACAGCCCATCAAAGGATAAAGAGTATTATCGTTCGGAACTTCACTGCTTTCCTTGATGACCTGGAACTTACCGGCCGAGCAGCGAACAGCCACGTAACAGAACTGCTTGTTCTTGGAATCAAAGACTGTATACAAAAGTTCATCACCTGGCGTGACCTTAGCATTCGGATCCATATTATAAGTAAATCCGTTGCCAGCACCATTGGACGTTTTGTATCCCAACTGAGGTTTAATTCCATTCAAGCTGCCATAGGCCGCATTGTCGACATAGAAAGTGTTTCCCGGCACGCAGGAGTTCTTCTCCAGCTGCGAAATATCCATGGCATCGTCAAGTGGGGCTGACCACCCAGGACTGGGTGGTCGAATGATGTTACATTTCTTCCCGCACTTACAGCCATTGTTACTGTCATCACACGAGCGGTACTTACCGCCCGCTGAATCCGGTACATAGTTGCGACCGCCATCGCTTGCGCAACCTAATCCACCGTTGTAGCAGATAACTGCAGCAACTCCTGTTGTGATCGCAATAGTAAGAGCCGTAATGGAAATCCAAGCCACAGCACCCACACCCATTGTTACTATGACCAGAACAGCGAACAGAACCCAGTTAAACAATCCTCCGAACAACCCTTTACCACCCTTACAAGGTTTACAGTTACAAGTGTAACAAGGAGGCGGTTTGAAATAGACGTGGGGATTAATCTCTTTGACCGGTGGACGGCGATCTCCAGCGATGCCTGCTTGATCCATCATTTTTTCCTGGGCAGGAACGTAGCTTAAATTTCCCGCCAGATCGATCATCGCGATGCCGAACTTCATTTCACAACCCCACATGCGTGGATTGGCTTTATCACCACGGATCTGATTGTAAGTGTACTTGTATTCCACATAGGGCTGCTGAACGTTCATCCCAGGGAATTTAAAGTTGGTACCAGAATTTTTAATAACCTCAACCTTGTCTGGTCGTGAGTTACAAAACTGCATTTGCTCACAAGGCACCCAGCCGGTGTAGCGCATGTCCCAGGATTTATCAAAACTTGTTTCTGCTCCCCCGTTGTATGAACCTGGACACCAATTGCCCGGAGAGTTTTTAAACCACTGACGGGAAGTGTCCAGGCACATCGGGACAACTCCGCCATCTTTATGCATGTTATAAACTCGGAAAGTAACAACCAGATCAATGTAGTTCGCGGGGGTTTGCGAACACAAAGGTCTATCACGATTCTCGGGCCACTTCGGATTTGAAGCATTGTAAGGCTGAAGATTCGTCAAGATGGTTTCAAAGGGATGTCCAAGGCAGTTCGCTTGGGTTCCGGAACATTTCGTCCCGGCACGCAATCCATTGGTCCGATTGGTATTATCGATGATTGCACCCGGCGCAGAGGCCGCGGTTTTAACGTAATTTACGTCGTAAAAATAATCGACGACGTTTTGCTTGTCTTCAGGAAGTGAAAAGTCTTTCGTGCCTTCGCAAGTTTCTGTTTGTCCCTTTTCGTTGGTGAAGTTTGCACGCAAAGTAACACGCAAACCATCTTTGTCACTCATCCAGCTTGGAAATATACCAATGATCTGTCTGGTTTGAGCAGAGTAACCAAACTGCGGTTCGTAAGTCACATTCGTGCGTCCACCATTGCGTGGTCGTGGCCAGTATTTGTCGCAACCGTTGTTCTGACTATTTGAAGCCAAGTCATATCGATTCACCTTAAGAGCCAGGTTCAAATTTTTCAAACCACCCTGAAATTGACTATTCAGGGCCTGACTATCCACCGTAGTTAATAAACTAACTGGAGAGAAAGCATTGCAATGTCCGGAATTGTACTTTGTTGCAAGATACTCCATCGAACCTTTTAGCAACAGGGGAGTATAAAGCGTCAGACCATCACTTCGAATTGGTACATCTTTAGTGGTGGTCGCTGTCTGAGGAATTTTGATCGTCTTCCCTGGATTTGGTGAATACAAATACCTGTTCGGTGCCAGGTCAAACATCTTATCCCGTTGCACTTTAAACTGTGGATCAAACGAATACGCATCAGCGGGCAAGTCTGGAGGTAAGAAAGCACGTTGACCAACCACACCTGCACCGCTCATACCAGCCATACTAGTATTCATTTTTGCAGGATAACTATCCAACGAATTTCCCAGTGAATTAATTCGAGAGAATGCCGTATCAAGAACCGCCTGACAGCTTGCAGGCGTTCTCATCTCTTTAATAATTTTCCCTTGTTGGCTAAAGAAAGGCATTGCTAGAATGAAGATAGTGGCAAGGATTCCGATCGCAACCATCATTTCAAGAGCTGAAAAGCCCGAGACTAATTTATGACTGATAGACCTGTCTCTTCGAAACATTCAAAATCCCCCACAGAAAGCCATTCACGATGTTCTTTCAAGTCTAACAGTGGGAGTGTAGGGCAACAAGGGTTTTCCCTTATCGAGCTTTTGCTTTCATGTGTGATTGGATCGGTGCTTTTGTATGGTGTGGGAACATTGATCTCGATGGCGACGAATCAAAGTGAGTCGCTTACAAACAGAATTCAGTCTGAGTCCGAGCTAAATGATATTTCATTTTATCTTAAACACTTTGCTTCCCAGGGTATAAACGTTGAGGATGGCAGCGGAAAAAATCTTAACAACTGGAATTCCACGGGTAGTAGCCAGAATACGGGATTCGTCCGGGCAGACTATTTAGCTTCAGCTTTGTTCAATGCGAACGCCACCACAACTCCCATTGATACAGTCGGCATCTTTCTACGAGACAATATGCACAGCGATTACACTGCCGTTCCCAGCCTGGGGGATCGCTTCTTGCCTACGGGAATCTACTTTCAGCGCCCAACGGCTAAAACATTCGGAGTGTTATACATCGACTTAGGCAGATCCCAGGCCGCTGGCACGGTAAGCATTTCGCCAACGCGGGATGATCTTTGGTTTGGCTCCATCATCGATTTTCAAGTCACTGAAAAACAAGTCACCCGTTTTGACATGAACAATCCCGATCAGGATCCGTTATTGTCGAACAGACTTCGACTTGCCGCTGTTACATTTAAAATCACAGTCCGCGAATATCTTCCTCAAGAAAACAGCAAAAGGGACTACACTTGGTGTCCTGCCGCTGCGATGACTCTCGCTGCATGCAAAACCACTAGCCCTTACAAAGATGTCGAACGCGTGGTTCGAGTTACCTTTAGGGATAACGTACTTGGCTTCTCTGCAGCTCAAATGGCCCAGTCTTCAGAGACTCCCACGACTATGCGTAATCAAAGACGTCCTGTTTACCGTAGACCCTATGACTTGATCTATTTCTTGAAACCCTCGTACCCCTCCGGGCAACTTAAACGAAACTAGGAGTCGACTTTATGCTGCCTAAATTATTAAGATCACAACGTGGGTTTGCCGGGGCGATGCTAGTCATTGCCATTGCTGTCGTCGTTGGTGTAATCATTGTCGGTGTTATCTCCAAAATGGGAATGCTGAATAAAAGCTATGATAAGTCCCGAGCATTCTTTGATTCAGAAATTGCCATCGAAAACTTTGCTGTTTCATTAAAAAGCGCCTACGACAAAGCAAACTATCTGCGAGACACTCCCCCGCAAACTTCCGGAACCGCGACTAATGATGATTACGGTTGCCCAGGAAAAGTAATCAAGATCGGTACAGGTGCTAAAACTGTTCGTCTGTGTTGGGAGTATGCCTCCGGCCTTTGCTCAAAAAGATCTCTGAACGCCGGTCTGGATATTTGTGTTGAGCCAGGCAATCTACAAGTGAATCTTGAGTCTTCAGATGAATGGATGGTGGTTTATCAACCCAATCCATTAAATCTTGAAGAGCAGTTTTCTCTGTTGAAAGAAGCGACTCTTCAGGTCTTCAGGGAAATGGCTCTGCCACAGGCGCAAGCAAATCTGGATGTTTTCACGCCAGCACTCCCTGCGATGTCTACGGTTAACAGCATTCCATTAAATACAAATTTGCGAAATCGCCCCGAAGCCCCTAACTGCGCCATGGCTCAGTATCAATGCCTTAAGGTTGCTTTCTGCGTGAAGAACGGCAGCAGTTGCTCGGCTAACGAACTAATCCGTCAAACATACATTTTCTCGATACCCGCTGCGACGACTCAGGGCTATTAGGATGAAAGCGGATTCAAAATTTCGCTTTATACTTTCCTTAATTTTTACCACGGCTTTTTGCAGTTATGCCTATGAACTGGTTCTTGCCGGCATTCTTTCGGTACTTTGGGGCAACGTTGTTTTACAGTATACCATCACCACCGGCGTTTACATCGCCGCCATGGGGGCGGGTGCTTACTTTACTCCTGTAAAACTTAACTCTAAGAAAGCATTCATCTGGATTGAAGTTGTTCTTTCGTTGCTTGCGATCGCGGCGCCCCTGTTGTTTGTTTTCTCGGATGTTCATTCCAGATTTATTTCATTGCCTCTTTGTTATTCCTTGATCACGCTGATTGGACTTCTGTCAGGCATGGAGCTTCCACTGCTTATGCAGGTTCTTGCGCGGGACTCTTCTGCAAACTCCAAGAATGAAAAAGCACTATTTATCGATTACGCCGGAATGTTCGCGGCCGGCATTCTGTTCGCTTTGTTTTTAAACAGACAGTTTGGCTCCCTGACTGTGATGCTTATTCTTGCATTAGTAAACTTAGGACTGGCATTGGGCTGTAGTCTTTTTTGGGCTCGTGGCGAAAAGCAACTTCGACGAATTGAACTTCCAGCCCTGTGCGTGTTGTTTGTGGTGATTTCTGGTGGCGTCTTAATTAACTTGTCCGCTTATGAGGAGCTAATCTCTAAATGGATCATCGCAAATTAAAATTACTTTCCTTTGCGTTTTCCTTTTGCGGATTCGCTTATCAAAGTTTGATGGCGAAAACTTTCGCCGTTTTCCTGCAGGAAGAAATCATTGGCTTTTGCCTGTCTTCCGCACTCTTCATATATGGTATCGGACTTGGCAGTAAGAAATCCTCAGCAGCTGCAAATCCCTTAAGAAGCCTTTTTAAAGTTGAATTCACTCTTATGGCCTTAGGTGCGGTTTCTCCGATGCTGGTCACGTATCTTTTCTTTCTGCCCAGCCTGGGTTTGATTGAATTCTATGGCGTTAGACTTCCAAGTGGATTGCTTTTGATGGCGTTCGTGTTGTGTACGGGCGTGATTTCTTTAGCTTTGGGATATTTGACGGGATACGAAACTCCGCTTCTATTCCGACTTAGACCAGATCAGAACAATCAGATTCACCTGAACCAGATTCTAGCATTTAGTTATTTCGGAGCATTACTTGCCGCGATCGTCGTTCCACTTCTTGTGATTCCTCATTTGGAAATCTATGGCGGAGCTATTTTGATCTCGCTACTAAGCGGATCACTTTGCATCTACGTGGCTCAATACTTACCAGATCGCCAAACTCATACCAGAAAAGCCGCATTCGCTGTTGGTTTGGTGCTTGTGTTTGGCGTTTTGCAGCTCCCCCTTCAGCAATGGTCGCTGCGAATTCGTTACTATTTAAACTATCCAAAGTCCATCACCAGCCAAGCAGAAGTATCTGATTATATTCATGGTTTAATGAACAATATCCAAGTGAACAGAATTCTTAGCCCTTATCAGGCAATCGATATCGTTCACGGGCAGGATGATAACACTTCTTACTTCAGTCTTTGGCTAAACGGGCAATATCAGTTTGATTCCCGCTATGAAAAATCCTATCACGAAGCTTTTCTTGGGGGCTCCCTTCGACTTGCCGGTATCACTCCTAAGAATGTTCTAATTCTGGGCGCTGGCGACGGTCTGCTTTTGCGTGATGTGCTTAAGAAGTTTCCCAAAGAAACCGGCATCACCCTGGTAGAGTTAGATCCGTTGATCTTGAAGCTTGCCAAAGAAGATTTAAACTGGCGCGCGCTTAACGAAGACTCTTTGAGTAATAAGAATGTCCAAGTCGTCGTCGATGATGCTTTTCACTATCTTCGCGAAAACAAACAAACCTGGGATGCGGTGTATTTGGATTTTCCATATCCTTACAGCGTGGAACTTTCTAAGCTCTACAGTCTGGAGTTCTATCGCATCCTGAAGAATCGCCTGGCGCCTGGTGGCTTCATTGTATTCGATTTTCCAACCAGTGAAAGTGCCGACATCATTCACTCGACATTGGCGGCAGTTCCTTTTGCCAATATTATAGCTTTTGAAAAGTCTGAAAGTTTTGTATTTGCATCCGATGCACCTACTGCGGCTATCGGTGCTGCTGATCCTGACGGCTACAAAGTGATTGATCTGCCTGCGGCCCAGAAGAATCAGGTAAACTCACTGTTTAAGCCGCAGCTGCCAAGGATGTGGCAATGAACCAGCGCAGATTCTATGCTCTTGATTTACTGCGAACCTTTGCCGTGCTGGTAATTACCTTCTATCATGTTTGGGAATCATCCATTGGCGAGTCCCATATGTTCTTTACAAGAAGCCAGTCAGTCTATGCGTATCTTACCCAGTTCTTCGTAGACTACTGGAGCTATTCGGGTTTGATCCTGGCGTTGATCTCATTTTTTCTGATTGGGTTTTCCAAGAAAGATATCAATCTGTTTCGCTTTCTTTTGGTAGCTGTTGGACTTTTTGGAATGATGGTACACGATCAGGCCGGTCTTGATGCTCAAAGCTGGAGCTGGAATCTATATGGATACCTTCTAGTTTGTCTGATCACTGTTCAAATTCTGCCCAAGAACAAAACACTGCTGGCATTTGTATCCTTGATTGCGCTTATCGGACTTGTGATCCCCATTGAAACATTTCAAACCTTAAAGTTCGGCGGCCTTCCCATTCTTGATCAAATGCTCACTGGTGATTTAAGTGAAAGCACCACAATTGGTTGGGGGTTATTGCCGTGGCTGTCCATTCCAGTTCTTGGGTTTTCAATCGGAAGGATACTGCGCGATCTTCCTGCCGACTCAAAGGTGTTTCGGGGATTCAAATATGAAGTTCCGGTGCTGTTATCTATGGCTTTAGTTTTAATTGCTCTGTTCCCGATGCGCCGGAATGTTTCGGTTTCTCCGACAGGATTCTATTATTACGTTTTCTCCGGTTCACTTTGGTTTTTCTGGAGCAGATTTGCGGTGATCTTTATTTGGATGAGGCTTGCTTGCCTTGATTCAGTGAACAAGTTCTTGGGAAAATTTAACTTCATGCAAATGATCTCTAAACTTGCATGGAATAGATACTTTGGAATCTGCTATTTTGTGCAGTTGATATTCTTATCTTGGGCTGCCGATTTGGCGACCGATTTCAGACAAAGTCCTTATCTGATGGATCTGTATTGGGTGGGGCTTTTGGTAGCAACCGAGATTTTAACCCGGTTGCTCGTTAAAAGACTCAGTACGTTCAAATTATCGGCTTACAAGCTGGTCAACCGCACTTAGGATTTTAGACATTCTTGCGACTGCTTCCTTGCGGATCTTTTCGGCCAAGCGTGATTCCAAAACTTGTGCCGAGGCATCATCACCAACGATAGCTTTAAATGCAGATTTCATTGTGTCATCATAAGGAAGCTCGAACTGCTCATTCAATACCGAAGTTGTTTCACCAGAAACAGCCAGCAACGTCAAAGCAGGGTGACTCGAAACGGACAAGCTTTTTGCGGCCTTGATATAACCAGCGCGCTTAAGGGAAGATAATGCCTCCGACTTCCATTCCTGCTTTTCTGCTGACAACTTTTCATCGCTCTCAAAAAATACATTCAATGAAAGAAGAGGTTTTTTATCGTACATATTAATGAAGCCTAAAGTCGCTTTACGTACGTCAGAGCAGGAGTTCGCCCCTTCCAGTACAGACTTAACTTCCGCAATTTCAGAAGTTAGGGCCTTGGCTTCAGAACCTACCAGCTCCTCTGAAGTTAAAGCGTCAAGTTCCTCAGAGTTTGATCTTAGAATATCAATAAGCTCTGCCACTGAACCTTCGCGCTCAAGTCTTAGGTATTCAGCCTTTAGGGGGTGAATTACTTGCACCACATTCATCTCGTTGGAAATGCACTCCTTAATCTGAGCTGCTGTTAGGCTTGCGAATGAGTTTTGGCCAACAAGCAAAAGAGAAACTGTCAGAGCGCCACGAAGTGAAAAGATCTTCATATTAAGGTCCTTTGGTTCAGTAAGTAAATTCACGAACCGAAGTACAAGAATCGAACCCATTCCATTAAAAACCTATTCGCTCCAGCAGCTCATGACCTGTACAAAAGGTATACATCAGACCTTTTTAGGCCGCTATCCCGTGGTTAACATCCCGCTGGCAACCCCAGTGACCGTCTCCCGCAACAGAAGCAAATCCTTTTCTTTTAAGGCAATTAACTGCAATACATTGAGTGGATGAATCAACGGTGATCTTAGCGAAATGCTAGTCCCCAGCCATGGCCGATACCATAGCAGATTTCTTTCCCCCGTCATTTCACGCACAGCTTTTTTGCAAAGGGCGTACTCCTTCTGGAATTGCTGCACATACTGAGTCTTAACCTCATCCGGAAGTTTTGATTTATCCAGATACAATTCAAAGATTCTTAGATCCATTTTTTCCAAAGTGAAGCCCAGTGCTTTTATATATGAACTGAATAATTGCGACTCCCTTAAAGCCTTTCGGTACAAGCTCTTCTCTGTAGGTTTCAAACTTTTCCAATAACTTCCAACTCCCCACCAGGTTGGAAAAAGTGTGCGCGTCTGTGTCCAGCACAAGACCCATGGAATCGCTCTTAAACTTTTTAGCTGAACGGAGCCTTGCCGTTTCGAAGGACGGGATCCCAGCTTTAAATCCTTTAAATACGAATACGGCGTTGCAAGCTCGATCATTTTCAAGAAGTCAGGGCTCTGCAGGGTGGTTTGATAATGGCTTTTGGTGAAGTTCGCCATCTTCAAAAGTGCCTGATCTACTTTTTCTGAGGGATACTTCTCGCGCAAACTGAACTTTCGATCCCTTGCCACCATAATGCGCTCCAACTGGCGCTCCAGGATCTCTGGTGCCGAGTAGTTGCGATAAATCATTTCCCCTTGAACCGTGACTTTCACATTATCCAATGCAGAAAGGGGCCACCAATCTGTTTGCTCCTGCACCGATCCACCGCCGCGCTCGATGCTTCCACCGGAGCCATGAAAGAAGACGGGTCGCAGATCATTCTTCTTAATAACTTTCTCGATTTGTGCGATTGCGGTCTTCACCAGATATCGGGAAGCAAAGGAGCCATTCTCTTTAGAAGAATCTGAGTATCCCAGCATCACTTCCAAAGTGCGCGACCATTTTTTAGTTACGATGGATTTTCTGCGACGATCACTTAAAAACTCCGTAACAATTTTACTGCCTTCAGATAATGAGTGGGCACTTTCAAACAATGGCACCACCGGCAGGCGGTAATCGCCAAGATAAAGTTTCGTCAACTTCATGCCGGCTTCAATATCCCGAACCGTCTCGCAGTTACTTAGTACAAATCCCCGCACATAGTATTTTGGATCATGATTCGGGGAAATGCGCCCCAGTGCCTTCATCATTCTGACAATATTGGGATTCTTGCTTTTTCCATTTAAAGCTTCATGAACCAGGCCGCTGTCCTCGCGAATTTCCAAAGGAACGACCAGTCCTGGAAAGATCTTCGTAAAAGACAGTATTCGCGTAAGCGCCGGTGCATCCACTCCAAAAAGTTTTCTCTGATTTTTGCTTAACTCTACGATTGCTGCCTTCATGTCGTGAAGTTTATTAGCATCCCGGGCCTGAATGGATTTTAACGACTGAAGTCTTTTTTGAATCTGCCGGATTTCCTTCTTTAGCGAAAGCACAATATGTTTTTCTTGGGGATGAACCATTACCAACGGCTCAATGTTGCTATGATACTCCTTAAGGGAGTTTGCAAGCCACTTCAGCAGCATTCGTCGCGACATATTTAAGCTGGCAATCATAGTTGTTTCATCAACGCCAGGATGGCCGTCCTTATCGCCACCAACCCAGGTTCGAATATAGAAGGGATGTTTCTTGTGGCGCTGCTTGATGTAAAGATCAATGATCTCTTCTTGTAAAGCCAGACCGTACACATACTCCGCTTCATCCATAACCGTAGGCTTGCGCTGCTTTGACATCGGAATATGCCACGCCCACTTAAGCAATGCATTCAGCTCCAGTTGATCATCATTACTGAACTGATCAAGCCTGCGTTCCAGTAGGTTTTGAATTTTCTTAAAGTAATAAAGTGTATCGGAATTGCGGGACTCTGTTGGATGCGCAGTTAAGACATGAATTGTTCGTCCGAAACCGTGAGCTGCTGGCTTTTGATTCCGGGATTCAATTTTCAGTCTATGGGTGCGGTAAGCTGCCTCGCAGGAATTGATCAGTTCCAGCATTAAGGCAAAGGCGTGGGCAATTTGATATTGTTCAGTGGTCGATAGACCTTGAAGTTCTTGATAAAGGCTCTGAAGGCCCTTCAGTGTTTTTGCTTGTTCGGACTTAACAAAACGTCTGATCTTTTCAATTCTCAAGAAGCCGGATTTTCCAGTTTCGAATTCAATCACCTTCCCCAGCTCCGTCACAGACCAATCGACTAATTCTGTAAGTTCACGGGGAAGATTTTCGCGCATAAGCCCTCACTAGTAGAGCTTGCTTAACTCCATCGAGTATTTACCTGGAGCAAACTCACTTAGACGTTTTTTCCAAAGTTCCTGATAGAACTTATCTTTACTAGCGTAACTTGCATACGGGAAGATCGCAATTCCCCCGCGCGGAGTAAACTCGCCGACAACCTCGATGTACTTAGGCTTCATAAGCTTTACAAGATCATCACAAATTGTCTGAATACAGTCCTCATGGAAATCGCCGTGATTTCTGAAGCTGAACAAATATAGTTTCAACGATTTTGATTCGACCATTTTTTTATCGGCAATGTAGTTGATAAAAACTTTTGCGAAATCCGGTTGGCCTGTTTTTGGACAAAGTGATGTGAATTCTGTGCAAACAAAAGTCGTCCAGGCGATTTTGCCAGGATTTTTGTTATCAAAGGCTTCAAGGGACTCGGGAGAATAGTCTGAAGGGTAATCTGTCTTAGCTTCGCCAAGGGCGAAATTTTTAAGCTCTTTTGTGTCTCTGCCGGTTTTTTTCATAGGGGATTTTTATCCCCAGACAGCCCGAATTTCAATCTTTCTTGAAACCGGGAAGTTCTTTCAAAAATCCTCTAGTGGAAGCCATTTATCCACAGGGAAAACAGCTTTATCCACAACTCATATTGGCTAATCTACGTGAGGGACGCCCACATACTTGGCCAGCCAGTATCCAAACAGGTAGTCGACTCCGGAGTTTTCAGATCCTCGACTGGCACTGTCTTTAAAGCCAAATGCCGTATCCTTCCACACAAAGTTCGAAGTAAATGCCTGGAACTCGAACACTGGATAGTTATAAAGCCCCTGATAGAAGTATTCATTCGGTGGTTCCGGCTTCTTTAAAGCCTTCCAGAACAATCGTGGAATCGGTGATATACACCATTCAGGATTCAGCGAGTGATCGATGGATACATCCAAGTTTGGACGGGGATAGGGAATCTCTCTAAGTCCCCAAGTTGCACTATTAAGGGCTGCCATAAACTTTGCGTCACTGCTGTCTTCCCGGAAGTCATCTCCACGAGTACCTTTGGAATAGGCGAAGCCATATGCAACCATCGTCAACAGGTGGCGCTGAGCCGGACTGTAAGTAACCCAAGTGTCCATCAAGCGCTCACGCAGGCGATTGCGAATCTCGGTTTCCCCCAGGCGTTCTGCAATGCTGATATCAGTGATGTCGCCCACTAAGCCCAGATTTACGCCACTCCAGTCAGCACTTCCATGCCAATAGAAGTTTGCATTCATGCTGTAGCCCGATGGCTTCCAACGAAGCTTACGATAAGCCGAGCGGTATTCCTCTTGAGCTTTCTTGTCTTTGTTGATCAGTGCAACCAGTCCATAGCTTGGCGCTTGATTCTGGGATTTTTCGTCGAAGATACGAAGCTTCAATAGCCTTCTTGATTTGTCCCGCAAATGACTCCAGATCTCCTGATCAGATTCTGGAATGACCAAGCTTCCCCACATCATTGAGTGAGTCAGACCCTTGAACATGTCATTGTTGCCGCCCTCCAGCCAAAGCATGTTTGAATAAACGCCCTTGCCTTGATGCCACTTATTCGGAATCGCATCGCCGGGTTTATAAGGCATCAACGTTCGCGCGAACTCCTGGGGATCTTCGGTGATATCCATCAAAATGAACATCGCACGCAAAGACTTTCGCACATTTGCCAAAGCGGCTGGATCCTTGGTCTTTAAATACCGCATTGCCTGGGAGCCAATGTACATTCCCGTCCACAATGCCGAGTCACCATCATAGCGATAGGCAATTAACTTTTCATTTGCATCGACCTCGGCCTTTGCAACCATGCCGATTTCATTGATGTGATGAGTGACCGTGTTTTTATCGTAGCTGTTCGCCTTCTCTTTTAATGAAGGCGAGTATGCATTTCGCTTCACAGAGGCTTCGGTGATGCTGATATCATCTGTGATCTTATTAACGACACGAATGATGTCTTTGTTTTCCTGATAGAAGTCGTAGTCTGTCGGATCAAAAACAATGAAGGGTCTTTCCTCTTTGAATTCTTTCCTATCCTTGAATGATTGAACAAAAGGATCCTTATTGTAATCAACATCACGCTTGAAAATATTAATCACACCGCGAACGGCCACCGGAATCTTCGGTCCTTGAGCATCAATGTTTGTGCGTAAATTGGTCCAAAGAGGTTTAGATTCCAAATTTCGTCGTGTCGTGATCCACTCTGTGTAATTGGAAACTTTTTTGTCAGAGTACTGAGCCGCCAAGCCCTTGTCAGTGGCAACAAATCTGGTCACAACGGTGATCGGGTTTTTGAAATCAGTTGGCTCACGCTTTTGATTTCCAAGCTTCGTGATAAAATCCGCTTGGCGCAAATCATAGCTCAACACCAAAGTATCACCGGCGGTCACAGCTTTGCCGGTCCAAACTTCCTGAACCTTCAAGCCATCGTAGAAATAGTTAATGTAGGTGATCATACGAATAACATCGTATGTACCATCACTGGTTTTTCTTAACTCTAATTCGCCGTTGTAGGGGCCGCGTGAAGTGCTTGTTCCTTGTAAGAACCAAATACCTTCCATTCCGCCAGTCGCCTGTAGCGATGCGACGTCGCGAGGAATCTTTTTTTCCACTGTCGTGCAGGAAGTTGCGAATAGTATTGATGAAAATAAATAGAGGAATGAAAAGTACTTCATTCCTCTATTGTCTCCAAGAAAGAACCTCGCTTGGAGTCCTGTTTATTGTGCCGGACTTTAGTACGGGATTTTGTCTGTCTTAGACTGCCATTCTTTGAAAACTTCAAGGGCTTCTGTGTGTCCGCATTGAATCATCGGCACTTGGCGATCTTTGATGTCTTTAGGGATCTCTTGGTACAAGAAATCATCATCAAACTGAATATCAGCAGCGTCTTTGCGTGTATTGCCGTAGTAAATCGTAGAAATACGCGCCCAATAAATTGCCGCAAGACACATCGGACAAGGTTCGCAGCTAGTATAAATCTCTGCGCCTTCCAGGCTGAAGTTCTTAACGTTAGCGCAAGCATCACGAATCGCAGAAACTTCCGCATGAGCTGTGGGATCGTTGGAGGAAGTAACTTTATTCCATCCTTCACCGATAATTTTGCCGTCTTTAACGACAACTGCACCAAAAGGTCCACCGGCACCTTGCTGCATGTTTTTACGGGAAAGCTCTACTGCTTTAATCATGAATTCTTTTTTCATAAGGGAGCTGACACTAGCAGAGCTATCAATGGAGTCAAGCCCCATCGCCCGAGTGAACCTCAGGTTACTGAGTGGTTTTTGCTTTTGGTCGATCTTCCAACCAGGCAAGATTCCCTTTATCGACTTTGACATTTTTCATAAGTGATTTCGCTTCAACCCAGCCATCATTGTGAGCCGCCTGCCAACCTGCGCCGACACTATTAATTATTTTTAAGGCTTCGCGGCAATTCTTCTGTTGAGTGTCACCTTTTGGGCATATCTTTTTATACCCAGCAATAACTACAGAATGGTAACCCGGTTTCTTCGTGCCACAATCAACAACGCAAATTCCATCCAAAATAACAGGCTTCTTCGTTAGCAGAATTTCTTTAATTTTTGGGACTAGTGCTTCCCCATCTTTAATCACTTCGTCCTGCGGAAAAAGCCCAACTTTTACGCCATTCTTATTCGGAAGTGTGACCCCACTTTCACTACAAGATTTCGGATAAAGCAGCTGGTTCAATGCTTTTTGGTAGGTGTCCTTTTTGAATGCTTCAAGAATTCTTGCTTGATCATTCCGCATATTAGGATCTACTAACTGATCCTCTTCGAGCTTGATACCTTTTGAAACCGTTTCGATCGCTGATGCATAAAAATTTGCGGCGCAAGAATCACATTTTTCAGCGACAGCCTTTCTGTAGCCCTCATAATCGGATTCTAAACTATTCCAAATTTCCTGCTGAGCTCTAACTGCATCGTTAGCGGTCTCAACTGGAATCTTAGATGTAATTCTAGCAAGTGAAGCACATTCTTCTGTTGGGATCTTCATCATACGACTTGCGTAACTTAACACCTTGCCGCCGGATCCCCCAATTTTCAGTTGTTCATAACTTTCATCAAATTTCGGCAAACTTCCAGGTATCGCGTCAGCTTCATAACGAGCTATTCCGATAGTAGAAACTTGCTTCGATTCTGGCAGTCTTGAACAGTCTTTAATTGAGCTTTGCTTACACATTTCATAGTTTAAAACAGTGGCAGCCGAAGCCGCGAAACAGATTCCAAAAGTGTCGATTGTAGTTTTTGGAGGCAAAGACTCTTTCGGTAGTTCATACGGATTATCTGGATCAGCACTTTTATTAACCCACGAAGCCGTCGTAGCCCAATCCGAATCCACAGGCGCCTTCGCCGCGATAGCGAAAGTCGGAAGCAATAAAAGAATGACAAGGGTACTTAAAGCCATATTAGTCATGTTCTACAATTTTAGAGCTAAGTTAAAGTACTTCGAACAATAAGCAGGCTAGAGTGTGCCAAATACACCCATATTGCCTTCTAGTTCATTCTAGATCCGATCCAAGAAACAGCTGCCTCGTCCATTTTAACATTTTTCAGAAGAGGGGTTGCTTCCATCCAGCCATCATTATTTGCTTTCTGCCAGCCAGCTCCGCCAGAGTTGACTACTTTGAGAGCATATCGACAGCTTGTTGGATTATTCTTCTTACAGATCTTCCGATAGCCGGCTACAACGACAGCGTGATACTTGGGTCCATCTTCAGGTTTGTCCTTATTTGGCTTCTTATCACAATCAGCAACGCAAATTGGCTCTACCAATACCGGTTGCCTACTTTCAAGAATCGAAACTATCTTATTCAAAACTTGCTCTCGGCTTGGACTTTCACCTTGTGGATAAACGTTATGCTCCAAAGAGTCTTTTCCCGCCAACTCAATGGTATTCTGATTTTCACTACAAGCGGAGGGGTAGAGAAGTGCGTTAAGCGCCTCCTCGTAGGTTTCTTTTTTAAACGCATTTAGAACTTTTAAATTATCATTACGTAAATTCGGATCTACTAATTGATCTTCTTCGATCTTCAAGTTTTTTGAAACTGTTTGGACAGCCGCTTGATAGTATTTATCAGCGCAATCTTTACAGTTTTTTGCAACAGCTTCCCGATACTTTTCATAATCTGACTTCAATCCATCCCAAACAGCCCTTTGAGCGTCTGTAAGATCTCCCTTTGATTTAATCGTATCTTTCGAAAGAACTCGTTCTAATGAAGCACATTGTTCTGATGGCACACGGTCGACAAGATTGATTGCGGTACTAAGAACAGTGGAACCATTCCCGCCCTCAGGTAATTCCCGATAATTCTTGTCCAAGGAGTCGTTCTCGTCCTTTGGTAGTCGCGTATACCTCGTAACACCTAACATAGATATACGTTTTGAATCCGGAACCTTCATGCAATCAACGACATTGAGTCGCTTGCACTGTTCAAAGTTCAGAATCGTTGATGCAGCAGCAGCATAGCAAATGCCCAAGGAATCCTGGCTCACTATTGGAGGCATGAATTTTTTTTCTGGATTCTTTGCTGGGTCCTCAACTGGATAACCTTTAGCAGGTGTATCCCAGTCTGAAGGTACTAATGTTGCCGTCGTTCCCAAAACTGGAATTAGCAAAGCTATAAGCAAAATAAATGCGCGCATAATTAAATCGTCTTAAATTTATGAGAACAGTGACAGGTGCAAAGTAAAATCTAGACCTAAGATTGGTCTGGTTCCCTCAATATAATTTTACTATAAACCGAAGTAACTAGAGATGCGAACTACGTCTCGAACCGCCATTCTATCGCTTTCTTTATTATTTGCTTTGTCAGCAAATGGCGAAATCATTTTGAATCCACGTGGGACTTTAGCTACCCAAAGAATTCTAAGCTACAAAAACTACGACGATATTCGTATAGATCGAGACCTCGATGGAAAAGTGGATGAGTGGTACTTGCGCAAAGACAACACTGAGATTCATGTAAGCTATAACGCTGGGCAATTCGCCAAGCTACAGTTTAAAGTCTTCAAGGGACAGAATGTTGGCGTGAAGGAATTCGTCTACAAGAACAACAAACTTGTACTCACAAAGTCTGAATTCCGGCCGATGCTAGTAATGCATGGGGAGGCCGAGAAGGACTCGTGTGACCAGCAGAATACAGTACTAGCCGACAAGGTCTCATCCCTAAATGAGGATATTGCAGCGGTACTCTCAAAAACAAACGACGAGAAAAAGTCCTGTGAACTCACTGAGTTTCCAAAGTTCAGCAAAAGACTCAGTATTATTCTTAGAGATATTGCTAGTAATCCCACAAAATTCAATACCTGCGTGGCGGGACAAACAATCGAAGGTGTTGATTCAAATCTAGTCTCGTCGAAACTAACTGCAACCATGGCAAAAATGAGAGAGAATCCAACCGCAACCGATAAAATCTTCACATGCGGATTCACAACGGAATCAGAAGCCACCGGAAAAACAACGGAAGATGGTAGAATTAGCTTCGAAATTCCAAAAGAGAGCGAAGATCCACCAGTTGGCCTCGTGAGTATGTTTCGATTAGTTTACCATGAATTGGTGCATTCGGCAGGCGTGACAAATGAAGATTCCATTTACCAGATTCTAAAATCTTGTTTAGAAATTCCTGGTGATAAACGATTCGTTAAACAATTGAACTCCAATCCGACCACTGTATTTATGGCTCCGGTAATGAAAACTCACACGGAAAATGCGGCAAACAATACCTCGCAGGAAGCTGCGAATACCAAAATTAATGAAGTATTAGAAGTTAAGCAATCATCAAGCAAAAGATCCCCCGCGAGCGCATCCCGAGCAGGAGACAATAGCGTTAATATGAAAAATGAAATTGCCAAGGCGAAGGCAATTCCTAACGCTGATGAACTTTCTGTCGCTAAAACCGACAAATCCCCTCAGGGCAAAGAACAAGCTGTTCGAGAAAGCGTCAGTGAAAGCGCTCCTCTTTTCAGAGCCGCCAACCAAGTGATGGGTGTTTCAAATACTCCGGCTATGGCCGACAATTCAGAATCTCAGAATTCCAACAAAAATTCAGACTATTACCCTTCCAGATCCGCAAGTTCCCGTTCATCCTCATCATCCAGCAGCGGATCAGGCAATGCATACTCCGGAACTTCAACTTACTCGGAATCAGAAACCAGCAGCAGTCGTTCAGATTCTGGTGGCAGCTCCACTGGAAGTCGCTATCAATCGCGCCATGGAAGATATCAATCCAAAGGCAACAGCGGGGGCGGCGGAGTAGGTTCTGACGAGTTCATCGCTGAAGAAGTAGACTTAACCAAAGGTGCAGCAAAGTCTGCATCAAATCGCTCGCCAGCTAGACAGCCGGCAGGTTCGTATCAATCTAATACACAGTCCTATCAGCCAAGTAGCAATTCAGACAGCGCAAGCTCCGGCACCGACGAAACATCAAAGGGAAGAAGATCTGCTTCAGCTCCCGCACGAAGTGGTGGCGGTGATTCTCCGGCTATAGCCGGCGGCGGAGGAGGATCCTCTATTAATATGGGATCTAGCGCCGGTGGTGGAGGCAGCAATAGTGGTAGCTCCTCAGCTGCGAGCAACTCTCGAAATACTGCCCGTACAACCGCGTCTTCGCGTGCACCAGCTTCTGCTACAGGTCCGGTTAATAAAGAGCAACAACGTGAGGTCATGAGTGAAATCGTGGATCGAGACCACTCCCAAGTACGCACGGATCTTAAAAGCCAAAGCTTCCAGGACAATTTAAAGGCCAATAGAATTAAGATCATTGATTATAACGGCAACCGCTGGGGTGACCCCGAGGGCATGGTCATCTACCTGGATGACGGTAGCCGCTTCATCCGCCAACGCTAACTGGACCTGTTTCCTCACATTTGAGGGGAATATAATCACCCCGAAAAACAAACACTTAAGTTGTTTCCTTAAGACTCCGATAAACAAAATGTAGTCGGCATCTTAAAAGGAGAATGCTTTTGTTGTCCAAAGTGAAACGCAACAAATCAATGGTGCTTTTAATCGTAGCAACTTTCTGGGTTTGCTACGTAGGTATCACTGCGACACAGTTTTACTTCAACGTTGCTGATATGACCGAGCAAGTGATCGAAACCAAGCACGCACAAATGACTTTCGTTGAAGACAGTCAAATCTCTGCCTTGGTTTCTGATAACACTGACTTGGTAAAATCAAATCTGGATAAAGCCCGCGAACTGAATCTGATCCATTTCTATATTCTGCAAAACAAAGACAAAGTTGTAAGCTTTCACAACAACGACGGCGATGCTGATAGCATCAACGCAGACTACTCAGTCTTTAATCAGATTCTGGCAACGAAGAACATCGCATTTAGAACAATCAAAATCATGGACTACCGCCTGACTGTGGGAGTATTCCAAAACAAAGCCCGCATCATCATGCAAACAGCCTGGGACTACAAAGGCATGATCCTGCGCGATCTCGTTTCTGTCACAGCGTTCCTGTCCTTGATTGTGTGGTTGTTCCTAAAAGACATCCTTGATTTGACTAAGATTCTTTCGTCTCGCGATCGTCATCAAATGACGAAGATCAAGTCTTTGTCTAAAGAGGGCGCGACCCTTCTTCATGCTGCCCAAACTTACGAGGCAACTCAGAAGACGCTAGCATACGAAAACAAAATCTATACAGAAACTCTGACACCCGCAATTGTTCACGAGTTGAAGTCAGGACGAAAAGCTCCTTACGCCTTCCAGACATCCATGGTGCGAATTGACCTGAACGGTTACACACAAATTTTCATCGATAAAAAAGACGAATACGTCAGCGACATGATGAATTCCTATTTCATCCGTTCCCGCGAAGTGATCGAACGCTATAATGGTTTGATTTACCAGTACGTGGGTGACGAAATCGTATTCCACATCAAAGAAGCTCAAGGCGTTAACTCCCAAGCCATGGCGTTGGCTTGTTTGCGCGCAGTATTTGATGTGGCTCAAGATATTGAAAATCACCTTCCAGATGGCGCGGATCACTACTTCAAAGTGAAAGGCTCCTTCGTTATCGGAAAAATTCGTTTCGTGCCACAAGATTCAGGCTACGGTCTTTCTGGTTTGCCACTGATCGAATCGGCGCGCCTGCTAAGCCAAGTGGATGATAAAGTAAAAAGCTCTGTCACCTTCTATAGTGAAGCAAGTTCGTCCGTGTCGGACCTGTGCAGTATCGCTGAAACGAAAAGCACAATACTAAAAGGCTTTTCTACCCCGGCAACACTTTGCAAAGTGAATGAGTTTGCTCCGATTGATCGTCTTCTGGGTCGTCATCAATTGGAAAAGCTGACATACTATCGCAGCGACAATGATTTAATCTGTATCTATAGCTTCCTTGAAAAAGCTCTTAAAGAAAAAGACGAAATCAGCTTCTTCAGGGTTTTCTCTGTTCTTAAAACATTCAAAGTGAACCAAACAACGCTGCAACAAGTAGCCGCATTTGAAAAACTGGTAGCCACTGCTTATGTGCAAAATGAAAAGAAGAACATCAGCGACAAAGTGCTGGCTTCCACCATTTCATTGGCTTCAAACCTAGTGCCTCATGCTTTCGTAGAAGGTTCATTGCTTCAGCTGCTTGAAAAATGTCTGGAACACAAGGATCCGCGCACTCAAGCAAACACCATTGTGGTGCTGGGTGACTTGGCTAAAGACGTCAGCTTCCTTCGTCAGTACATCTATGCAAGTCACAACCGTGTCTCTGCAGATGCCTTGCTCGTTACTGGTAAGCAGAATTTCGATCATGAACTTGCTAAGAAATTGACCGAGTTCCTGGAATCCAAGAACCCGTTATTCCGCGCCAGCGGAAGCTTCGTGGTAAAACAATTGGTTGAACACTATAAATCGACGGATCCCGTGTTCTTTGAGACGAATAATGATCTGAAGAAACTATCAAAAAAGGCCGCTTAGGCCTTTTTGAACTTTGAAGCCACCATCGGCCAGATAACTGGAATCAAAGAAACCCCAATCACACCAAAGATCACGATGTGGAAATTTCTTTTCACGATTGGCAAATTGCCAAAGAAGTGACCCGCCAAGATAAAGGTAAATACCCAAACGACTGCGCCAATTACGTTGTAAGTAACAAACTTACGGTACTTCATGCTACCGATACCAGCCACAAACGGCGCGAACGTTCTAACGATCGGGGCAAAGCGAGCTGCCACGATAGTGAAGGCTCCCCATTTGTCGTAAAAGTTTTGGGTATCGATCAGGTATTGTTTTTTAAAGAAGCGACTGTCGATATCAAACACCTTCGGCCCCAGATACTTGCCAATGTGATAGTTAACCGTATCGCCGATAATTCCCGCGATCGTCAAAGATCCCAACAGAATCCAAAGATTCAATCCCCCCTCAACCGTCGTCAACGCACCCAACGCAAATAGCAACGAGTCACCTGGCAAGAAAGGCGTCACAACCAAACCAGTCTCACAGAAAATCACAAGGAACATAATCACATAGATCCAAGGGCCGAAATAAGCCATCCACTGAACCAAGTGCTGATCAAGATGCAGAATAATATCGATAATCTGAGACATGATGCCGTTCCTTTGTAAATTCAGGGGAAGCATATCACAAACCATTTGACCGCCCCCAAAGAAAATTTATGCTTTTATGGTGAGGGGACACAACATGAAACGAACTATTTTTGCTATTATCGCACTGTGCGCAGGCATTGCTAACGCGGCACCAATGATTTCAGAACTACCAGAAGATGCATGCGACAGTTTGAAATGCACAAAAGTTATGAAATCCATTCTTTCTGGATTTAACTACACTCCTCACACTGTCAGTCAGGTGCCCGGTGTATACAGCGGCGGATGTTTTCATTTGGGCGGGATTGGACCCGATCACGAACACTATGCGGAGTTGTTGATCGACCAACTTGAAGACGGCACGACATATTTCTCTACGAACTTTGCTTACTTCTATCCTGAGAATCCCTATGCAAATTGGGATCTGACAAAAGCTCGTCAGGAAGCTTCAGATTTCGCCAAACAAAATGCGCGAATCAAAGAAGGCAGCAATGCTTCCAGAGTAGAGATCTACAACTCCGAAGGAGTTCCAAATGTCGTCTATTACATGCGCCAGAATCCAGAGACCAAAGTGATCTATTACATCACCTACGGCGGCTTCGGTCCTCAAAGCACAAAGATCTTCTGCACAATGAACAAGAATCCTTAGATTTTAAAATTAGACAGGCTTAGAAATAAAAAAAGCGATCACTAAGGATCGCTTTTTAGTTTTTTGCGTCTGCATTCAGCTTGGCTGTCCAGCAAACAAATGGCGGAGAGTGAGGGATTCGAACCCTCGAGCCCCGCGAAGGGCTGCCAGTTTTCAAGACTGGTGTATTCAACCACTCTACCAACTCTCCGTCGACCGTTCTATGGGTTTTGACGGGGGTTTTCAAGCGGTTGTTGTAATGACGCGGTGTAATAATTTAAAAGAGACCAGCCAGCAAACTAGCGGATCTCTGTTTTCCCGCCCATGTACTTCTGTAGTGCTTTAGGAATCGCCACTGAACCGTCTTCGCGCTGGTAGTTCTCAAGAATCGCCACCAAAGTACGTCCCACCGCCAGGGCAGAGCCGTTCAATGTATGTACAAACTGAGGTTTGCCACCAAGACTGCGGAAGCGAATATTCGCACGACGAGCCTGGAAGTCCTCGAAGTTCGAGCATGAGCTGATCTCGCGATAAGCTCCCTGTCCTGGAAGCCATACTTCCAAGTCATGGGTTCTTGCAGATCCAAAGCCCATATCGCCCGTGCACAAAAGCATGCGGCGGAATGGAAGCTCAAGATCGATCAAAACTTGCTCTGCATGAGACGTCAAAGCCTCGTGAATTTCATAGGATTTATCCGGATGACAGAAAGTCATCAACTCAACCTTGTCGAATTGATGCTGACGAATCAAACCCTTCGTATCGCGGCCGGCACTGCCTGCTTCAGAACGGAAGCAAGGGGAGTAAGCGCAGAAGCTTTGTGGAAGATAAGTTTCATCCAGGATTTCGTTATTGTAGTAATTCGTAACAGGAACTTCCGCTGTCGGAATCAAATAAAGATCAGAGCCTTCCAAATGGAATACGTCTTCTTTGAATTTTGGGAAGTTACCAGTGCCCGTCAAACTGTTTGAGTTCACCATGAATGGTGGAATCATTTCAGTATAACCATGACGAGTAGAGTGCAAATCCATCATGAACTGAATAAGACCGCGCTCCATCTGAGCCGCTGCACCTTTTAGGAAGGCAAAGCGAGTCCCCGTGGTTTTACCTGCGCGTTCGAAATCGATGATGTTAAGTTTCTCGCCCAACTCCCAGTGTTCTTTCGCCTTGAAACCAAACTTAGTTGGTTCGCCCCAAGTTTTAAGAACTACGTTTTCATCACCAGAAGCACCAACTGGCACTGAAGAGTGCGGTTTGTTTGGCATCACAAGAGCCAAATTCAAAACCTGTTGATCCGCTTCAGCAGCTTTAGCCTCAAGATCTTTAACGGAACCTTTGATCGCATCAACTTCTGCCAACAACGACGAAGCGTCTTTGCCTTCGCGTTTAAGTTTTCCGATTTCACCGCTCAATTTATTTTGATTGGCTTTTGCAGTCTCGGCCTGTGCGATCATCTCTTTGCGCTTTTTATTAAGCTCCATGATTTGATCCAGGATTTCCGGAGTACCACCACGATTGATCAACGCCTGCTTATACTCATCATAATAAGAAGCGCCGTTTTCAGCTTTTTTTTCCAGAAGTTTAATATCGATCATTGTTCAGAAGTCCTCGCTTAAGGTGCGACCAGTATATACATTCTTAATAGCATCCCGACAAGGACGACAATCAGGTCAAAAATTAAGATTTGAGCAAAACTCCACTGCGACAGAATCTTCATGATAACGGACATCACCACGACTGTTGCAAAGATCACAGCAAATGTTCCGTAACCAATCAGTTCCTGACCGATTAGCGCCAACGTCATGCCGACAAAAAATCCAGTGATCAGTCGCAATAAAATATGCAGAACTGTCATGGTTGTGGACTTTACGCCCTCTTGAACATTATTTGAAAAACTACTTAGTTTATCGCCGATACCCATTTGGCATCCTCCGTTGACGTTCCTAGTTGCCCATTCGGTTTAACTTGTTTTCTATTTCAGCACGATCCGGAGCATTTGGGGAGAGCCCAAGATATTTATTGTAGGACTGTGCTGCAGAGCGAGTATCTCCCCGGATCTCATAAATCGCCCCTTGTTCCCGGTAGATTTCTGCGTATCCACTTTCCCGGGCAGCAGCCAAGGCCAGCATGTCTTCTGCCACTTCCAGCGACGCCGACTGACGGTAACACTGAGCCGCTTTGACGTAAATCTCTGCCCCCTGAGGTCTTAATTTCATCGCCTGCGAATACTCACCAGCACATTCTGTAAACTGTTTACGGGCAGCAAAAACTTCTGCCGCAAGAATATAGGAATCCGCCATGTTGGGGTTCAGTTTCTTTTCTTGTTTCGCCGCTTCCGCAGCCCCATTCAAATCACCCGATGCAAAAGCGGCCTTACCCACATAATACCAGGTACGAGGGTAGTTCGCGTTCAAGCGCTGCACCCGTTTGAATTGTTGGATCGCCTCATCATAACGGGATGTTTCCAAGTAAAGTTTCCCCGCCTGGAAAAGAGCTTCACCGTCGGTAGGATCCAGGATTGCAGCCTGCAAGAAGGCTTTAAGGGCTTTGTCATTCAATCCCAAAGCTTTATAACTTTCACCCAATCCCAACCAGGCTTTCTTATTCTTCTGATCGGCCTCAACAACACGCTCGTAAATTTCTTTGGATTGGGAGTAGCGATCTTCGGACTTATGCACTTCAGCCAAAGCCACGCGATAATCCAAAGTGTAAGAGAAACGCTTAATCAGTTCGTTTAAGTAGGTGATCCCGGAATCCACGCCATTTGTGGCAGCCAACATCTTCGCATAGGTGATTTGCGCTTCTGGATTGGTAGAGTCAATTTCCACCGCCTTCGTTGCAAAGCGAACCGAATCCTTTGCCGCGGCTTCTTTTCTTTCAATTTCTTTTTTATTCAAAGGCATGATTGAAAGAGCCAGTGCTCCGTTAGCCTTAGCCAAAAGAATATACGTTTCGATATCCCCATCATACGCTTTTAAGGCACGCATTCCGTAGTTCACAGCGCCCGGCATATTGTTTCGTCGGTACTCCATCAAAGCCAGGCCACGCAGAACTTCGTAATTATTCGGAGCCATGCGAATGGCTGAAGTCAGCACCCGAGTGGCCGCTGTAAAATCAAATCGCTGGGTCAGATAATCTGCCTGTGTCACATACGCGGAAACGAGTTTTGGCTCGGCCTTGATGGCTTTATTTAACCACTCAATCGCCTCAAAACTTTGATTCAATTGCCACAAGGCCTTAGCCGCTTTGACTGCTGCGGTTCCATTCTTAGGATCTGCCTCAAACGCCGCCTTGAATTCAGCTTGAGCTGCCAAGTAGTCACCCTGGCGCACGTACTGATCACCCAGGAATAGTAATTCACTATTCTGATTTTTCCCGCCGCTGACTTTATCGGATCCACCCAAACGCAACACCAGCTGGCGCAATTGCGAATTATTTGGATTTAGTCTAAACCCTTGCTGAGCAGCGTTTAACGCCTTCTTCTTGTCGTTCCGTTCAACATAGATTTCGGCCAGAACCTGATATCCCAAAGCTTCTGTCGGAGGAAAAACGGCACTCTTTGATTCCATTGCAGAATTCAATAACCCAAAAGCCGCGTCTGCTTTTTTGAAACCACGATACTCGGTAATTCCCATTAGCAGCTGTGCTTCGCGATGCTTCGGATGTTGCGCCAATGCTTTTCTGAAAACCTGGGCTGCCTCATTGTACTTTTCCTGCGCCATATACAGCTTGCCCAGCATCACTTGCGGATGAAGCCAGCGCTCCCACATTTGCGTCGCTTTTTCAAAATACGGAACGGCGTTGTTGTAGTCTTTTTCACCCTCTAACAACTCTGCTTTGTATGCATAAAGAATTGGAAGCAGCGAGAATGGCTCTGAATTGTCCAGCGTTGCCTCGATACTGCCGCGCGCTTCCCTGAATTTACCGGAGGTCAGAAGCTTCACAGCTTCACAGACACGTCCGTAGGGACTAACCACGTTAATTGCACGCGTGGACTGCGTTACTGCTGCAATCGTATTACTATCCTGCGCATCCTGTTTGGCGAATGGCCAAAGCTCGCGATAGACCACACACAAAAGACCGCGCACTTCCAAATTTGTAGGGGAGCCTTCAACAATTGAAACCAGTTTGTTCTGCGCATCCAGGTACGACTCGAAAGTATCGTATTCCATCGCCTTGATAGCTTCATTCAGTTTTTTTCCAGCATCTGCCGGACTCATTGGTGACGTGCTTGGGCCTGGAGCCAAAAGATGAATTTTGTCGCCCTGACCAGGTCCCGTATCGTACAACAGCCAAACACCCAACAAAACAATCACTGCAAGAATAGCCAACGGAAGTTTCAGTGTTTTTGCGAGTTCTTTTTTCTCCATATTGCGCAGATTCGATAAATCGATCACCGAACTTTTCGCGGATTGTGAGCCTGTATTCGAAGTCACTGAGCCAGGAATGAAAGCGGGCGCCACATGCGATGGCGTATCATAGATGTCGACTTTGCGGGTTTTGCTTTTGTCGACTGTGATATTGGCAAGGCTGTCCTTGCTGGGTCCTCCGGGCATGGTTGATGAACCAGTTTGACCAGAAGATGTGGGCTTCATGATGACGGTTTCAGCTTCCATCTTCTGAACTTTTTTTGGATCAACATCAACGACGCCTTCAAGCGCTTCCAATAATTTGTCATAGAATGCGGGCTCTTTGGAAATCTGGGACCATTGACCATCGGGAAGTTTCGAGATCATCTCTTGACCCGAAAATACACCCTCACCAATCATGCGAAGAATGGCTTCAGTGGAATATGGGCCTTTAACTTGGCCACTTCGTGTTCGTACTACCCAGGTTACTTGAATGCGAGACATAGATGCCTAATAATACTGGCTTTTTTGTCAAACAACCAAGCCCCCCGAAGTCTGCTGTCTCACTCTGTGCTTTGGTCAAGGAAAGTGGTTCCAAAGTTGAACTGAAGTTCCACCTTGGAATTACCCCTAGTTCCGAATTGAGTTTACTTATCCCGAGATCCCACCCTCAAATCAATCACCTTCGACTTGGCGATTGTCTCAGATTGGCACAGACCTTGCTCTAGGGATTACTGTCTTTAGTTTTTGGGGGATACTCTCTGTGATTAAAAATGCTCTGATTGCTTTCTACATCTTGCTAGTCCTTGCGATTTCCGCAGTGGCTCGTGCAGGCGTGTTGCCAAACAACGCAATCGAAGGCGCTGAAGTTACAGATTCTTCCAACTACAACTATTCGACTCGCGTAGGTGAAGTTTCAGTTTTGGCTGACGGAACTTTTGTTTTAGTTCTTGAAGCACAAAACACAATCCTTCTTCAATCAGACTTCGATCTTACGCCTTTCATCGGTTCTAAAGTTATGATTAGCGGTATCGAGCAAGAGCATCAAATTGCTCCCAATTATGGAAGTCATTCTGTGGATCCCCTCCCTGGAATGGTTTTCGGGAACAAAACGGTCGTCTTCGTAGTGCTTGGTATCTCTGAGGTTACTCAGTAATCATTAGGGTCTCAGCCCCAATCCCCTCCGTGGGCTGAGATCATTTTTTTAAGTTCCTAATGGGTCAGCATAAATCCCCTCCTTGCTGGCCCTTTTTTTTGCCTTTTTTCCAACAAGAACGCTCGATCGAAGATTCATCGAAATCAATTTGTTCTGCCCGTCGCTGCGGTCGGCACGTCATCGTGACTCGTCGGCGCCGGCTTTGCCGGTTCGCGCATCCATGCGCCGCCGAAGGCCTCTCTTCGGACGGGCAGAACAAATTGCTTTCGCTGAATTTTGCTGGGTTTGTTGAGACATGTTCAAACATTCGGGCAGAAGGGGAATTTATTAGATGAGTGTGGGTGTTGGCCTTATTTGTCATTCTTAGATATTGGTGTTCTCTGTTTCGCTTTTATTTGGTTATAGATGGCATGGGTTTGGCACTCTAAGTAGGTGTGAAACAGGCTTTTATTTTTATTCGTCTCATTTTGATATTTTTGGCGCTGGGGCTTAGTGCTTCGGGGGCTATTGGGGCGGAGTCTTGTAGTTCTGTTTTTTCTTCGGTTGCTGACACTGTTCGTATTGATGGGCCTACTTATCCGCCGATTCATTTGAAGCAGTTTTATAAATCTATTGGTAGCTGGGACAAACCTGTTCCTTTTCATACTTTAAATTCTGATTCATTGTTTCAACACTTGATGAAAACGGGCGTTGTTTCTGGCCAACTTACTTCGTTTGAAAAAGGCATTGATGGCGGACTTCAGCAGATAGTTCTTCCCGAGTATTCCACAAGTTTCATTGTGGTTAAGTCTGCGGATAACCAGGGAATCATGACCCTTAAAGACATCATGGGCCGCTGGTTCACTGTTAAAGTGGATACCTCAAACTGGAAGAGCTCCGTAAAGGTTGATTTTAAATCTTTCAAATTTATTCCCGAAGAGCCAAACGTCTTTAACGAGTATTCGAATTTCTTGCGTGGTGTATATGCACGACTGCGCATTGAAAGCATGAATGCAAATCAGGTCGGCGACTACTTAACGACGATTCAGTTAAAAACATCCACGAATGCCGATAAAGCAGATGGTGAAAAACACCAGCAGTACATCGATGGTATTCACAGCGCCAATATTCTGATTTCAAATATTTTAAAATCAAACAGACCCATGACCGTGGCTGATCTGTCTGAAATTAATCTTTCTGCGAATCAAGGAATGAATCCATATGAGTTCCAGGCGAATGCTCCTATGGCTGGAGTGATGCGCGGGGCTTTCAGTAAAAAAGCTATCGAGAAAAACAAAGAACTTACTATCGACATGAGCCTTTTTGAAGTGGCCCAAACCTGGAAAACAAAAGGCATCGGTGTTCAACGCATTAATTACTTTGCACCGGCAAAAGAAGTTCCGCAAAGGACAGCAGATCTTCTAAAACGCATCAACACCATCAACTCGCAATCAACACCCATGGAAGTTTTTGAACTTTACAAAGAGTTTATTCACATTCACCCCTTTGCAGACGGCAACGGACGCACGGGAAGAGTTCTTTTAAACTTCCTGCTGCTAAAAGCAAACCTTCCTCCATCGGAAAAACCCGCCGCTTCATTATTCTACAGAGCCCAAGATTCTCTAAGAAAGTATATTGATAACGTAGCTAAAGAGAGCGGCAAGGCCGCTTTCAAAAACGGTGACAAGCAGGCTTACGAGTCAAAAAGCATGTACTCGGTAAAAGATATTCAAAACATGCCTGAATTCACAAACTATCTTAAGAACACCTACGAACTTTCCTCGTTGAGCATTGATCACCTGTACGGCACAAGAGCTTACTTATTTGTGGCTGTTTACAAGGGTCGTTACATTCAATTTGAATCGACTCACGACGGTGGATTAAGCGACTCCCTGCACGTCATGATTTCTCGTAGTAAAGAAGTCATTGATATGCAAGAAAAGGAAGCTGCGGCGGCCGGTGCGACAGCTCCAAAGTTTGCGGTTTACCCAGAACTGCTTTCTCAACCAAGAAACTTTCATCTGGTTCATCAGGAGCATTATCTGACGGAGCAGTTCCGCGAAAAGCTTCAAAAGAATCCTGACCCGAATCAGACTGCAAACATTCAAAAGATTGCAGATAAACGATATCACGAGATTTTGGCTGAAGCTCAAAAGCAAACGACTGATTATGGCTACATTAAAACCATGATGCAGGCCCCGCAGGTCTATCATCAGGTAAAAACCGTTGAAGACGTGGCAGATCAGGTGATGACCATCACGTCTGCTGCCTATCAGAAAAAAATCTATGAGTCGATGACCGTGAAAAGCTCCCCAGAAAACAGACAAACGACTGTTGAGATCTACAATGCATTCAACTCGAAAAAGTTCGAAGAGTTTATGATCACAATGGCACTTAAAGCGCTTAAGAAGTGCCGATTGGCCAACGAGTGCAGCGAATCGCAGCGTTCTGATATTCCAGAGAAGTATCTTGCCCAGGTATTAAAAGCAGAAGCTGAACAACGCGGGATTATGCTTGAAACAATCAGCAGACAGGCGGGGCGCGAGCCCGGTCGTTTGTTTGTTCAACGAATCCGCCGCGGAAGTCTGATTATCGATGATGGCGCACCTGGAAATCATGGTTTGATGCCGCACGCTTTGCAGAACTTATTTATCTATGAGCAAGTTGGATTTGAAAGAGCTCAAAAATTCTTTAGTGAACTGACCGGTTGGACTTATGAAAGGATTTTTGATTCCAACAATGCCTTCACACCAATTCCTTCCACCCGCGACATCACTCGCAAACACTATTGGACGGGCATTATTAAATCTGGCAATCGTGCAGAGTCATCTAAGCTTGGCTCCCTAAAGGCCGAAGAAGGAAAGTACCCGGATTTCATTCGTAAGAACGGTTTGGAGCTTGTCGAAGTTCGAGAAATTGAGAAAAGCATGGTTAACGACGGCTCCATCGTCAAAGCCCGCTACCAAGGACAAACTTTCGAGTTTCAAATCGATCGCGACGGCGTCCCCGTTTCCGGCGTTCAGGAAATGGTCGATCAAATTAAAAACCAAATTCAAAAAGCAGGATAGCTCAGAAATATTCTAATTTAAAACCTGGTGCCTGCGTATATACCGGCGTCTTGGGTGAAGAACGAGAGTTTTGTGTCTTTTAGGTCTACCGTTAGTGGGTGGGTGTGACCGATAGCATTTATGAACCAGTTGCCGAAGTCGTATCCTAGTACCAACTTAGATTCTAGGTTTCCAAATAGTTTGAATGCTTCTTCATTGCCTTTTGTGGTTTTGTAGATTTGCTTTTGTGGTCCGCCCTGGGCTCCGCCATAAATAGCGATATAGAATCTTTCCCACTGCCACACGTAGGAGGCACCTACTCCTACTTGAAGACTTTGATAGGTTCCTGATGTAATCGAAGCGTCTTCGCCAAAAGCAAAAGCGTACATCTGCGGTAAAAACGGAGTGGGGTTGTTCACTTCAACTTGGGAGATACTCGACAACAAGTAATATCCTGCTCCGTCTTGCTTTGGTTTCTCCCAGCTTGCGCCAAAGTATCCCAACGCGCCAACACCGTGGACTTTCCATTCAACTTGCGCTTTATACATGGTTATTGTCAGATTTGAACGAACAGCATCAGCTGTTGGCATGGACTGTCCGTATTTTCCGCTTGCTTCAAACCCGGCATATCTTTGGTAGATTAGCTCCAAGCCTAACTGCTCTTTCAAATAACGAATTTGATAGTCGTCGCGAGTTGTCTTTACTCGTCTTTCTAATTGTCTGCCTTCAGCAAATTTGGCGCTTAAAGAAATCCCTAACGGGCGATTTGACCATCCAATTGCATAGTTATCAGGACTTGAAGGTTCGTAACTAACATCGTTCTTCTGCTTCGCCCCTTCGGTATTCATCGAAAGACGATTATAGACATAACCCAACTGGAGAGAGTTCGAAAATTCGGATTTCTTTTCCAAGGATGAGTTAACTGACGAGGTCGACGACGCCACCTGTGCGAAGCTTGAGCAAGATCCCAAGATTATAATGGCTAAAACAGTAGATTGCAGTTTCATCGACACTCCTGAATATACAGGTATAAATGCAACTTAGGTTCAGATCCAGAGAGGGAAAAGGTGCTTGGAAATAAGTAAACGATGTCAAATGTTTGGACAGCTTAGTCAACGTCAGAAGCGTTAAAAGCCAGGTATAAACTGGGGTGATTGGCCAATGAAAAAAGGCAGGATTTTTGGTCCTGCCTTTTTGGTTTTGAATGTTTGAATCTACTATTCTTGGCGGCGGATGTTTGCGCCTAAGGAAGACAACTTGTCTTCTAGTTTTTCGTATCCGCGATCCAAGTGATAGATGCGGCTTACTACTGTTTCACCAGAAGCAACTAAGCCCGCAAGCACCAGGGAAGCTGAGGCACGCAAGTCTGTTGCCATCACCGGAGCACCCGTTAGTTTTCCTGGATTTCCGCGAATCACGGCTACTCTGGTTTTTGGAGTGATGTCTGAACCCAGACGGCAAAGTTCTGTTACGTGCATGAAGCGGTTTTCGAAAACTGTTTCAGTGATCACGCTTGTTCCATTTGCAACAGTCATCAAAGCCATGAATTGGGCTTGCAGGTCTGTTGGGAACAGTGGGTGCGGAGCTGTTGTTACGTCAACGGCTTCCCATTTATCTGCCGGGAATACTGTCATTGAATCTTTTGTTGTTTCGATTTTGAAACCTGATTCGCGCATTTTTAGAATCAACGCTTCCAAGTGTGCCGGAACACACTTCGTCACAGTGACCTGACCTTTTGTGATAGCTCCTGCGATCAACAGCGTTCCTGCTTCGATACGATCTGGCATAATGGCGTGTTTTGCTGGTTGAAGTTTTTCAACGCCTTCGATACGGATGACGGAAGTTCCGTGACCTGTGATTTTCGCACCCATTTTATTTAGGTACTCTGCAAGATCCACAATCTCTGGTTCTTTCGCTGCATTTTCAAGGATAGTGACACCTTTTGCAAGAGTCGCGGCCATCATCACGTTCTCAGTTCCACCAACTGTCACTGTTTCAAACAGGAAAGTGGACCCTTGAAGTTTCGGGGAACCCGCATGAACGTAACCCTCTTTCTGAGTAATCGTGGCACCCAAAGCTTTGAAACCATCCAAGTGCAAATCAATTGGACGTGAACCAATCGCACAACCACCCGGTTGAGAAACCACGGCCTCGCCGTATTTCGCAAGCATCGGCCCCATGCACAGGAAGCTTGCACGCATTTTACGTACAAGATCATAAGACGCTTCGAAAGAAGCTGGCTTACTGACGTTCACGTGAAATTCTTCGCCAACCCATTTTGTTTCGCAACCAAGACTGTTCAACAACTCTGATGTTGATTCGATGTCCTTAAGCTTCGGCATGTTTGTAAAAATGTGATTGCCTTCGGCAAGCAACGTTGAAAATAGAATCGGCAAGGCTGCATTCTTTGCACCACTCGCCGCAACTGTACCGTTTAGAGGGCCGTTGCCCATCACAACCATTTTATCCATGCTTAACTCCTGCGATCACTCGATCAAGTCCTGAAAGGTCCTTCAGAACGCGCACGTTTTTAAAAATTTCTAAATCAGCATAATAGCTCTGCATAACAGAGCCCTGGCTCATGCCCATTTCCATCATCGTCACAGATTCTGATGCCAGGTAGGGAGCATACGCCTTGGTCCACGATTTCAAAAGTGCTAATCCATTTTCTTCTGCGAATAGCGCAGTGGATGGCTCGAACTTTCTTACGTTCTCCTGAACTGCGGGATCATCATTTGCAATATAGGGAGGATTAGAGACTAGTATGTCTATCGTGTTCTGTCCCATGAAGTTCTTGCAAGATGCCATTACAAGATCGACATTGGCTGCATCAACATTAACAAATTCCACACGGTCTGCGAGTCCCAAATTCACAGCATTACGTTTTGCGACCGCGATAGCTTCAGCTGACATGTCCACAGAAACCAATTTTGCGTTGGGAAGCTCTTTAAGAATACTCAAACCCAAACAACCCGTGCCGGTACCCAAATCAACAATGCTGTAAGCACGGTCTTTGTCTTTTGCCCAAGACAACACTTCTTCAACAATCTGTTCTGTTTCAGGGCGAGGAATGAGGGTTGCAGGAGTGACTTCAAAGCGGGATTTATAGAAATCGCGATAACCCAAGATATAAGCCACTGGTTCACCCTGGCCGCGACGACGAACCAATTCACGCAAACCAGTCAACTCAGCCTCAGAAAGTGGTTGATCAAACTTCAAGTAAAGTTGAATTCGCTCAAGCTTTAGGGAATGCGCGAACAACAGCTCCGCATCCAGGCGCGGAGTCTCTATTTTTTTGTCTTTGAAAAAGGCAGTGGTTTTATCGAGTACTTCTTTGAGTTTCATTCAACCTAAGCAGAGGTTTGTTTTTTAAGAGCCTCTGCTTGGAAGTTAGCAACGAGTGGGTCAATCAGCAACCCAAAAGATCCGCTCATGACTTGGTCCAGCTGATGGATCGTAAGACCGATGCGGTGATCAGTGATACGGGTCTGAGGGAAGTTGTAAGTACGGATGCGCTCAGAGCGGTCGCCAGTACCGATTTGGTCCAAACGAACGTCAGAAGCTTCTTTGCGAGCTTTGTCGTCTTCAATTTGCTGAAGTTTTGCGTAAAGGATCTGGAATGCGCGCTCTCTGTTGGCCGATTGGGATTTACCCTCTTGGCACTTAACGTCGAGACCCGTTGGCAAATGCACAACGCGTACTGCAGATTCAGTTCTATTTACGGACTGACCACCCGAACCCTGGGAACGCATAGTTTCGATGCGCACGTCAGACATTGGGATGTTCACTTCTTTGATTTCCACCTCAGGGATCACGGCAACTGTTACGGTGGACGTATGAATACGACCCGCAGCCTCAGTTGCTGGAACACGCTGAACGCGGTGAACGCCAGATTCGAACTTCAATTTACTGAATACAGAGTCCCCGGAAACAGATGCGATGATCTCTTTCGCGCCGCCGACGTTACCCTCGGAGAACGAAATGACTTCAACCTTCCAACCTTGAGAAGAAGCATAGTGAGTATAACCACGGAACATTTCTTCCGCGAACAATGATGCTTCGTCACCGCCGGCACCCGCACGAATCTCCAAGATGATATTCTTGTCGTCGTTCGGATCTTTCGGGATCAATGCGATTTTTAATTCTGCTTCGAGTACTGGAAGTGCGGCTTCAAGCTCTTTCACTTCTTCACGGATCAACTCGCGCATTTCTGGATCTTGTTCTGCCGTCAAAAGTTCTTTGCTGGCTTTAAGATTCTCAGTCTTTTTCTTGTAGTCGCGGAATGGAATAACGATTTTTTCCAAGTTCCCCAGCTCTTTCATAAGAGCACGGTATTGTGTTTGGTTTGAAGCAATGTCGGGACGTTGAAGTGACAAATTCACTTCTTCGTAACGTGATTCAACTTCTTCCAATTTCGAGAACATGTGGATCGCTCCTAGGTCTGCTGCAAGATCGAGTTGGTATTCAGAAATGAAAATGCGGTTCGAATGAGGAACCGCATTTCACATAAGAGAGTCCTCCTGACGGAGGTCTGCAATTTACTTTTTGCCGTAACGTTTTTTGAAACGATCGATACGACCTTCAGTATCCATTACACGCTGTTTACCAGTGAAGAATGGATGAGATGCTGAAGAGATCTCAACTTTAACTAGTGGATATTCTTTGCCATCTTCCCAAGTAACTTTTTCGTTAGAATGAAGAGTGGATGTTCCCAAGAACATGAAGTCGCAAGAAATATCCTTGAATACGACTGTGTTCACTTTTGGATGTAGGTTTTGTTTCATGACCTGATTCCTTTTAATTAATTTAACCTGTGGGTCTTAAGCTGTAAGGATGTAACACAGGGGTTCCCCGCTGTCGAGCATTAATCGCTGCTTTTTTTGGCAGCTAAGCTTCCTAATTTTGCCATAAATTGTTTATAAATAACCTCATAATATCAATACTTTAGAACAATTTTCCCTAAGTGATGGTCGCATTTGTATAGCTCCAGTATCACCATAAAAACCAGACCCCGCGGCCTCTGCAGGTTACCTCATTGAAACTTGAGGTTTCGGGTAAAGTTCAAGATATTAGCTCCCCTAAGGAGTTGAATATGAAACCATTTTTGCCGCTTGTTGTGGCTTTACTATCTTCACAAACAGCCCGCGCCGAAAGAATCTATTGCTTCTTTACGGAGCCTTTTTTCAACCTCACCTACAATTCGGACACAAATAAACTGACCCACAGTTCGCCAGGTTCTGCCGACAAAGAAGGTGTCGCAAAGGTCATCTTCAATAAAAACGGGACCATTCTTTTAACTGTCATCGGTGTACAAGGCTCGCTGTTAGTGGACACCACCAAAACCGGAAGCGACGGAATGTCTGACTACATCTATCCATTCGAAGGAATCGTAAATGGAAACCTTTACGGAGGATGCGAAACCGACCATCTAAAAAAGAAGTTAAGTACAAAGATCGGCCACAGTATTCTGAAATAAAAAAGGGAGTCTTTCGACTCCCTTTTTTATTATTATTTTAACTCTGAACTAACCGTTGCCTGACATCGCTTTCAAGAAGTCAGCGTTAGATTTAGTGTTACCCACTTTATCCAACAAGAAGTCCATCGCATCGACAACGTTCATCGGTGCCAATACTTTTCTTAGGATCCACAGACGATTCAAGTCTGCTTTATCAATCAACAAGTCCTCTTTACGAGTGCCTGATTTATTGATGTCCATGCAAGGGAAGATACGTTTTTCCATAAGCTTACGATCCAAATGGATCTCGGCATTACCAGTACCTTTAAATTCCTCGAAGATAACTTCATCCATACGAGAACCTGTATCGATCAACGCTGTTGCGATGATCGTCAAAGATCCACCCTCTTCGATGTTACGAGCAGCACCGAAGAAACGTTTTGGTTTGTGAAGGGCATTGGAATCCACACCACCCGACAAGATCTTACCAGATGGAGGAACTACAGTATTGTATGCACGAGCCAAACGAGTGATAGAGTCGAGCAAGATAACTACGTCATGCTTGTGTTCAACCAGACGTTTTGCTTTTTCGATAACCATCTCTGCAACTTGTACGTGACGAGTTGGAGGTTCATCGAACGTAGACGATACAACTTCACCTTTTACAGTACGTTGCATGTCAGTCACCTCTTCCGGACGTTCATCGATCAATAGAACGATCAACTTCACTTCAGGGTGATTTGCCGTAATCGCATTTGCGATTTGTTGCATAAGAACTGTTTTACCTGTTCTTGGAGGGGCAACGATCAATGCACGTTGACCTTTTCCAAGTGGCGCCATCAAGTCCACAACACGAGTCGTGTAATCGCCCGGTGTGTGTTCAAGTTTCAAACGCTGATTTGGATAAAGCGGCGTCAAGTTGTCGAATAGGATTTTGTCTTTACCTTTTTCAGTTGTCTCGAAGTTTAGAGAATCAACTTTCAAAAGTGCAAAGTAACGTTCGCCTTCTTTTGGCGGACGAACTGTACCGGTAACTGTGTCACCTGTTCTCAAGCCGAAACGACGGATTTGAGAAGGAGAAACGTAGATATCATCCGGACCTGGTAGATAGTTATAGTCTGGAGAACGCAAGAAACCGTAACCATCTGGCAAGATTTCAAGAACACCAGAACCGTAAATATCCTGACCAAGTTTTGCCGCGCGTTTCAAGATTTCGAAAATCATATCCTGACGGCGAAGACCGGCAGCATTTTCAATTTTAAGTTTATTCGCAAGCTCCGTTAGCTGCGTGATGTTTTTGGATTTCAGATCCTTAGACGACAACCAGGATTTCTCCTCGTCCGTCAGTTGGATATCAGCCAAATCAACATCTGGTTGCGCGGTTACATTTTGTTCGTCACCAGCTGGCTGGTGATCTTCATTTCTAGGGCGGTGGAAGTCACGGCGTTGATTGTTGCCACGGTCATGACGGTTGCGATCATTTCGATCTCCACGATCATTTCTGTCACGGTCGCCACGATCGCCGCGGTCGCGGTTGTCTCTATTGTCGCGATTGTTTGGACGGAAATCACGACGTTGGTGTTGTTGTTGTGGTCGATCTTGTCTTTGTTGCTGTTGTTGTGGCTCTTGAGGAGCACTTGGAGCTGCGGAGGCTTCAGCAGTTGGCGCTGGTGCAGCGGTTTTTTCTGGTGCAGGTTCAGCGGCAACTGGTGCGGCTTTAACCTCAGGGGCAGCGTCTACGGAAACTGCATCGGCAGATTTTGTGGTGCGAGTGCGTTTCTTAACGACTTCAACGCCTTGTGAATCTTTTGGGTCGGACAAACGAATTCTCCTTGTGGGATTTAAAAAAAGAAAAAGAGAGATCTTTAAGAAGTAGGGCCCGGCTGGACCTATACTGTGTGCTTTCCCCCAATTTCCTTGAATCTCGGGGGTCTTGTCAATGGGAAAAGCAACGACTGTGGTCGCTATTAGAGAAGTGTCTCACATTTTACGGGGTCTGGATACGACCCAATTTGGGACTCTTTTTGTTAATGTAAAACTTTACAATTTCAATAGCTTAAGTCCTATTTCGAGACACGCCTGTTATCGGCTTGTAACCATAATTTTCAGTTATTTTCATGCCAAGCTCTTAATATTTTGCCCGCAATTCCGAAAGGTTAATAGCTACTTTAAGCAAAATAAGGAGTTAATGTGGAGGACACTTTAAAAGTTCCAGCACCAAGAACCCCTCTAAACCTAGAGGTTTCTTTCAAGCGTAATTATGCGCGTGAGGAAACTAAAGGCACGCTTAAGAATATCAGCATCTCGGGAGCCTTCTTAGAGTTTACAGGCGGATTGGTTCGCGCCAACGAAAAATTGCACCTGATGTTTGTCGTTGCTGGAAGAGAGCGCAAGGTTGCCGCTCATGTTATCTGGGCAAACTCAATTGGGTGCGGAGTTAAGTTCATGCCCGTGAACAACAGAGACGTTCAAATCGTTGATGATTTGATTTACTTTGTTGAGAACGGTCGCACTGAATCGCGCTCAGTGATGGATTCGATCTTTAAAAAGGTCGGATAAGTTAATAGTAGCTCGTTGTTGAAAATAAATAAAAAGAGCCCGCTGATAAAGCGGGCTCTTTTCTTTTAATCCAATTTCAAATTTCCAATTTCAATTACGTGCCTACGTGAGTGTTATCCATTGATTGCTGTTCAAGCTCACGTTGTCTGCGTTTCTTTCTCATCACGATCAAGATTGCAAGACCTGCCGCTGCCAAACCAACTACACCCAAAGCCATCGTCGTATCGTTGTCCATCGCACCCGTACCAGCAACTTCATCTTGTTGCGGCGGAGTTGGTGGATTCATCGCCGGCATTGGAGGAGGCGGTGGCGGTGGAGCCATCTCTTGAGGCATTTCCGGTGGCGGAGGCGGCGCTTGCATATCTGGAGCCGGAGGCGCAGCCATATCCGTTGGTGGAGGAGGAATATCCGCAGCTGCTTGTTGCGGTGGAGCGTCTGGCATTGCAGGAGCCTCAGGCATTGGCGGCATTTCTGCTGCCGGTGCTGCTGCTACTTCCTGCTGAGCTGGAGCTGCAGCCACTTGGCCACCTTTCCAGTATTGCAATTGCGTTCCCGCCGGAATTTCCTGTTTGGATTCTACAGAGTTACTAGCCCAAACTTCTTTCCAAGCGCCATCATAACCCAAAAGTTCTTTGGATACGGCTCTGATGTTATCGCCTTCTTTTGCTGTGTAGACTTCCGGTTGAACACCATTGTCTTCATAGTAAGTGATCAAGCGACCAGAATCGTCTGAACGGTGAGGAGAGTTGTAATAAACTTTATCGCCTGGTTTAACACCACGGGAAGCGATAGTCGGGTTGCCTTTTTTAAGTTCGCCAACTTTTTTACCGTTTCCGTAGATCATCGTGCTGATGCTCTTAAGAGTATCGCCCGGGCGTGCAAAGTAAACCGTGTTGTACCAAGTTTTGCCAACCTGCCATGGAGCTGTTGCAACTTTCTGAAGAGGCGTTGCTGCTTTCTTAGGAGCTGGTTCAGACGGCTCATCAACATAAGTCGTGGAACCAGAACTTGTTGGTTCAGACATTGTTGAAGCCGTGTCTGGCATTGTTGGTTCTGGTACAGATGATGCTGCGGTATCCATTGGAGCGTCTGCAGCAGGAGCATCTGGTTGTGGTGCGAATGGATCTGCAGGAAGTTCTGCAACTTGTGGCTCAGCTGGAGCTTCTGCAGGAGGAGCTGCTGCCATGTCCGGTTGTGTTTCACCAAGAGCATCTTCTGGAAGTTGGTCAGATGAGGCAACTGCGCCATCAGCACCTTCAACACCAGCGTCTAAAGCCTGGTCACCTTCAAGCTTCTCTAGATCAGCAGAATCAAAGTCAGATGTGACTTCTTCTCCAGCAGTAGAGTCCTTGCTAAATAAGCTGCAGGCACTAAGGTTTGCAACCAATCCGAAACAAGCTAATAGTACAACGAGTTTTTTCATCATTTTTCGTCCTTGAGTGATGCTACGAAACATACTGTTTCAATCAATCGTTAATATCAATCTAAAGCCAAGTATAGAATGCTGGCAATTGTTTATCTTTTCACTGGACTATGGGTTGATTTTTAACTTGGCTCCAACCTTAACTTTGTTTTTGTCAAACCAGCCTTTACTCATTTCTAACGCATATTTGGCAGGAAGTGCACTCGCGTACGACGGCAAAGCCGTGTCAGCTAGACCTTTGCCAGATTTCATCTCCTGAATGTCGACTAACTTACCATCCTTGTTAAAGTAGCCAATCGACAAATCAATTAAGGTGTTCTTCATCCAGAAGAATCGAGTCTCCTCGTTAGAGAATACGAATAGCATCCCTTCGTCCTCACCCAGACTGGATCTATTCATCAGGCCCTGCGCTTGTTGTTCGACAGTCGTTGCGACCTCGACTGTAAGAGTCTTGCCAGCCAGAGTGATTTTCTTCTTTGGGAAAGTTACACCCGCAAACGCTGAGAATGAAAAACTAAGAATGATCACCAGTACGAAGCATCTCAAGCGCGACACCATACCTAACTCCTTTAGTGGACACCACCATACCGGGCATGCCCAGTGCATTTACTGTATTTAATAATATCGAAGCGCCCGCATAAATAATATCGGCGCGGCCACCCAGTTGAAATTTGCTTTTCTTTTCCTCGACTGAAGTTTGGGCGAATGTATCCACCCAGTACTGCAGGCGTTCTTTGCTTAAAAAGTATTTATCAACTTTCTGTTCATCAAAGCCGCCAACCTCAATAGCCACGATAGAAGTCGGGGTCCCGGCAACGGCCAAAATCTGATCCACGGGATTTCGAGAGAGGTTGGGAAGAATCTTCTTCAACTCACTATATATATAGTCATTAAGATTCTTTTGCTCATCTTGGGGAACGGGCTGTTGAGTGACAAACCTTTCGGTCAGGCGCACCCCACCCATATTTAAACTTTGTCCGAATAGGATCTTTTCACCACGACCCACGATAAACTCTGTCGAGCCACCACCCACATCCACGACCAGGTTTGTTTTAGTCGGATCTATCACGCCACCGGTGGCGCCCTGATAGCTGATGCGCGCTTCATCTTCACCAGGAATTACTTCGATCGGAATTCCCAGCTCCTTACCGATATCAAATAGTTCCTGGCCATTGCTTGCATCCCGCGCGGCTGAAGTCGCCATCGCCAGAATGCGGTCGACATTATGCTTATCGATTTCTATTTTAAACTCCGTCAGACATTTTTTCGCGCGCGCCAAAGCATCCACGTGAAGCCTGCCGGTTTTATCCACATCCTGTCCCAAGCGAACAACTTCAACCAAGTCCTTATGAACTTTGGTAATGCCGTCCGGTCCGCCTTCGGCGATCAGACAAAGAAATGTGTTTGTGCCCAGATCAAGTGCTGCAACCTTCATTACTTCAGTTTCTCCAATAAAATCTTATTAACCATATCAGGATTAGCCTGCCCCTTAGAGGCTTTCATCACGGCACCAACGAAGAATCCGAAAAGGTTCTTCTTTTTTCCTGATTTGTGATCGTCCACTGCCTGTTGATTGTTAACCAATACTTCGTCAATGATCTTTTCAATCGCCGCCGAGTCAGTGATTTGCACCAGACCCTTTTCTTTGACGACGACGTCTGGATCCTTCGACGTGCTCCACATTTCCTGAAAAACCGTTTTAGCAATTTTTCCTGAAATGGTGCCTGAATCAATCAACACAATCATTTTACCCAGCTGTGCCGGTTTGATTGGTGAGTTTTCTATTTGCATATTCACAGTGTTAAGCTCGCGCATCAGTTCCGACATAATCCAGTTTGATGAGGCCTTTGGATTTTTTGAAACCTCGGCTGTGGCCTCATAGAAATCAGCGACAGATTTTTCATTTGTCAGAACTTGCGCGTCGTATTCCGGCAATCCGTGCTGATCCTGAAATCTTTTTGCGCGGGCAATTGGAAGCTCAGGCAATTCTTTTCGAATTTGCTCAATCCACTCGTCAGACACAATCAACGGTAACAAATCAGGATCGGGAAAGTAGCGGTAGTCTTGTGCATCTTCTTTTGAGCGCATGGCAAAGGTGCGGTTCTTGTCAGGATCCCAAAGGCGGGTCTCTTGCAGAATTTTTCCACCACGCTCCAACTCGTCAATCTGCCGTTCAATTTCATACTCGATAGCTTTTTCGACAAAGCGGAACGAATTGACGTTTTTGATTTCCACTTTAGTACCAAACGCCGGTGCGCCTGCTTTGCGAACTGAAACATTGCAATCGCAGCGCATGGAACCCTCTTCCAGATTTCCGTCGCACACATCAAGATAACGAACTATCTGACGAATCGTACGGCCATACTCTGCTGCCTCCACAGGCGAACGTAAATCAGGGCCTGTCACAACTTCCAACAGAGGAATTCCAGCACGATTTAGATTAATTAATGTGTGCGCACCACTATGATTGGATTTTCCAGCATCTTCTTCAAGATGAGCTCTGGAGATATTCACAGTTTTATCCACACCATTTACTTTGAAAGTGACAGATCCATTTTCGCAGATCGGCTGGTCATACTGGGAAATCTGATAGCCTTTAGGCATGTCAGGATAGAAATAGTTCTTTCTGGCAAATACAGATTTTTTTCGAATTGTGCATCCCAGTGCCAAGCCGGTTTTGATACCGAACTCAATGGCGCGCTTGTTTAATACTGGCAAGGTTCCAGGCATCCCGGCGCTAACCGGAGATACGTTTTCATTATCATTCGCATCGAAGTTTGTGGCATCCGCACAGAATATTTTACTGTTGGTGCGCAGTTGTACGTGAATCTCGATCCCGATGACGGGTTCATAACCTCTATATGACATGGGGTTTGCTTCCTTTTACTGGCGCGACAGATTCCAATGCAAAACCGACATTCAGCATTCTTTGTTCATCGAAATGATTTGAAGTAACCTGGATACCAATTGGCAATCCCGACGCCGAAGAACCAAAAGGCACGCTCATTCCAGGAAGACCTGCAAGATTTGTTGAAGTTGTGAAGATGTCATTCAGATACATCGTCAACGGATCAGAAATTAATTCTCCAATTTTAAACGCAGGTGAGGTCGTAACGGGACTTAGAATCACGTCACAGTTCTTAAATGCCGCCAGATATTGCTCGGTCAACATACGTCGAACCTGCCCGGCTTTGTTGTAGTAAGCATCGTAGTAACCACTGGATAGGCAATAGGTGCCCAGCATAATTCTGCGTTTTACTTCAGAACCGAAACCCTCACCGCGGGTTTTTCCATAGAAGTCCTCTAGCTCTACACCGGAAAGACTTGGGAAGTCCGCGCGATAACCATAACGAATTCCATCATAGCGTGCCAAATTCGAAGAGGCCTCGCTGGTTGCGATCAGATAGTAGATCGGAACTGCAAACTCCGACATGCTGACCGATACCTCTACTACTTCCGCTCCCATTTTCTTTAAAGCTTCCAGTGCTGCATTGAAGGTCTTTTCCGTGTCTGCATCGACACCTCCCTTCATGTACTCCTTGATAACTCCAACTTTTAAACCCTTCATATCCGCTGAAAGATTCTTACTCCAGGCTGGAACTGATTTTTGTGAGGACGTGGAATCCATCGGATCATGGCCCGAGATAACTTCCATAGTCAGTGCCGCATCTTTTACGCTGCTGACCATCGGACCGGCTTGATCCAACGAAGACGCAAATGCAATGATTCCGTAACGACTGACTCTTCCGTAGGTGGGTTTAACGCCCACAATACCGCAGAAGCTTGCGGGCTGACGAATGGAGCCACCCGTGTCTGTGCCGATAGTGCCCGCAACCAAACGTGCTGCTTGAGCGGCCGCGGAGCCACCTGATGATCCACCGGGAACTCTGCTCACATCCCAGGGATTCTTTACGGGACCAAAACAAGAAGTTTCGTTGGAGGATCCCATCGCAAACTCATCCTGATTCAGCTTACCCATAATGGTAACACCTGAATTTTTTAGACGCGCAACCACCGTCGCATCATAAGGGGGAACGAAGTTGCTAAGAATTTTTGAACCAGCTGTGGTTTTAATGTTTTTCGTGCACAGCATTTCTTTGATGCCGAAAGGCACACCCGCCAAGAGTCCCACGTCTTCACCCTGAGCAATACGAGCATCAACTGCCGCGGCTTCTTTGATGGCGCTGTCATTTAAGGTCGTGAAGGCATTCAGTTTGGAATCCAGGGATGAAATCCTGTTCTGAAAATGTACAGCCACCTCTTCAGCGCTGACTTCTCTGGATTTTACGGCATCTGAAATTTCACTGATGCATGCAAAAGTTAAATCCACAATCTCTCCTAAACCACAGGTGGTACTTTAAATAGATTGCCGGCATGCTCAGGGGCATTAGCTATAATTTCCTCGGCCGTGTAGTTCCGCACCACTTTGTCTTCACGCCAGTATGTTTCAATTTCCGTTGGAGTAATCATCGGTTCGACACCCGTCGTATCAATCTGTTCAATCTTTTGGAAGTTGTGCAGTATTTTTTCTATCTGCTGACTGAACTCAGTCGCTTCTTTTTCAGTGATTTGCAGGCGCGCCAGTTTGGCGATATGTTCGATGGATTTTTTATCGATCACGACGGTCTCCTTTGGGAGCAATTCCAACAACAAGATTAAAGCATCCTCACTCTGTCAGTCACCAAGCTATTCCCCGGTCTAGACCTTGAAGCGCCGCCGCAGGACACTCGCAATTGCGTGATTCAATTCCCTCGCTCGTGATAGAGTCCGCCGTATGTCAAAGAAACGCCACGAAGAGCTAAAAAAAATCATCGCTGAACACGACTACAACTACTATGTCATGGATCGTCCTTCGATTACAGACTATGAGTACGATCAGCTCTTTGATGAATTGGTTAAACTAGAGAAATCCGAGAAGGGCCTTGATCTATCAGATTCCCCAAGTCAGCGCGTAGGTGGTAAAGTTCTGGATAGTTTCACCAAGGCACCACATCGTCTGCCGATGCTTTCATTGGCAAACAGCTACTCCCCAGAAGACATTTTCGAATTTGATGAACGTGTTAAAAAATTCCTGAGCACTGACAAAGAAGTCGAGTACCTGTGCGAACTGAAGTTCGACGGTCTTTCCATGGAAATCATTTACGAAAAAGGTCAGCTGGTCCGAGCCCTAACACGCGGTGATGGCACCATTGGCGAAGATGTGACCGAAAACATCAAGACCATCAAAAGCATTCCCTTAAAACTAAAGAATGCGCCGGAAATTTTCGAAGCCCGTGGCGAAGTTTTAATTTTTAAGAAAGACTTCGCAGAGCTCAATGAAAATCAGCAGGAAAATGGTCAGCCAACATTTGCGAATCCACGTAATGCCGCTGCAGGATCCATGCGCCAACTGGATTCAAAGATTGCGGCCGCAAGACCCTTGAAATTTTTTGGTTATGCGCTGGGCCTGGTTGAAGGAAAGACTTTTGAAAATCAAGAGGACATTCAAAAGTACTTCGCTGAACAGGGAATCCCAACAGCCATCAAATCAAATCCAGATTTGGTGCGTGTGTGCAAGGGACCACAAGAAGTTGTCGAGTACTATCACCATATCGAACAAATCCGCTCGACCTTGCCATTTGATATTGATGGCGTAGTTATCAAGGTAAACTCTTTGCGCTTGCAAGAAGACTTGGGGTTGGTTGCAAGAAGTCCGCGTTGGGCAACAGCTGCGAAGTTTAAACCCGAACAAGCCACAACAGTAATTGAAAACATTGCCATTCAGGTGGGCCGCACCGGCGCGCTTACGCCGGTCGCAATCATGACGCCCGTCAAAGTGGGGGGCGTAACAGTCACAAACTCGACCCTCCACAATCAAGATGAGATTGATCGCAAAGATGTGCGCATTGGCGACACTGTTATCATTCAAAGAGCCGGCGATGTGATTCCCGAAGTTGTGGCTGTGGTTCTTGAGAAACGACCAAAGAACAGCAAACCCTTCTTGATTCCCGCACAGTGCCCTGCCTGTGGGTCCGCTGCCCACAAAGCTGAGGGCGAAGTCGTTACCCGCTGTACGAATCCACTTTGTATCGCGATGGTGAAAGAATCCTTAAAACATTTTGTCGGTCGTCGTGCGATGAACCTTGATAAAATTGGGGATCGTCTGATTGAAACTTTGGTCGACAATAAGATGCTAACTTCATTTTCTGATTTCTATCGGTTAAAGAAAGAAGACATCCTTTCCCTGGAACGTCAGGGTGACAAGTCCGCTGAAAATATTATTAACAGTGTTGAAAACAGCAAAAAGCCAACGTTGGCGCGATTCATTTTTGCATTGGGAATTCGCTTTGTTGGCGAACAAACCGCAAAGCTGTTGGCTGACCATTTTGTAAACATTGAAAACTTCCTGAATGCTTCCGAAGAAGAACTGCTGCAAGTGCCAGAGATCGGCCCTAAGGTGGCAACCTCAATTCGCGAATGGACCTCCAACAAGAAGCTGGTCAAAGAAGTTCATGAAATGTTGAAGCTTGGAGTGGAAATCACCAATCCTGTACGCGCCACCGAGGGCGCACTTTCCGGAATGAGCTTTCTGATCACTGGCACACTCTCGGTCAAACGTGATGATGCCAAAGACGTCATTGAAAAGAACGGCGGCAAAATTCTAAGTTCGGTTTCTTCGAAGCTGAGCTATTTGGTGGTTGGTGACGATCCTGGATCGAAGGTGGATAAGGCACAAAGCCTGGGAGTGAAAATTATCTCTTGGGAAGATCTGCAGAAGATGCTCTGAAAACAAAAAAACCCATGGTACAAACCATGGGTTTTTTATTTCATCTTTAATTAAAAATTAAAGGTGATCGATAACGATATCACGAGCCATAACTGTTTTACGGCCGTCAGCTTTTGCAGACTCAACGCCTTTCAAGCAAAGTTGCTCGATAGCTTTGCTGAGAACGTCGATAGTTTCAGCAGAAGTGTTCATGCCGCCTTTTTCTTTGATAAGTTTTTTCACTTTGCTAGTTACTACAAGTACTTCAGCCATGATAACTCTCCATCCTTAGTTGAAAATTGAACAGTAAAAGGTTTGCATAAGGGACCTATAATTGACAATGGGAAATCTTTTTTTGCGCCGCAATATCCTATACCGTTATGCCCCGGTTCGAACCCAACATCACTTCGGAACCACCATCAACGAACTTGCACAGCTCTGCCTGGCGAGAATTATGTTCTCCAGGTGAAATCCACACAAAAGTTTTCTGATCCAGCGGTTTTGTACACTCGACGTCCAAAAAAGCGGGGGACCAACATCCACTGTTCAAATGTTCCACAGACCCGATAATTTCATGCCTTGTATGATGAGTGTGCCCATAAACAATGCGTTTTACTTTGGTAATCGCACTTGCCATCGCTAGCACTCGATCATCGGGTTCTTTGTAACTGGAAACCAACGATGTCACTGATTTGCTGTAGAACAAAAAGAATGGCAGAAGCACAAACAGCGGAATAAACGCCCAGAAAATCGATATTTCGTAAACTGAACGAATAAAAGTCATCAGCTGAAAAATCAAAAAGAACGCAATAAACACAATAAAGGCGCGATCCAGCCAGAGTTCACGCGCCAATAACATGGGCTCACTGGCCGCAGGAGCAACAAAAAGTTCCTTAAGTTCTCGAACCATGCGCGGCTCGGCATTGGCCTTTTCCGCAATCACATCGATGCGATCTTCAATCTTCAAGGGATTACGAATGGGAGCTGACAAGCGATCAAAAAATGAGTGAACAAGTGTCGCCACCGAACCCCAGAACCAGGTCCACACCAATCCGGGTTGCGCTCGCCAGATGTACTTAAAGAAAAACAGGATGTATTCCTTTAGGGTCATAATGTAGTTGGTATCAACATGAGGATTAAAGAATCCCATGCCGTTGGAAATATACCGGCAAGCCAAGTTTCCAAAAGGCAGCTTCAGGGCTACATAGTTGTAGCCACGCACAAACGGATTCACCGGATCTTCGCACATGCAATAGGGGTCGTACTGATTGCCGTGTTCGATCAAAGTGTCCTGATTGCTAATGTAAAACCACTCAACAAAACGAACTTCTTCGCGCTTATCATCCGGCAGATTCAAGTGGCGCATGATTTCATCCTGAACTTCCATGAAGTGAAGCTCAAGATCATGATTACCGATAACAAATACGGCGCGATTCCCGCGCACGATGAACTCGCGCAAAGATCTGACAAAGGCCATGTGATCACGCAAGATTACTTCGATCTTGTGTCGAGATCTTTCAGATCGCGGTTGCAACCCCCTATGTTTCTCAATCCAGCTGACATGAAAAACCGGTTGATCTGGAAGATTCAAAACACTGTCGAAATCAAAAATGTCACCATTAAGTACAAGCTCCACAGGTTTTCCCTGTGCACGCTCTTCAAGATGTTTCAGAAACATTTCAAAAACATCATCATAGAAAAACTGTCGAGTCTTAAATTTTTTCCATAAAGGAAAACGCAAGTTCACTGGTTCTGCCTCGGTCAGATGCAGATCGCTAATGATTGCGGTATATTGCGCCGATTTAAAATCGGCCTTTGGGTGCACGAAAAAAGAAGTGGGCAAAACTGCCTCCTGATAATACTATCTGCCAGATGAGCCAATATATCAAGAACCTGAAAGTACCAATTGCTATCGTCGGAATGGGAAAAAGCGGTGATGCCGCAAAACGACTTCTTATCGCCTGTGGAGTGAGTTCTGAAAACATCCTGACCTTCGACGGAAAGTTGGATTCTGCAAACTACTCGGACGCTAGTAAACTCATGTCTGAGGGAAAACCCCAGACCCTGGTGGTGTCACCTGGTGTTCCCTTGGCAGCTCCCTGGATCAAGGATGCTCAGTCCAAAGGAATCGCAATCACCAGCGAAATTTCGTTGGCTTGCTCTTGCTTATCCACCGAAAAACTTATTGGTGTTACGGGGTCCGTCGGGAAAAGCACCACCGTTTCATTAATACAGGCAGGCCTTGAAGCCTTTTCTAAAACAGGTTTCGTAGGCGGAAACTTGGGTATTCCATTCGCATCCTACGCTGCTGACGTCGTGGAAAAAAAGCGTCCTGTTGCTGACTGGGTGGTGCTTGAACTATCCAGTTATCAACTTGAAAATTGCGCAGGACTGCAATTGGATCATTCGGCAATAACCTATTTCACATCCAATCATCTTGAGCGCTACGACAGCATCGAACACTACTATCAGACAAAGTGGAACATTCTGGGAATAACCAGAAAAACCATGCTGCTAAATTCCGAAGGTGGCGACCTGATTGAATACTCCAAAGGCAAAACACCAACGCCACAGCTAAAAATAATATCGAAAAATGATTCTGATCTTCAATCCTATCAGCTGCAAAAAGCTCAACTGATTGGGCAGCACAATCAGGACAATCTTGCCTTGGCGACAGCCCTTTGCCGTGAAGCGGGCTGGCCGAATTCTGCCATCGAAGGCATGAAAAACTTCAAAGGTTTAAGCCACCGCTTAGAGAATTTGGGATCCATCAAAGGCGTTCGATTTATTAACGACAGCAAAGCAACTGCAATGGATAGCGTGGTCATTGCTGCAACTGCCGCGTCTGACACATTGGTTTCGGGCGGAACATTGTTCCAGCTGCTTGGGGGACGAGATAAGAATCTTCCTTGGGAGCAGCTTTCAACATTATCAAAACTGCCTCGCGCTGAGTTTGTCTTCTTCGGAGAATGTCGTCAGGTGGCGCAAACCAAATCCGGACTTGCCGGCAACAGCTTTGCACGCCTTGATGAGGCCATTGAATATGTTCTTTCAAAGGTTAAATCCGGCGACACAGTTTTGCTAAGTCCGGGTGGCACAAGCTGGGATGAGTTTAAGTCTTTTGAAGATCGCGGTGATTTCTTTAAAAGAAAAGTCGCAGAGTTTTCTACTCTCTAAAATTCAGAACTGACAGTGAGTTTGCATCAACAGGAACCACGCGGGAGTACACCTTCTGCGTGCGTGCACCCATGACGACAACTTCATGCGTATCTTGAGGGGCATTGTAAATAACAAAGCCACCACCCGCAGAACCTTTACGATTCTGCAGAACACGTCCCTGCATATCAAAGTACACGATGTCCTGAGAATTAAAATGATCGTATCCTGCCAGGTATACTTCAAAATCTTCGTCAGGAACAAAACCAACAATCAAACCTGATGACGGCGTATCGCTGATTTTCAGTAAGGACTTGATCGCACGCAACCAATCCCAACGAACCAGAGGAATATGCACGAACTCGTCATTGTCATTGTAAAGATAACGGGCAGGGATGAAGTCTGCACCTTCAGGATGGACTCTCATCAAACCCATACGGTTTAAGTTTGGCAAACTGACTGTTGCGACACCTTCCACCACATGAAGTTCATCCGTCAAAGACTGCATAGTCACTGTTGCCGAAGTCGGATCACCACTGAAGGCATCGTAGACACGAAGTGGAACAGATTCGACTTTCATCGTCGCATCCAGATCACCCTGGGCAATGGCGCCTTCTTCGGCAACCACATTCACGTATCCAAAAATTGAATCAGAGCGGGTTGCAAGCAGAGAATGAAATCCGGTTGGTACCTGAACAAAAGCATACAAACCGTTTTCACTGGTTTTTGTAAGTTTCGGATCAGGAATCATGAATTGATTGAAGTAAACCGGTTTTAAATCTGGAGATGTTTCGACAATAACATCAATTCCAGCGACAGGCTTTCCATCCAAAGTAACTTTGCCCCAGATTAAACTTGGCGCCTCATCATAGGACTCCTGACGTTGCGAAGCCATGATATCAAGTAACGCCGAGACCATCGCTTCCGGATAAAGTGTCGTGCGCGATTCTTTACCTGATACGATAATATTGGTGGTTTCTAAATGCTTTGGAGCTGCGGCCCTCATGACCGTCGAGGATCCCCGGGTGACGTTCTCCATCGAGGCAATTCCGTCGCGATCCACTTTAACATCGCTGACACCCTTTACAAAAGTGACACGGGTTTGAGTCGGAGCTGCATCTTTGGCTTGTGAACTGTAGGCACTTAGGACCGCCACCGAGTAATCCGGATGTGGTTCAATTTTTATTTTTGGACCAGATAAGTAGTTCTGTGCACCAGGAACCAGGCGATTCAGTCGGAAACTGCCTTCACCCATTGTCTTGCCATCTTTACTTACCAGGCGAGCAACAACAGTTCCTGAAGTCTGCTCAACATCAATATTGTAAGTCCCTTTTTGCAAATCTACGCGGCCAAGTTCTTTAAGAACACCCTCATCGTTGCGACGAACTTCTATATGATGTTCATTCGTAACTGCCAAGCCACCGGTAATTTCAATCGGTCCCACGATACGACGAACACCATCTTGAGCTGCCGCTCCTGCACCCGATCCAGAACCCACAAATGATTGCTCAGTGCTTGGTTCATCCGAAGTCGGCGCGCGACTGACTCGCGGCTGATCCAGTTGTTGACCTTGGGGCCCGGAAACTTTCACATTTGAATTCGTTGTGCGATTTTGCTGAATGATCTGACCACTGTTATTAATCGCGCCGGATTTTTCAAGTGCTGCCAAAGCAGTTTCACCAAATGATGGTTCAGACCAACTTTGATTCAGGACATCGTTTCTAATTTGCGCTGCCTGCAAGCGATTTTTCTGAGCGTTGGAAAGTTCCGTCATCCATGCATCGTTAGCACCGACAGCAGGTCCAACTGGCATTGGCTCAAAGTTTGGCGTCGACATCGCCACAGATTCCACTTGTTTTTGAATGGTCATCTCAGCGAGAACCACTCTTTGCGCGAATAGGGCCGGAGACTTTTTTTCGACCCCCAATGCCACTGGCATCATGGACTCGAATCGCTGCCAATCACTGAAGTTTGAATTAGTACGAATTGTTTCTTCGAAGGCCACGTGCGGAGGAGAACTTTTCTGAGCACGAATCGTCAGACCTTCGTATATAGGAATATACTTCAAGCCACCTGTATGGCTTGACCATGCAAAGCAAATCGCTAGCACGGCAAACGGTAGAAACCGTTTAAGTCGCATTCCTTGCAACGTTCTTCTCCTTGAATGAATAGTCATCGTGACTATTCTTTGATCCTAGTTTTAATCCTATTTAGAAGCTACGGAAGTCGTCAATGATGTTACGAGAGTCACGACTTTGGTTAAGAGCTTTTTTCAGCTTGTCCGCTAGCACAGCGGCTTTCTGGTCGTCGTGATCCACCAGATCCCACCCGCCATCTTGATCCCTAGCCTCGACCAGGACATCAACAGAAATATTATAAGGGCGACGGTCACCCAGAACGATAAGATGGCTATAATAGCGCTCTTTTGCCATATCCATGTTTTGGATCGGATTACCTCGACGATCGTAGTATTTCGAAAACAACTCGCGGCCGTTTTCACTGATACTACGAACTTCACCGACAACAGACACAATCACCTTGCGAGTTTCACTGATGTTTAAGGGCGTATCGCGCAACAGGACACCTGTTGTTTGGCAACCCACTAGAATCAAAGGGAAAAGCAAGGTGATCAGTAAGGACTTCATTATTTCTTTTGAACCTTATTCCAGTCATCCATGAACAACTTAATACCTTTGTCTGTAAGTGGATGATGAGTCATTTGTTGCATAACTTTGTAGGGAATAGTTGCGATATCCGCACCCATTTCAGCCGCGAACTGCAAATGCATCGGGCTGCGCACGCTTGCGACCAGGACTTCAGTCGCGAAGTCATAGTTCTGATAGATTTGGATAACCTGATTAACCATAGCCATACCATCAGTTCCAATGTCATCCAAACGGCCTACGAATGGAGAAACCATGGAAGCTCCGGCTTTTGCTGCAAGCAATGCCTGAAGCGGCGAGAAAACCAACGTGACATTCGTCTTGATACCTTCTGCAGTAAATTTCTTAACCGCGATCATACCATCTTCAGTCATCGGAACTTTAACAACCACGTTGTCAGCAAGTTTTGCAAGCTCACGACCTTCGCGAACCATTTCTTCGTGCTGCAAACCGATGACTTCAGCTGAAACTGGACCAGAGATTTCTTTGCAGATTTCTTTGATCACAGTGTGGAAATCACGACCGGATTTTGCAATCAAGGATGGATTAGTTGTTACACCATCAACCCAACCACGGAGGTTGGCTTGTTTAATTTCTTCAATATCCGCTGTATCAATGAAAAACTTCATGGAATCTCCCAATTCAAGATCAATTAAGAACCATTAAATTTGTACGTTGGGGGGAGCTAAAAATCAATAAGGCTTTTGCCCTGCTTATAGAACTCCGCATCCCTTACGGTTCGGGCCGTTTTTGAAATTTCACTCAGGGTTTTTTGATAAATAGGGTGCTCATACTGACCCCAGGCCTCTGCCGCACAGCGAATAATCAACGCATCCGTATGAAGCTGGGGGTAGGGTAGCGTCAATCGCGGTGACATTAGTATCGTATCGTCGAAAGTCAGCAAAATCATCTCGACGTGGCTTCGTTGCACCAATCCTGAAGAACCTTCATCACACAAAGACAGCACAAGGTGCAAATGCTGCTCAACACTCATGGCTGTTTCAAAACGAATTACGAACTCGATGCGTGCACTCAAATCATTGCGTGCATCACTGGTGTAGCGCTTGTAAATCGACGAGATCTCGATGATCTCTCCGCATTCTGACATCTTTCGCAGAATTTCACGGGATTTGTCTTCGCCACCCATAAGATCCAGGGCAATCCAAATCAAAGAATTGTGAAGCGCACCTGACATACTACTTACCAAACAACACATCACGAATCTGGTAAAGGCCTGGCTTCTTTTGTTTTGCCAGCCACAAAGCTGCAGTTACAGCTCCTTTTGCGAAAACAGTTCTGTTCAGGGCGGAATGTTCAAAGGTAAGAACCTCTTCCTCACTCATTGCGTGAACTTTATGAATACCAAAGATCCCGCCGCCACGAATTGCCAAAGGCTCCGGGCATTTCTTGCCAACAGCTTTTTCCAGATTTTCCTGCAAAGTGATTGCCGTTCCTGATGGTTTGTCTTTTTTGCGAATATGGTGAAACTCTTCAATCTGAAAATCAAAATTCGAAACCGAAGCAAAAACTTTCAGTGCTTCATTCAAAACAGCCACACCCATGCTCATGTTAGAGGCCCACAAAACCGGAATTGTTTTGCTGGCTTTTGCCAAATGTGCTTTTTCTTTTGCTGTAAATCCCGTCGTCCCACAGACAACCGGAGTCTTGTGGCGCGAAGCGATTTTCAAAACCTCAGGCAATGCTTCAGGAGAAGAAAAATCAATCCACACGTCGACCTTTGCCGCCTGCTCGTGATTCACTTTTCCATCACGGCCCAGAGTATAAGAAACATTGCATCCCTTGTGGGTGCTGATGATATCCGCAATTTCACGACCCATGCGTCCGTTAGCGCCAACCAGACCGATATTTAACTTCTTCACGCCAGAACTCCCATTTTCTTCATTTCCATCTTCAGTCTCTCGGTGTGTTCCGGACTTAGTTCCATCAATGGCAGTCGCATTTCAGCTGTATCAATCAAACCCATCAACTGGACGGCTTTCTTAACCGGAATGGGATTGGCTTCCACAAACAACAAATCAATCAGTGGCAGATATTTTTTAATATCGGACTGAGCTTGTTCAAGCTGACCATCCTGCACCCATTTCTTCCACTGCACCATTTGCTTTGGAATCACGTGAGTCGCAACCGAGATTACACCGTGACCGCCGCACTTAAGAAAATCAACATAAGTGCCGTCATCACCGGAAAGCATCACGAAATCTTTGCCGCATGATTTGATAATTTGCTCGGCGACATCCATCTTGCCAGAAGCTTCTTTGATTCCGATAACACCATTAACTTTTGCAAGATCAGAAACAGTTTCCGGGGCCAATGACGTTATTGTGCGACCAGGAACGTTATACAGTACCGTAGGAATTTTAACTGATTCAGCTACGGCTTTAAAGTGAGCATAGAGTCCGCGCTGTGGTGGCTTATTATAATAGGGCACCACAACCAGAATCGCGTCAGCTCCCAGGGCTTCAGCTTTCTTGGAATCCTCAATAGTTTTTAAGGTGTCATTGGAACCTGTGCCCATGATCAATGGAACTGAAGAACCCACAATTTTTTTGACGTGTTTAAACAGCTCCGGCTTTTCTGATTCGGTCAGAGTCGGGCTTTCAGCCGTCGTTCCGTTAATTACAAATCCATCCACACCATTCTGCAGCTGGTGGTTCACCAGTCTATCAACGGATGGATAATCAATTTTGCCATTCTTAAATGGTGTCAGCAGGGCAGTGAAGGTACCTTTGAAGTTTTTCATTTTACGGCCTCCAGGCTGTATTGGAAGTCTCCAACAAAAACGGCATCACCCACTAAAAGCGGTTTTGCATCATTATCAAAGAAGTGGACTTCCATCACTCCTCCCGGCATTTGCACTTCGATTTCTTTTAGTTTGTTTTCAAGCGAACTTACCAGCGCAGCTGCGACAGCTCCGGTACCACAAGCCAGTGTGTAGTCCTCTACACCGCGCTCGAACGTAACCGCTTTGATTTTTCCTGGTTCATCTTCAGCATAGAAAGTAACGTTGGCACCTGCTGGCTTTAGCGTTTTATGATTTCTCATTTCACGCGCAAGATCCTTTAGATTTACAGAATCCCCGAAAGCATGAATTTTCTGAACCAGATGAGGCACCCCGGTATTAACCAGCACGAATTTTTCCTTGGAGCTGGATTTGGTTTCCAGTTCGATAGGATTTTGCACAACTTGTGCCTCCGGCATCTTCACCCGGATTCTGCCATTACCTAAAAGCTGCGCGACCACCAAACCCGCTCCAGTTTTAAAGCGGATATTTGACAGCTCATTTTGAGCAATTTGCTCTGAACAATAGCGGGCTGCACAGCGAGCAGCGTTGCCGCACATTTCCGCCGTTGACCCGTCTGAGTTATAAAAATCCCAATTAAAATCAAAGCCTTCAGATGGGTCTTCAATGATTATGAATCCATCCGTTGCCAACCCCAGAACTCGATCACAAACCAATTTTGCGATCTCCGGACGGGACTTGCCCAGTTGCCCTTCGATCTTTTTCCACGAAGTGACACTGCGACCGTCAACGAACGCGAACGTATTTCCGGCGCCTGACATCTTCGTGATTCGAATTGGCAGAATGGAATTCACAAAGCATCTCCGATGCTGTCTGCTGCTTCTTCATTTTGCTCTTGAGTTGTCGGGCGGACTTTTCGTTTTTCTTTGCGAGTTTTTTCGGAATACGTCGGCTCCCCACGACCCAGTGGTGGAGGTGTCAACGGAGGAAGAGGTGCCCCTTTCACTCCGCAGCCAGCGATAAATACGCTGGCAATGAATAGCAGTAAGGATTTATTCAACAGTTCCATTCATCCCCTTGATTTCGCCCTCAACCTCAGTGGTACGGCGGCAAAGCATGGGATCTATCATATACTGTCTGTATTGGCTCGCCGAACTGTTTTTGCAGGCCATCACATATTTCTGAGCCTCATCGACATTGCTCTTTTTCAATACTTGAGAAACCTTCCAGACCCAATAGTGAGATTCAGGATACTTAACGTCCAATTTCACCAGATTCTGAGCCAACTCAGACGCCTTGGACAGATTTTTAAGCTTCAATTGCTGTTCAATACCCAAAACCATCCAGAACTTCTGATACGGGGACTTTCTTGAATCCAGGGATTCTGGGTTCTTTGCGTACTCCAGCCATTGTCCAAGGCAAACCTGACTTTGAGCGTTGGCAAGTCTTAGCTCATCATCAAATGGGATCATTTTCATCGGCTTCACTAACAGATCAAATGCATTCGAGCAGTCGTTTTTGGCAATGTGCAGGCGTGCCAGTTCAGTTAGAATCGTCAGATTGTCGGGTTCAATTCTTTGCGCCTCGTTCAGTTTTCCCAGGGCCTGATTTAGTTCAGTTTTTTTAAGGGAAATAGAAGTTTCATAAAGCTGTTGGGCTTTGTCGCTGAAAAAAATATGCGCCACATCCAGCGCAGCTTTCTTCAGTTCCGTCTGCGCTGCCGGTCGGGTTTCACGCGCAATTGCTGCAGTCAGGATATTCAAAGCCTGTTGGCGATCCTTCTGCAAGCTCAGATTGTAAGCTTTTTCGATAATATCTTTATAGGTCTCAGATTTTGACTGAGAAAAGGTGGGCAGCGGTAATAAAAAAGCCGCTCCCAGAGCGGCTTTTAAGAAGATCGACTTCATGAACTACTTTTTAGAGAAAGAAGTCAATTCAACTACAACTTTACCAAATTGGCTTGGAGCAATTTGTTTCAACAAACCAGACATTGGAATCAACTCTGGATTGATCCATGCGTTGATTTCAGAGTTGTCTTTTTTGTCTTTAAGGATTGCGTGGATGCACTCGAATGTACCAGCTGGAACCGTGATTTTGTCTTCTTTGATATCAACAACTTCAACGTCTTGCTTAGGTACTTCTTGTTCTTTACCGTTCACGATCATTTTTTTAACCGCGCCCGTGTTTGGATCGATCAAAGTCTCAACGTTTTGTTTACCCGCGAAACCAAGATCCATATCTTGTTGCATCCAGATGCCGTCGTCACCGATGGATTTAACAGACATTACCATTTTACCTTTAATGAAACCGCCCATATCCAGGTTGTAGTTTGCAGTGTCGCCAACTTTCCAGTTCAAACCCAAAGTTTGAGCTTGTTCAGCGATAGCAGGCAATTGAGCCTGAACTACTACGTCAGCTACAGATGGAGCCGCGAATGCAGAAACTGAAAATGTCAGTGCTAGGGAAGCAATAATTGCTTTAATCATAAAAAATCCTCCTTGATGGTTTTGTTGCTATTATTGCAGCACGACCAAAGGAGGACTAGCAAGCCCGATTACGTTTCACTGTAGGAAGAGATGAGTACTTGACGCGGCTTGCTGCCATTTGCTGGACCCACAACTCCCTCTTTTTCAAAGATTTCAATCAAACGAGCCGCACGCGGATAACCTAAACGGAATTTGCGTTGGATCAAAGACGCCGAAACCTCTTTTTGAGCTGAAGCCCACGATAGAATTTCATCATAGCGTTCGTCGTATTCTTCTTCACCGAAGCCACCGCCATCACCAGAGCCGGCTTCTGCACCGTCACCAGCAAAGCCATCCAATGCTTTCATTGCAAGTGGATCATACTCTGGTTCACCTTGCGCTGCCCAATGCTTAACGACATTCGCAATCTCGGCATCCTTCAAGTAAGGACCGTGATGGCGAGTTGGTTTTCCAATACCTGGAGCCTGGAATAACATGTCTCCGTTCGGAAGCAGGCGTTCCGCACCAGAATCATCAATAATAATTCTGGAGTCCATTTTCGATGCCACCTTCAGGGCAACACGTCCTGGAATATTTGTTTTAATCAAACCGGTCACCACGTCTTTACGAGGCGACTGCGTTGCCAGGATCAAGTGAATACCGCAGGCACGGGCTTTTTGGGTCAAACGTTGAATTGGTTCTTCGATGTTCTGTTTTTCTGTGATCATCAAATCGGCCAACTCGTCGACTACGATCACCACGTATGGAAGTGGTTGATAGTAATACTGGTCAAGTTTGGCTTTGCCCTCTTCAAGCTCCAGATTGATTTTTTCATGCTGTTCAATTTCGTCTTTTGAAAGTGCGCCGGTTTTCTCATTGAACATTTCAATTTTACCAACACCGAACTTCGACAACGATTTATAGCGCTTTTCCATTTCACGCACAGCCCACTTCAATGCGGTCGCTGCTTTCTTAGGTTCGGTCACATGCGGAATCGCCAAATGCGGAACTGTCGCAAACGGAGCCAAGTCGACCATCTTCGGATCGATCAAAACTAAACGCAAAGTTTTCGGGGAGTGACGGAAAAGAAGTCCCGTGATGATGGAGCCCACGAACACGGATTTACCGGAACCTGTTGTACCTGCGATCAACAAGTGAGGCATCTTGCGCAGATCCACAACTTTTGGTTCACCATCAACCGTACGACCTACTGCCATTGGAAGCGCCAGATCCTCGCTCCAGAACGTGTCCTCGGCGATCAGATCTTTGTAGTATACAGTCTCACGCTTTAAGTTCGCGGTCTCGATACCCACGACATCAGTTCCTGGAATGTGACCCACCACACGTACTGATTCCGAAGAAAGCGCCAGGGACAGGTCATCCTCAAGCTCAGAGATTTTAGAAATTTTAACGTCAGCATTCGGTTTAAATTCATACATCGTAACCAGCGGTCCTGGCTTCGCATCCTGGATTGATCCTTCGACCGAGAAGTTTTTAAGTTTCTCGACCAGTGCATCGGCTTTTCTTTGGATCTCTGCTTTATCAATCTTGATACGGGAAACCGGAGGATCTTCCAACAACGCCAGCTTCGGCATTTCCCAGTTCTCGATTCGACGAGGTGGTTTTGCCTTCATCACGACTTTGCGTTTTTGTGACATGCGAACTGCAGGAGTTTCTTCTTCCTCCTCCTCGTAGGCATCGGCCTCAAGCTCTTCGCCTTCGTCCTCTTCTTCTTCCTCTTCGTCAAAGTCCTCTTCCGCTGCATCCAGCAGAAGCTTCAAATCCTTGTCATCTTCCTCTTCGTCTTTACCTACGAATTTCTTGTCAGCAAGAGGAAAGGCTTTCTTCGGCTCGTCTTTCTTTTTCTCTTTTTTTGGTGCCTTCTTTTCGTTTACAAATGCTCCACCAAAGAAAGCGCCGATACGATCGCCCACTTTCTTTTTCTTTAGAAAGGCCACGAAGTCCTGAGGAATTTCAGCAAGCTCATGAATGGATTTTTCAGAGTAGAACACCACCAGAACCGCCATAAAGGTCCACAGAATGATCTGCACCCCGGCATATGCAAAGGCTCCCATTAGAGCCTGAGAAACACCCATTCCCAGCATTCCCCCCAGAGCAATCTGATTTTGGAAAAGACGGGTGGTCGGCATATAGATCGAAAGCAATGCCGCCACATCCACGATCAGCAAAAGTGCCCAGACAAAACGAATGTTCTTAATATTCAAAGATTCGCCACGAACTGCCGCCCATGACATTCTTAGCATACCCGCTACTATCACCCAGGCAGCCAGACCGAATAACTGATACAGGCCATCAGCAAGGAAACTCCCCACGATTCCGCAGTAATTTAAGGCTTTTAGTCCTTGGCCTATAGAGTTAAGGGACGGGTCTTGAGGGTTATAGCTTATCAGCGACAAAGTGATAAAAAGACCTAGGCCCAAAAAACAGATTGCAGTGACGTCTTGACGGAACTTTTTGAGGAATTGGTTCATTTAAAAAATTTACGAAATTTCGCTGAGTTAGTCATGCTTGGGCAGCGCAACCTTGACTTAGGACTTGGGGCAGGTACAAGTACAGACCGGTCCTGGCCAGAGTGGCGCAGGGCCTCCAAGACAAAGAGCCAGTAAGAATGCTTAAAATAAACGAGATTTTCTACAGTATCCAAGGTGAAACAACTTACGTGGGGAACCCCACCGTGTTTGTGCGCACCACCGCGTGCAATCTGCGCTGCACTTACTGCGATACGAAATATTCTTACTATGAAGGCGAAATGCAATCGCTGGATGCTATCATCAAAGAGATTGATTCTCATCAAGCTCAGTATGTTTGCGTTACTGGTGGCGAACCGTTGTTACAAAAAGAAGTTCATACCTTAATGAAGGAACTCAGCGACAAGGGTTATAAAGTATCTTTGGAAACTTCCGGTTCAAAAAGTATTCAGACAGTAGATCCACGCGTTAAAATTATTCTGGATGTTAAAACTCCAGATAGCGGCGCAGCAGATTCTTTCATCATGGAGAACATCGGCTTTTCCACGCCCAGCACGGAATTCAAATTTGTTATTTGCTCAGAAGAAGACTTCATTTGGTCTGAAAATTTCTGTCGTCAACACAAATTGTTCGAAAAATTTGTGGTTTTATACAGCCCATCATACGGCCAAGTATCTGAACGCTGGTTGGCAGAAAAAATATTGCAGCAAAAATCATCTGCAAGGTTGCAATTGCAACTGCATAAGTATATCTGGTCTCACGAAACACGCGGAGTATAGTTTACTCCAAAAACCCACGCACTGATGTAATTCCGGGAGTTCCATGACGCCGAACCTTAACAGTTCAGATAATCTTTTTGTCGCTAACCTTCAGTCTGTAAGCTTGGAAAAGCTTGTAAAGAGCAAACTAGAAGTTCTTTTCGCTCAACAAAAAGAGGCGCAAGTTGAATTGAACGGTTTGTACAATGTTGTAATCGAACAAGTGGAAAAACCACTTCTAGAGCTTGCTCTACGTGCGTACAATGGCAATCAAGTTAAGACTGCTCAGATGCTTGGCATCAATCGCAACACTCTTAAGAAGAAAATTGATAACTACAAAATTCGTGTTAAAAAATTGAACTAATTATTCGTTCACGATTTAGCATCAGCGAGAACATCTAGAACCACCCACTTTGTTTAAGTCTCGCATTTTTTTGTAATGATATTCTCACACGAGGGGTTGTGTCGTGAGTACTCGCATTCCACCGCAAAATCTTGATGCCGAACAGTCTATTCTGGGCGGCATTATGTTAGATCGAGAAGCTCTCGATCAGGTTGGTGACGTTCTCTTCGCAGAGGACTTCTATAAGCCGGCACATCAAAAGATTTACGCTGCCATCAAAGATCTTCACAGTAAGAATCAGCCGATCGACATTATCACTGTTACCAACGTGCTTCAGGCCGAAGGTTCCATGGATATGGTCGGTGGTCCTGAGTATTTGATTGGCTTGCTTGATAAGACTATTTCTTCTGCAAACATTTCTTCGCACGCCAAGATCGTTCGCGAAAAGGGTTTGCTTCGTAAACTTATTTCCGCAAACAGCAAATTGATCGAGCGCGCCTACGATCAGGATTTCGTTGATGTTGAGTCCTTCATGGATCAGGCAGAATCCGAGATCTTCAAACTGACTGAAACCAAGCAACAAACAGGTCTGGTTGGTTCTATGGAAATCGTTAAGGCTTCCATCCAAAAGATCGAGGAGCTTTATAAACGTAAAGCTGACGTAACGGGTCTACCTACTGGTTTCACTGAACTTGATAAAATGACATCGGGTCTTCATCCGGGTGAGATGACGATCATCGCCGCTCGTCCGTCGATGGGTAAAACAGCGTTCTCCCTGAACGTTGCTCAGCACATCGCCCTTCGTGCTAAAAAGGTTATCGCGTACTTCTCTCTCGAGATGGGTAAAGAAGCCATGATGATGCGTATGCTGTCCTCTGAGGCGCGCGTAAACATGAATGAAATCCGTAACGGTAAAATCCAGGACTCTGCATGGCCTAAGCTGATTAACGCAGCCAGCGCCCTTTCTGAGGCCGGAATCTTTATCGATGATACTCCAGGTATGTCGCCATTTGAAATTCGTTCCCGTGCTCGTCGCTTGAAGGCGGAACACGGTATCGATTGCATCATGATCGACTACTTGCAGTTGATGAGTATGAAACAAAAATTCTCTTCACGTGAGCAAGAGGTTGCCGAAATCTCTAAGAGCTTGAAGTCGATTGCCAAGGAACTTCAGGTTCCTATCATCGCACTAGCCCAGCTGAATCGTGGGGTAGAGGGTCGTGCGGACCGTCGCCCAATGCTTTCTGACCTGCGTGAGTCCGGATCTATCGAACAAGATGCCGACGTTATCATGATGCTTTATCGTGATGACTACTACGACAAGGAAGATCCAGATAAAGCAGGTCATGCAGAAGTCATCGTTGGTAAACAGCGTAATGGTGCCACGGGTACTGTTAAGCTTAAATTCGATGCCAAGCACTCCCGCTTCCGTGATCCTGAGCCAAGCGAACAGGGGGGTGGACATATTAATCCACTTCCACCGCCGCAAGCTCCGCCTCCGATGCCAGGTGGCAGACCGAAAAACTTTGCTCCTGGAGCTGGAGCCTAGGATAATAAAGGCCACTTATGTGGCCTTTATCGCGTTATCACAAACAAACTCCCGAGCAACCCCATCATCCCGTGGTTTTAATCACAGGGTGTTCGCGCGGTATTGGCTTGGATCTGGCAAAGTTACTTTACGACAGTCATCCTGAATACCGGGTCATTGCTACGGCTCGCGAAAAATCCATTCAGAAACTTCACGATCAGTTTTTGGAAAACGACCGGTTTATTATTTATCCCCTGGATGTCACGCTGGAAGACTCCCGCAAAGAAATCATAAATCACATCCATAAAAAATGGGGTGGTGTGGATATCCTGGTGAATAACGCAGGTATCTCTTATCGTTCGGTTATCGAGCACATGACGGCAAAGGATGAGCTTCTGCAAATGGAGACCAACTACCTGGGTCCCATGGGTTTGATTCGCCGGGTGCTGCCGTATATGCGTGAAACCGGCCGAGGAAAAATCATCAACGTTTCTTCGGTGGCAGGAATGCTTGCGATGCCGACGATGTCTTCCTATTCGGCCTCCAAATACGCCCTTGAAGGGGCGAGTGAATCGCTGTGGTATGAAATGCGACCATTCGGTGTTCAAATCTCGTTGGTGCAACCCGGTTTTGTTAACAGCAGTTCGTTCATGAACGTTTATCACACAGAGCTCTCTGATCCCGCCAATAATTGGAGTGGGCCATACTGTGATTTCTATCAGAACATGACACCGTTCGTGGCAAAGATGATGCAAATGTCGCGAACGTCTTCAATGCAAATCGCCCAGATAATCCTAAAGACAATGAAAACCGAGAATCCACCGCTGTGGATTCCAGCCACTCTTGATGCCAAAGTTTTCTATTATATCCGCCGCCTGATGCCGCGACGACTTTTGTTGCCGTTCTTATACTGGTGTTTACCCAAAGCGCAGCGGTGGGGGAGAAACTTCTCCCACCGTCGCTAGTTTACCGGCTGGCCTGATAAATTTAACTTCTGAACGCGGGCATTGCCAGAATCGGCGACCCAAAGAACTTGATTTTCATCTATGACTATATGAACGGGCGTGGAAAACTCTCCGCCAACAACACCTACCTGTCCAAATCCGTGCACACGTGTATACACGCTACCCACAAGAGTAAACTCCTGAATGTTGTTATTCATACCATCGGCAACATAGATTGAGTTTGTCGGACTGACTGCAATCCCTAGTGCCTGCTGAAATTGCGATGGTCCGGAACCACTTGTTCCGACTGTTGCGATACTTGTGCCATTGGGTTGAAACGCATGGATTCGGGTTGTAACAAGTTCGGAAACAAATACTCGTCCCAGTGAATCAACAGCAACTTCAACTGGAACCGACAAGTCATCGTCTGTTGTACCTGCATCTTCACCGTATGAAAAAACAAACTCACCCGTGCCGTCGTAGTGAGAGACTTTGCCCGATGTCTCTGCCACATAGACCTCGCCCGATCCCGTGACATCAAAACCCATGCTCATGCCCAATGTGTTTGGCACCCCAGATACGGTCGTAATCCACGGCAAACCGACTAAACCATCTTTATCAAATTTATAGATCTTTGCGACACCACCATCGAAATCCAACACATAAATATTTCCGGTATCATCGACATCAATATCCATTGGCATAACGAAAGTTCCGAAATCCCTGACCCATTCACCGCTGTATTTGAAAAGACTTGCGCGCTTATTACCATTGTCGACAACAGCGATGAATTCTGATTTATAAACAGCAACACCATAAGGTTTTGCAATTTCGCCGGGATCACTGCCGCCGGACTTCCACTTCGCTATAAAAGTTCCGTCTGATTTGAAAATCTGCGCGTATCCAACGGTTGTACTTTGAATCTGATCCCCGACAAGCAAGTTACCATTGTTATCCAGCCCCAAGCCCTTCGGATCCTGAAGCTGACCATCGCCAGTTCCTACACCACTTCCGAAATCAGCAACATAAGAACCCGCAGAATTGAATTTTTGAATTCTTATTGTGGGATAGGCTTCGGATACATAAATATTGTCATCCGAATCAATAACAATATCATTCATGTCTGAGGAAGACGAACCCGTACCGAACTTTCCATTGCCTGGCCCCACAGATCCAAACTGACTGACTGCTAGGTGTGTGGTCTTATCAATTTTTACCACCCTGCGGTTATCAGCATCCACGACAAAAATGTCGTCGTTGCTATCAACAGCAACTCCGCGAGGACAGTCAAAATCATCAGCACCATTGCCTTCAGCGCCACCTTTTGCAAAATCAAATTCGTACACACCGGTCGATGTGTTTGGTTTGTACTTCTTTAAATAATTTATAGTAGTACCTTGGCACTCAGTCACATAAAGATTGTCTTGGCTGTCCATTGCCATCCCCCAAGGTCTTGATAGCAAGCTGTCAGCAGTTGTTCCAGTCGTACCTATATTCTCCAGATGGACACCCATTGGGGAAAACTTCTGAATTCGGGAGTTCAGAAAATCAGCAATGTAGAAATTGCTTTGCGAATCGGAAACAACACTCATAGGTAACTGGAATTGACCATTTCCCGAACCCGAGCCTCCAATTTTTTTCATCGCTCTTCCTTGCGAATTCAAAATCACAACGTTGGCGCCGTTCGCGTCCACGACATAGTAGTTTCCGTTAGCTGCTTGAATAAAGTCTGTAGCTGCAGAGAAATAAGATGCCTTGTCGCCCAATGGAAAATTCACACCGAGATCGGGATCAACAGATGATTGGTCCTTTCCCAACATACTGATGTCGAGTGAACAGGCAGAAAGCAGCAAAGCTGTGATGGTCAAAATTCCGATACGACCGAACATATTTATGACTCCTGTTATACTTTTCGGCCTCCAAGGAAACAGTATTTAGGGTTTTCATGAGAACGCCTCAATATAAGGCGACTCCTGACCTCATTTTACTGGACCAAAATCCGTATCTTCGTTTTTAGATTGAGTTAAATTTAACCCCTTGATTGAGTGAAGGGGTCCATAAGACATAGGCGCATGGATCGCACCTATAACTTGCACGGAGGCGGATATGGATAAGGGTCTTGCGCAAACAGTGATCGAGGCAACAGGCCTTCCACAACGACCTGTAGATAACGAACTACAGAAGCTGATGTCAGCACATGGAACTAGTGCCGAAGAACTCACTATCGAGCAGCTGCGAGAAATCATGGCGGATTACCTGAATCAGGTTTTCCTAGAGATCGCTTGCGAGGAAGAAACAAAGTCCGCGTAAAAAACAAAAAGGCCCCGGGATCACCGAGGCCTTTTCAATTTCTAATTTATATCAAAACTACTTTTTCGGAGCGTTCAATTGAGCGATCGCTTTCGCAACGAACTCGCCCCACTGCGCGTTTACTTTGCCGTAGATCGCGTAGTTTGAGCAGTCGTCGATACCGTCTTGACCAGTTCCGCGGCTAGTTACACCCCAAAGGTATTCAACACCACCGATATTGATAAATGCCGGACCACCAGAGTCACCGTGGCAAGCACCTTTACCTTGGGATTGATCCAAAGCAACTTCAGATTCACCGTAAGCTTGAATAACGTATACGTCTGTCTTTTTAAGAATGTTTTCGTTTTCTTGAGTCAGGATGTAGCAAGTAGTTCTGTCGTACGTGCAACCGATTTGACCGCTAGCGATAGCTGCATCAAGATCCGGGTAGTTCTTAAGATCTACTTTTTCTTTCTTAACGTTCGTCAAACCGTAACCAGCCAAAGTAACTTTTGCACCGTTTTTCAAAACAGTTTCATCAGTCAGGATGTTTGCGATTTGGTAGTTCTTAGGAATTTTACCTTGGATTTTGATAACAGCGTAATCGTAGTTATCTGCACCTTGATCGCGATCTGACAGTTCAACGCCATCGCCATTCGGATTGCCGGATTTTTTTAGCTTCTCGATTGTAGCACGAAGACGGGCATCACCTTCACCGTATCTTGGGTGAACAACAACGCCAGTTACAGCCTGGATGTTTGTTCTGTCCATTTTGTTCAAGTCTGTTGCGAAGACTACGTACATAGCAGCTTTTTTGTATTCGTTACCTGGTACACAGTGAGCAGCAGTAAGGATCGTGTTTTCGCTAACGATAGAGCCTGTGCACAAGAACTGACCTTCTTGATCGTCTTGAGTCAGAACATTCACAACGATAGATACCGTGGATTTTCTGATCACATCTGAATCAGCTACAGCGTCACCGCCAATGATTCCGTTGGAAGAGTCAGCTACTAGAGAAGCTGATTTATTAGGAGTACAAGCCGCGATCGTCGCTAGTGCACCGATGGATAAAGCAAATTTAAGTGAATTGATTGTTCTCATGGAAACCCCTCCAATGGCGCCTTTAAACACCCAAATTGGAACCAGGGCAATATAAAAAATTCGATGTAATCCATAAGATTACGTTATGGTAAAGTTGACAAAAGGGTCTCTGAGAGAAATTTCCCCACAAGCCGAGGACAAACAAAAAAAGGCCCCGGTTTCCCGAGGCCTTTTCATAGTTTTGCTTACTATAAGGTAAATTATGCGCGCTCAACTGCGATTTGGATCTTAGCTTCCAAACCTTCAGCGTAACGGATAACCGCTTTGTGTTGACCCAATACTTTGATTGGCTCTTCCAAGTGGATATCGCGACGGTCGATAGAGTGACCCATTTTTTGAAGCTCTTTAGAGATATCTGTAGTTGTTACAGTACCGAAAAGCTTGTCAGAGTCAGCACCAGCTTGAAGCTTGAACATTACAGTTGTGCCGTTGATTTTGTTCAAAAGCTCTTGGCGTTCAGCCAATGCTTTTTTCTTTTTAGTCTCAGCAACGCGTTTCAAGTGTTCGTACTCTTTTACGCGCTTTTCTGTAGCTTCAGCAGCCAATTTACGTGGGAACAAGAAGTTTCTAGCGAAACCTTCAGAAACGTTCACCAACTCACCAACACGGCCTACATCTTTTACGTCTTTTTGAAGAATAACTTTCATGTGATCTCCAGTACTTCGGCATAGCCGAAGTGAATTTAGTAATTAGCTGGTTTTGGGAGCCGTCAACTTGCGAATTCGACTTCTAAAATCCAACCAGTAATCGATCAAACCAATGACACTTAAAACAAGTACCAACTGGCCGACCAAGATTATGTATATCAAAACTCGCGTGAACGTTCCTGCTCGCATCGAATTTAGACATACCTCCAACACCGCTAACCCCTGAAAAAAATAAAGAACGAGTGCTACGTTCACTATATTAACTGCGAGGATCGCAATGGCCTTACCGCCAAAACTCACCATTGTTAGAAGGAAGGCAGTCATCGCAACCCAGATAAAAAAATCGGGCAGGCGATATTCTAACAAATTGAGCTGAGAGGCAATTTTCTCGCGGGGCAAATTGAGCCACGAAAAAACCCTTCTCTCAAAAATTAGCCCCACACCTAAAGCGAGAATCAAAGTAATCGCGATGGCTGATGGAACTTGCTGCATCAGAACTGAAGCGTCCAATTTAACTGCGGGATTCATTTTCTGAATCTGCTCTGTAAACTGTTCGACCAGTTTTTGAACTTCAGCGTACGTGTTAATCCCGTTCACTTTGAATGCGCCGTAAAGAGAGATGCTTGCAGCACCTGTCCCAAGCAGCACGCTCAGTATGCCGGATTTCCACCACCCAAGACCTCTTTGCTCAAGTTCATTGTATACTCCTAAAGTCATCCAAACGGAGCCAATGAACATTGCTAAAGGTTGAGCGTTGAGGAGCCACGCAGCCCCTGTTACGAACAGTCCCAGGATCCAAAAGGCCCAAGGACCGTAAGCCTGACGGAGCACACGAAGAAGAGGAGCGCCGAACACCACCGTCATCATCGACAACAAAATCGAGAGAGATGAAACTGTGATGAATTTCTGTGGAGACGCGGACTTCTTCATGGCTTACGCCCTTTACTAATTACTCGCCACGCTCAGCGCGGTCTGCTTTAGCAGCAGCAAACGCAGCTTTGCGAGCTTGCATTTTAGCTTCGCGCTCTTTTTCACGAGCAGCGGATTCAGAAAGACCTTTTTTGAAGCCTTCCATGAATTTAGCCAAAGAAACACGCTCATCAAGACGAGTGTGCATGAAGCGAAGTACTTTGTCGTTGATACGCATAGTACGTTCCAACTCAGCGATAGCTTGTGTGTCAGCTTCGAATGTAGAGTGGAAGTATGTCGCTTTTTTCAACTTGCCGATTGGAGTCGCCAAGTTACGTTTGCCCCAAGTTTCCAAAGAGTTGATAGTCCCTTTGAAAGACTCGATAGTTGCTTTGTTCTTCTTGAAAAGATCTTTTTGATCCTCAAGAGTTGCATCTGGATGCATAAGAACAACAACCTCGTAAGGCATAGTGTTTTTAGTTTCCATGTATAATCCTTTCGGTTAAAGCCCCCACCATACAAGGGTAGGAACAAGGATGACTTTTAAAATGTTTAACGGGTTTAGCACGCCTTAAGTTTGAGCACAAGGAATAGTCCTTTGAAACATGGGAATCCAGCCCTATCATACCTAAATGGTCACTTTTATTGAGATTCTTAATGGCGTTAACGAAGGCTCGCGGCTGCAACTGCGCGACGGAATGACCCTGGGCAGATCCCAGGCGGACATCGTTATTAAGGATCCAAAGGTTTCAGGAACCCACGCGCAGGTGGCTCTGGATGGTAAGGCTCAATTGGTCTTATTGGATCTGGATTCCTCAAACGGTCTATATATATCTGGTCGCCGTGTGAAAAAAGTGGCGTTAATTCCGGGAGTTATCTTCGAGATCGGCCGTACTCAGTTCAAAGTTATTAGCGTTGAAGAAGAGGACGCGGGAAGTTTCGAGCGCCTTCTGACTTGGCGCAACATTTTGGGCGCAAAGATTCCCGAGGCGCAAATCGAAAACACCGACCCCAAGTTTGAAATCGAAAGATTCTCTCCCGCACTAAAGCTCACGTTCCTTCGCGGCATTCAGGCCGATGAGGAAATTATTTTAGGGTACGGCCCCCGAACCGCGGGAGCTGACTCCCTGGATATTGAGCTTTTGGATGTGGATGCACCTCGCGATGCTTTCAAATTGAAGGCCTTGCCGGGCCAGGTTCAACTGCAGGTTTTAGCCACAGGGCGAGTTACTTTGAATAATAAAAAGGTCTCTGCCGAAACTCTGCAGGATGGTGATATGATTTCTGTCGGCAACACCGTAATAAAAGTTTCTTATCTCTAGCGAGGCCAGGACACGTCATGGAAACAACTCCCAAAAGCATCGGTACCTTTGAAAGCTATGACGGAACTTCCATCTATTACGAAACTCACGGGCAGGGTGATCCAATAGTATTGATCTATGGAATCGCTTGTCCTATTAATCACTGGCATTATCAGATCGAGTATTTTTCCCGCAACTATCAGGTGATTGCCTTTGATATGCGCGGCCACCACAAAAGCACACCAATAGCAGACATGAGCCAGTTGACCATGGAGGCCGTTTGCAAAGATATCGCAGGTCTTCTGGAGCATCTGGGAATTAAAAGTGCGCACTTTGCAGGGCACAGCTTTGGTGCGCCGGTGTTGTTGAATTTATATTCGCTTCATCCGGAAATAATTCGCTCGATGGTTTTCATTAATGGCTTCGCCCGCAACCCGATCAAAGGAATGTTTGGTCTGGATGTGGTTGAGCCATTTTTCTATTTCGTCAAAGGCCAATACGATAGTGCTCCGGACCTGTGGAATACTCTGTGGAAAGTTGCCGTTGATAATCCACTGGCCATGTATGCAACAGCTTTGGCGGGCGGATTCAATCTGCGTGTGACACATTTTAAAGATATTGAGGTGTACTGCCGTGGCGTTGCACGCATGAATCTGAAGGTGTTCATTGCGCTTTTTGAAGAGCTCATGAAATTCGATGGCGAACCCATTCTGGAAACAATTGATGTTCCCGTGCTGGTGATTTCCGGAGAAAACGACGCCGTCACGCCAATTCGCTTTCAGTATCACCTGAAAGAAAAAATCAAACACTCAGAGTTTGTGTTGGTGCCGTATGGGTCCCACTGTACTCAGTTGGACTTTCCCGATTACACCAATCTGAAAATCGAAAAATTCCTGACTGAAGGAATCTCCAAAATCTAAAGCCCTTCCAGACGGCGGCGACGAAATTTAAACAATGCCGCGCCCAACAGCAAAGCCGCAGCCAGCAAGTGGATGTTATGATCCCTTGTGCCCATTTCCAGGCGCTCTGGCGAAACAATCCAAAGAAAATCATCACGCTCTGTGCGTCCCACAGTTGGAATGCCCGGTGTGCCTACCACGTATCCCAGGATGCCAATCACCGCAAAGAAAGATCCCACAATCAGCGCGCACTTCTTGGCATGCACTTCTTGTTTAAATCCAAACCACACCAGTGCTGAGCCGGTGATTAAGTGAATGATGTTGTGGGAGTAAGAAAGATGAGCTCCAAGAAAGTTATCCATCACAAAGCCGACAAAGCCCATAACGATCAGACACAAGCCCACGATTACGCTGGTTTCTTGCGCGAAGGTTTTTCTTTCAAATGCAGTTTCATCAACACGCTTGTGAACCGGCTCCCGCTTTTGCGATTGCACGGGCCCTTTTTGCGGACCACGGTTGTAAGATCCAGGTTGCGGTTTACGTTGGGGGGTCGGTCTGTTTCGCTCCAATTCGGGTTCCATGAAACCTCCACTGGCTCTAAGTATCCGGTTTCCCGGATTGAAAGGCAGCTTTACAGATTCAGACCTGATTAAAAACAAAAAGCCATCCCGTATTACGAGATGGCTTCTTTCGGAATTAATAAACTTCCAGACTATCGGTAGGCGATCTTTGTAATGTCAAAGCCGTAGCGATTTACAGAGTCGTCTGATGTGAACACGATCTTAGCAGAACTGCCTTCGATCACGCTGCTCAAAGTGTCATCTGCCTTACCGGAAATAGTTTGCACCAGTTTTCCAGTGGAATCGTAGATCTGAACTTTGTCATAATCACGTTCTGTATCGAATTTTTCGAAGTAAATCGCGATTTGCTTCGCGCCCGGAACATTCACTTCAAACGTTTCGTTTGATTTGCTTGCGTACGGGTGAGCGGAAGAAACGTTAGCCGGAGTTGTGCTCCAGTTAACTGGATCATTTGGATCTGGAACCGGCTCAGTGTTTGTCAAAGCCGTGAATGCATTAGCAATACCTTTAGTGCGAACTTTTCCACGCAAAGTTGGGAAAGGTTTCGCCGTCGCCATAATGCGCTCTTTGATTTCCTGACCTGTCAAAGCTGGTTCGTTGGAAGCAACCAGAGCTGCGATACCAGAAACGTGTGGAGTCGCCATGGAAGTACCAGAGTAAGAGCTGTAACCACCATTTTTAATGGAGGAAACAATGTTCACTCCCGGAGCCGCCACATGAACTTTAGTTTTTCCGTAGTTAGAGAAAGATGCCAAATTACCTTTGTCATCGATCGCTGCCACTGACAACACGTTTGGAATGTCATAAGTCGCTGGATAAGTTGGATTTGCATCATTGTCGTTGGATTCGTTACCCGCAGCTGCGACAAACAAAACACCTTTGTCGTTAGCTCTTTGAATCGCTTGCTTCAAAGTTTCAGAGTAGCCGCCGCCGCCCCATGAGTTAGAAAGGATTTTTGCACCCATGTTAACTGCGTAGTCGATACCTTTAAGTGCGCCTTCCAATGAACCAGAACCGTCAGCCGACAGGAATTTAACACCCATCAAACGAACATTCCAAGCAACACCCACGATGCCCGCACCATCGTCACCTTTTGCACCGATAGTACCAGAGCAGTGAGTACCATGGCTGTGATCATCAAGTGGATTGCCAGTTGGCTTTGCTGCATTTACGAAGTTTGCGCCGTAAATGTCATCAACAACACCGTTGCCATCATCATCGACCCCTGGCTGACCGTTTAGCTCAGCTTGGTTTGTCCACATGTTAGCTTTAAGATCTGGATGGTTATAGTCGATACCAGTATCGATAACTGCAACCAGTACATCGTTAGAACCAGTTGTGATATCCCATGCCTGCAAAGCACCAACGTCGACACCTGCAGTTGTCGTATTGTTCATACCCCATAGGCGGCCCAACATTGGATCATTTGGAGTTTTGTTAATACGATAGATAAAGTTTGGTTCAACGATATCAACCATTGGGTTTTGAGAAAGAGTTTTAACAACGCTTTCAGTAAGTTCGAATACCGGCTTTTTAATTACCACGATATTCATCTCAGGAATTGTGCTCTTTACATAAGCGCCCAATTGCTGACTAAGAATCTGTGTAGACTGAATAGCATACTGATTTTTAAGTTGAACAATGTATTCACCAGGCACAGCTTCAGGTTTAGCAGCGAACGCGCTTACAGAAACGAACAAACCGAGCATGGCTCTTCCGATAAGCCCTCTCATAATCCCCTCCTTCAATGGGTGATTTAGCCAGAGGAACGTCTCGGCAAAATTTGCCCACCCGGTCCCCAGTTCCAAAATGGTACCAATCGCAAAGTTAGGATTTTATTTGTTTTTAAATGAGGTCAAAAACCTAGACCTTAGTCTTGGGTTTATTCAGGGTTTATCCAGTCTTTGGTCTTGTTGGTCTTGTGGATTTTTCGTCTGCAAACCCAAAACTCATCTGTTCGGGCAGTTTGAACTGCACAATTTTTTCAGGATGCTGGGCCATTTCACGCTTTTCAGAGGGAGTAACAACGTTCACGCCTTCAGAAACCTTAATTAAATGCTTAATGAAGGCTTCTTTCACGCTATCGGGAGCGTTTTTGTTAAAACCCAGTTCTGCCATTAATTGATCAATCTTCTTCATAAGCCCATTCCTTGGTCTAGATTTCGGAAGTTTGATGTTCAAGCTTTAGGGGAAAATCACAGATGAAGGTCTAGGAGCTGTCTCTCATTGAGAAGGACCGATGATGCGGAATTTAAAGGTTAAAAATATAAATAAAAAAAGGGGCCCATGTTACTGAACCCCTTTAAATTACTTAATATTTTATGAACTACTCCGACGGGTCGGAGCACAGACTGATTAACCAGCGCCGCCGTCTTTATGCTTAGGTCTTTGAGTTAACACAGCTCCCAAGTACTGACGATTCATACGCGAGATGTTGGTTAGCTGAATATCTTTAGGACAAGCAGCTTCACACGCACCTGTCGTTGTACAAGCACCAAAACCTTCAGCATCCATCGCAGCAACCATGCGCAAAGCACGTTCGTCTTTTTCAACAGCACCTTGTGGAAGCAAAGCCATGTGAGAGATTTTAGCTGATGTAAACAACGCTGCAGAAGCATTCTTACAAGCCGCTACACACGCACCACAACCAATACAGGTTGCAGAGTTCATTGCTTCATCCGCATCCGCCTTAGGAATTAGGATTGCATTTGCATCTTGTGGGTTTCCCGTGTTTTGAGAGATGTAGCCACCAGATGCAATGATACGATCAAATGCAGAACGATCGACCATCAAGTCCTTGATGACTGGGAACGAGTTTGCTCTGAACGGTTCAATCGTCAAAGTATCACCGTCGTTATAGTTGCGCATGTGCAGCTGGCACACTGTCGTTGCTTTCAACTTACCGTGAGCTTCACCGTCGATTACGAAACCACAAGTACCACAGATACCTTCGCGGCAGTCATGGTCAAACGCAATTGGCTCTTCGCCTTTTGCAACGATCTCTTCATTCACTGCATCCAGCATTTCAAGGAAAGAAGCATGCTCAGAAACATTCTTAGCTTGGTACTCAACAAAGGAGCCTTGATCTTTAGTTCCTTTTTGTCTCCAAACTTTCAAAGTAAGATTCAAATTTTTTCCACTCATTGTATGCCTCTTATTTATAACTACGAGTTGCTAGATGAACGTTTTCGAATGCAAGTTCTTCTTTGTGACGAACAGATGTCTTCACATCGCCTGTGTATTCCCACGCAGCCACATGACAGAAATTAGCGTCGTCACGTTTTGCTTCACCGTTGTCTTGATATTCTTCACGGAAGTGACCACCACAAGACTCTTTACGCTCAAGAGCATCACGGCACATCAACTCGCCAAGCTCCAGGAAGTCGGCAACACGGCCGGCTTTTTCAAGCTCAACGTTAAGGTAATTTGGATCACCTGGAATACGAACATTCTGCCAGAACTCCTCACGAAGTTTTGGAATCTCTTGAAGGGCCTTTTTAAGACCGGCTTCATTACGACCCATTCCGCAGTTTTCCCACATGATGTTGCCCAGTTCTTTGTGGAAGCTGTCAACCGTGCGATTACCTTTGATACCGATAAGAGTGCTGATTTCTTTTTTCACGCCATCAGCCGCTGCTTTGAAAGCATCGTCTGTTACGGATACTTTGTTCAGCTTCGTGCCACCAAGGTAGTTACCAATAGAGTATGGAAGGACGTAGTAACCATCCGCCAAACCTTGCATCAATGCCGAAGCACCAAGACGATTTGCACCGTGGTCAGAGAAATTCGCTTCGCCTGCAATGAACAATCCTGGGATTGTTGATTGAAGGTTGTAGTCCACCCACAAGCCACCCATTGTGTAATGTGGGGCAGGGTAGATTTTCATTGGACGTTTATATGGATTTTCGCCCGTAATTTTATCGTACATTTCAAAAAGATTTCCGTAACGTTCAGAAATCTTATCTTCACCCAGACGTTTAATGGCGTCAGCGAAATCAAGGTAAACTGCTTTACCAGATTCGTTCACGCCACGTCCTTCATCGCAGGCATACTTAGCCTGGCGGGAAGCCACGTCACGAGGGGCCAAGTTACCAAAAGAAGGGTAAACGCGCTCCAAGTAGTAATCGCGCTCGTTTTCAGGAATGTCGTTAGGATGACGTTTATCACCAACAGCTTTTGGAACCCAAACACGGCCGTCATTACGAAGTGATTCAGACATCAAAGTCAGTTTTGACTGATTTTCACCATGAACCGGGATGCACGTTGGATGGATTTGCGTATAGCAAGGATTTGCAAAGTAAGCCCCACGTTTGTGGGCTTTCCAAGCAGCCGTTACCGCACAGTTCATCGCGTTTGTAGAAAGGAAGAATACGTTCGAGTAACCACCGGAAGCGACGATAACTGCATCTGCTTCATGGGATTCAATTTCACCAGTCAGCAAGTTACGAACGATAATACCACGTGCTTTGCCGTCGATAACAACTACATCCAGCATTTCACGACGGTAGCGAAGCTCCACCGAGCCTGCATCAACTTGTCTCATCATTTGCGAGTATGCACCCAACAGAAGCTGCTGACCTGTTTGACCGCGGGCATAGAATGTACGGGAAACTTGCGCACCACCAAATGAACGATTCGCCAAAGTTCCGCCGTATTCACGAGCGAACGGCACGCCTTGGGATACCATTTGGTCGATGATGTTCGCAGATACTTCAGCCAAACGATAAACGTTTGCTTCACGGGCGCGGAAGTCTCCGCCCTTAACTGTGTCGTAGAAAAGACGGTATGTAGAGTCACCATCATTTTGGTAGTTCTTCGCGGCATTGATACCACCTTGTGCCGCTACAGAATGGGCGCGGCGAGGGGATTCATGCACACAGAATACTTTTACTTTATAACCCAGCTCACCCAAAGAAGCTGCTGCAGATGCGCCCGCAAGGCCCGCGCCCACAACGATAACAGAGTGCTTTCTTTTGTTCGCTGGATTCACCAGTTTGTTTTCAAATTTTGCTTTTTCCCATTTGCCTTCGATTGGACCACTAGGAATTTTGCTGTCTAAGATATTAGCCATGACGATTGCCCCTTAGTGTGTAAGGAAAAGGTAAAGAGGTTGAGAGATAAAACCAAGCGCTACGATAATACCGTAACCAATGCTCAGCTTAGTCCAAACATTGCGGTAAGTTCCCTCCATCAATCCCAGGGACTGAAAAGTCGAACCCACACCGTGCTTCAAGTGAAAGCCCAAAAGCACAAGAGCAACCACATACCAAACAACGTAACCTGGCTGTTGGAATACTTCTTCCATCAGCTTCGCAAGGTCACGCATCGGCACGCCGCCTACGTTTGTTTCGTAAAAAGAACCGTATTTGAAGGTGATCAAATGTAAAATCACAAACACCAAAATCAAAGATCCCTGAATTGCCATCGTTCTAGAGGCAAGAGAAACTCTTTTTTTGCCGGCCGCGGCCACCGCATAACGCTGACCCTTGGCTTCGCGATTGTTTTTCGTCAATGAAATCGCCATTGAAACGTGAACTATCAAGGCCAAAACCAAAACTGCTTCGGCAATGTAGATGATTTTTCCGCTTGTCAGCGCATGGCCGTAAGCATTGTAAGCGTCATGGCTTACGAAAATGAGCATGTTTCCGGCCATGTGAGCCAGGACGAAACCTGCCCAAATTAGACCAGTCAAACCCATTAGGTATTTCTTCCCGACAGTGGATCCGAGAAATGAAAACATGGTGTGAAACCCCTTGTGTTATAGCTGTGAATTCTCATTAAGTTTTTAATTAACTTACTCCTCGGGGGTTTGATTTGTCCATGACCCCTGTCATGTTTCGCAACACGTTAGACTTTGAGGATTTAGTTTTGCCTCTGAAACCCTTTGCGATAGAACTGGTCCTCTAAAAACGGGGTAAAAATATGAAGATTTTCGTGTGCATCAAACAGGTGCCAGACACTGAAACTAAAATTAAAATCTCTCCCGACCAAACCGGTATCGATACGGCGGGGATTAAATGGGTTATGAACCCTTACGACGAATATGCTGTCGAGGAGGCTAACAAGCTTCGTGACGCAAATCCAGGCTCTCAAGTTTGGGTTGTGAGCGCGGGCCCTAAAGCTCGTGTTGTAGAATCTTTGCGTACTGCTCTTGCTATGGGCGCTGACGAAGCCATCGTAATCAACGGTGAAGGTCTGGATAACTTCTCAACTGCGAAAGCACTTGCTGAAGTGATCAAAGCTGAGGGCGGAATGAAAATCATTTTCACCGGCAAGCTTGCGATCGACGACAATGCTTCTTCAGTAAGCCAAATGATGGCTGAATTCTTAAACGTACCTCACACGACTGTGGTTTCTAAGTTCGCATTCAATGGCGAAAACGTAACCGTTGAACGTGATGTTGAGGGCGGAGCTAAAGAAGTTGTGCAAATGATGACACCAGCAGTGGTTGGCGCAAACAAAGGCTTGAACATGCCTCGTTACGCTTCTCTTCCTGGCATCATGAAAGCTAAGAAAAAAGTGATCAAAGAGATCGAATTCGCTTCTTTGAACATTCCGGCATCTGACATCAAAGTAAAATACTCTGGCATGACTCTTCCGGCAGATAAACCAGCAGTTAAAATGCTTTCTGGCGATTCTTCTGCACAAGCAGCAGAGCTAGTTAAACTTCTTCGCGACGAAGCGAAGGTTCTGTAGGAGTTGGCAATGGGTAAAGTATTAGTTTTTGCTGAACAAACAAACGGTAAATTGAAACGCAGCTCTATGGAACTTTTGCAAGCGGCCGCAAAATCCGGCAACACAGTAGTTGCTGTGACTTTCGGTTCTCACGCAGGTGATGTAACTGCAGCAATTGGCCACAACGGTGCTTCTGAAGTTCACGTTGTTAAAGATGCTTCTTTGGATTCTTACAATCCAGAGTCGTACACTACCAACATGGTTGCGATCGTAAACAAAGTTCAACCTTCCATCATCCTTTCTTCAGCTTCTTCAACAGGTAAGGACTTGTTCCCACGTGTTGCTGCTCGTTTGAACACAGGTGTTGCAAGTGATTGCACTCAGTTGACTATCTCTGGTGACAACGTAACTGCTGTTAAACCAATGTACTCCGGTAAAGCTTTTGCGACTGTTAACTTTGAAAACAGCCCGATCAAAATCGTATTGATGCGCGCAAATCAACTTCCAGTTGAAGCTGCTGACACATCAAAATCTGCAAGCGTTGTTGAGCACACAAACTCTGCAACTGATTTGAAAACTTTGATCAAAGAAATCGTTAAAGGCACTTCTGAGAAATTGGATCTGACTGAAGCGAACATCATCGTTTCTGGTGGGCGCGGCCTTAAAGAAGCAGCAAACTTCAAAGTATTGAACGATCTTGCTGACGTATTGGGTGCAACAGTTGGTGCGACTCGTGCGGTAGTGGACGCTGGTTGGGTAGGACACGGTATGCAGGTCGGTCAAACTGGTAAAACAGTGGCTCCTTCTTTGTACATCGCTGTCGGCATCTCTGGCGCGATTCAACATTTGGCAGGCATGGGCTCATCTAAAGTTATCGTTGCTATCAACAGCGATTCAAATGCTCCGATCTTCCAAAAAGCCACTTACGGTATCGTGGGTGACGCTCTTGAAATCGTTCCAAAATTGACTGAAGAGTTTAAAAAGGCTCTTCACCACTAGGCGTGTTTAGGAAATACATACTTCCTATTATCGTGTTTGTATTTTATCGAACCCTCTCATGGACGTGGAGGGTTCGTCTTTTCGAGCCTGAATCCCTAAAAGGATCCCTTAAAAACAGAAACCCGGTTGTCCTTGCTCACTGGCATGGTGACGAGCTGGCTTTGCTTTCGATTGTTAAGCGCTATCGAATTGCAACGATCGCATCGCAATCCAAAGACGGTGAGCTGATGGCCACTGTGTTGAAATGGATGGGTGCAAAAACCAGTCGCGGCTCGTCTTCGCGAGGAAGTGTGCAAGCCCTAAAAGGTCTTTTGCGTTTAGTAAAAGACGGGGGAAATTGCAGCTTTGCAGTCGATGGCCCCAAGGGCCCGTTACACAAAGTGAAGCCAGGTGTTTTCGAACTTTCACGCATGATTCATGGTCCGATATATGCGGCCGGCGTGTATGTTGATCGCGCAGTTTATTTCCCAAAATCCTGGAACAAAACTTTTCTACCAAAACCATTTGCGAAGGTTGTTATTGTTTGGAGCGAGAGCCTTCCTCCCGTCACAAAAGATCAGGATCCAAGAAACCCAGACCTTGCTCTAGAGTTAGAGTCCCTTTTGCACCGTACTCGCCAGCAAGCTGTTAATTTCATTGCGGATAATAAAGCCTAGTGCTAGCGTTTTAACATAGTTTGTATTCAACTTTTTAAAGGGACTTTTAAAGTATGAAATTAGTTATCAGCATCTTGATGCTCATCGCAGCACCAGCGTTCGCGCAAAAATCTTCTGAAGTGTTGGCTCAGGTGGGTAAAAGAACAATCACCCTGGACGAGTTCAACAAGAAGTACAACGACATCAAGTCTAAATCCACAAATCCACCGGCTAAAGAGCTTTTCCTGGAAGACATGGTTCGCTACGAAGTTGGTTTGCAAGAAGCTGAGAAACGCAATCTTGAAAAAGATCCTATCGTTCAGGATCAACTTCGCCAGGCAATGTACAAAGCTCTTCTTGAAAAAGAGCTGGGTCCTAAAATCCAAAAAATCACTATTTCTGACAAAGAAATGCAGAATTGGTACAAAAACAACCCTGAAATCCGTACCAGCAACATCCTGATTGAATTTAAACAAGGCGCGACTCCTGCCCAAATTGCTGAAGCACGTAAACGTGCAGAAGAAATTTATGCGGAAGTTAAAAAATCCAAGCGTCCATTTGAAGAGCTGGTTAAACTTTATTCTGACGATTCTATTTCCAAGCAAGCAGGTGGTGACATCGGCTGGCAATCTCGTGTTACAATCGTTCCTGCTTACTACGAAGCGGCTGTCTCAATGAAGGTTGGTGAGGTTAACGGGCTCATTGAATCTCCATATGGATTCCACATCGTTAAGCTGACAGGTCGTCGCAGCTTTGAAAACGCTGACAAACGTCAAATCAGAGCCGCAGTTTACGACGACAAGAGAAAAGACATCTTTAATGAGTACTTCGAGAAGTTGAAAAAGTCGTACTCCATCAAAGAGAACAAAAACCTTATCAAATAAGGAAATATTCTAATGAAATTCCTAAAGAGCCCCGTTAAAGCGGGGCTTTTTATTTTAGTCAGTATGGCTTTGGCGGGTTGTCCCTCCAATTATCAAAAACTTTCCAAGAAGCCTGTGCAAAAAGTTAATGAGCACGTTCTTACGGCCAAGGAATTCGCCAATCTGCTGGCGCGAAAGCTGAAAAACTTTGATGCCTTGGCAGCAAAAGATCCCAACAACGTTCAAAGAATCAAAGAAGAAGTTTTGCGGGACTTCCTGGTAAAAAGCCTGACACTTGATTGGGCCCGAGCTCAAAAAATCGTGGTTTCTGAAAGTGCTCTGGATAAAGAAGTGGATAAGTTGCGAGCCAACTATCCGGATGACCTTTCTTTCCGTCGCGCCCTGGCTCAGGAAAACCTGTCCTTTGCTGAATGGCGTGAAGAACTTCGCTACAGCCTGATTGAGCGTGAAGTCTTTAAAAAAATTAATGAAAAAGCCAAGCCCATCGCCGAAGACGAGATCAAGCGTTACTACGAAGATCACAAGGATATGTATAAACGCAAAGAGCGTATCTACATCCGTCAAATCGTCGTCGATGAAGAGGCCAAAGCAGATGCCATCAAAACTGATTTAAAAACCAAGGACTTTGCGGAGTTAGCCAAGAAGTTCTCTATCACGCCCGAGGCAAAAGCGGGTGGGGTTGTCGGTTGGATTGAAAAAGGCACTGTGGACTACTTTGATCGTCTGTTTACCAACTCTTCTGGCATCCAAACGATTAAAAGCCCCTTTGGGATCCATCTGATTCGAGTGGAAAAGAAGGCTCCAGCCTCCACTTTAAGCCTTGAGGAAGTTCGTCCCCAGATTACGCGTGCCCTTAAAGCACAACGCGAGCAGGCGGAATACGTCGCATGGCTTGATGCTCAGCTCAGAAGTAGTAAAGTCCTAAAGGATCACGAGTTGATGAACTCCATTTCCGTAGATACCAGAGGGAATAATGATTAGCTTACTTGTTTCATTACTTATTGCTGTACCTGTAAAGGCCGAGTTGGTTGAAAAAACTCTGGCAGTTGTAAACAACGAAATCATCCTGGAGTCAGACCTAAAAGAACTTCAAACCCGTATTACTAAACCAGGCATGATCGACGACGCTTTGACGGATGGCAAAAGTCTTGAAGAGCTGAAGAAAAACCGCAAAGCGCAAATGGAATACCTGATCAACGAGAAAATTATTTCTTCAGAGATCAAGCGCCTGAACCTGGCGGTTACCAATTCGCGCGTTGAGCAGGAATTCAAAGACCTCGCAAAAAGAAATAACGTCAGTGAAGCCGAGTTGATCAATATTCTAAAAGGCCAAGGCGTAGACATTCTTGAGTACAAAGTCTTTCTGAAAGAAAAAATTGAGAAATCGAGTTTGATGGACACCGAGATCATGTCCAAGATACGTATTTCTGATGAAGAAGCACTGAATGAGTATCTGAAAGCAAATCCTAAAAACAAACCTGCTATCGATGAATTCTCAGTCTCCCATATTTTCTTTAATCCAAAAAAAGGTGGCGGCGAGGCGGCCTTCAAACGCGCTGAAAACGTTCTTTCAAAATTGCGCTCTGGTGAAAATTTTGAAACATTGGCTCAGCAGTTCAGTGAAGATCCTAACTTTTCTTCTGGCGGCGCTTTGGGCACTTTCAAATCTGGCGAATTCATGCCGGAGGTTGAAGAGGCTATCGCGGGACTTTCCATTGGTGAAACCACAGGAATTATTAAATCGCGCATGGGCTTTCATATCGCGAAACTAACGGGTCGTAAGCTGACTCCGGATCCGAACTTTGAAAAACAAAAAGATCGCATCAAAGCCCAACTCATGGAAGCAAGCTTCAGACGTCAGTTGCGTCTATGGTTGCAAAGCAAACGTGACGACTCCTTCGTCAGAATCAATGAGTAACCTGCGAATCGCTCTTACCACCGGGGACGATGATGGCATTGGCTTTGAAGTCACTGCCAAGGCTTTGCACAAAGTCGGGCCCCAAAAAGGCATTCAGTTTTTCTTGTGGAGAAACGACAATGCCTCCGCAAAGTACCTGAAACTTATCGATCAGAAATTCAAACGCATCGTCGTGGATTCCCTGGAAGAGGCCCTTAAAATCGAAGGCCCTTACCTGATTGATATTTGTTCTGATTTGTCTCCGGCCCATTGGGTGGAAATTTCTGCGAAAGCTTGCATGAAGAAACAATTGCAGGGGATTGCAACAGCACCACTTTCAAAAACTTTGATCAAAGATGCTGGCTTTAAGGACCTTGGGCACACCGATATTCTTAAACGTATTTCAAAAACAAAAACTGTGCATATGGGCTTTGCTGGCAGCGAGTTTAATGTGGTTCTGGCCACAGGACATCTGCCAATTTCGCAGATAACAAAGCACATCAGCTTCAGCACCGTGGCTGAAGCCCTGATCAACGCAGATCGCTTGCGCCAGGCTTTGCCAAAGTCCCAAGGGAACAAGCCTATTGGAGTTCTAGGTTTAAATCCACATTCTGGCGAGCAGGGGATGATCGGTAGCGAAGAGCTTTTGGTTTTTCCTAACCTGGCATCTTTCGCGAAAGAAAAAGAGATTCCATTTTCTGGTCCCTTGGTTCCAGATGCAGCCTTTTTTAAGGACAATTGGAAGAAGTATTCGGTCTTTCTGTGCCTGTATCACGATCAGGGTTTGATTCCGTTTAAGATGATTCACGGTCAAGACAGTGGCGTGCACATCAGCCTGGGTATTCCTTTTGTCAGAACCAGTGTTGATCATGGCACTGCCAAGGATATTGCCGGCAAAAACAAAGCAAATCCAAACTCCATGATCGATGCAATAAAGTGGGCTGTTAATTTAACTCGACAGCAAGCTTAGTTAGTATTAAATCTAATCATTTCCACTACCTAGTGAGGTTATTATGTATCAACCGGTGATTTTCAGAGAGTACGACATTCGCGGCGTTTATAACGGTCAATTTGACGACAATTTCGCTTATCTATTGGCGCGCGCTTTTGTTGTACACATGAAGCAAAAAATGAACATCTCGAACCCAACGCTAACCATCGGCCACGATGCACGCGTAAGCTCGCCAGCGATCGTTAAGAGCATGGAACAGGGTTTCGTCGACTCTGGAGCTAAAGTTATTCACTTGGGCCTTGTAACAAGCCCTGTGTGCTATTTCTCAACATTCACCATGAAAGTGGATGGCGCAGTTCAAGTAACTGGCTCGCACAATCCGCCGGAATTCAACGGCTTCAAAATTTCTTTCGGCAAAACAACGATCTTTGGTGAAGAAATCCAGACTCTTCGCAAGATCATTGAAAAGGGCGAGTACATCGATGGCAAAGGCTCTGTAGAGTCTTTCGATATCCGTCCAAGCTACTACGAGCACTACAAAAAAGAATTCGGCCAAATGAAGAACGTTAAAGTCGTTTTGGATTGCGGTAATGGCGCTGGTGGTTCCGTGGTTCGCGGCCTGTTCGAAGCTTGCGGCTTAAAACCGACTATCATGTTTGAAGAACCAGATGGCACATTCCCAAATCATCACCCAGATCCAACTGTTGAAGAAAACCTGGTTGATCTTGCTGCTCAAGTCAAAAAAGAAGGTGCTGTTTGCGGTATCGGCTTTGACGGGGACGCAGATCGTATCGGTGTTGTCGATCATACGGGCCGCATGGTTTACGGTGACGAACTAATGACGATTATCTCCCGCGCGATCCTTGAAACAAACAAGGGAGCAAAAATTGTGGGTGATGTGAAGTGTTCTGATCGCTTGTACCACGATATCGCTAAACACGGTGGTCAGCCCATCATGTGGAAAACCGGTCACTCTTTGATCAAAGAAAAAATCAAAGTTGAAAAAGCACCATTCGGCGGGGAAATGTCCGGACACATCTTCTTTGCAGATCGTAACTTTGGTTATGATGATGCTCCTTACGCAGGTCTTCGCCTGGTAGAGATCATCGCGAAAACTGGAAAAACCATTCCTGAATTGCTTGCGGGACTTCCTCCAGCATTCAACACTCCAGAAATCCGCATCGACACGACTGAAGAGAAAAAAGTTTTGATCGTTGAGAAAATGAAAGAAGCCTTCAAGGGCGGCCCAGGCGCAGACTACAAAGTAGATCTAACCGACGGCATTCGCCTAAGCTTCGAAGACGGCTGGGCATTGTGCCGCTCTTCCAACACACAACCAGTATTGGTCGTGCGCTACGAAGCAACCACAGCCGAAGGCATGAAGCGCATCCAAGACCGCGTAGAAGCGGTAGTTAACAAATACCTTTAAAGGTAACAGTTCCCTTTTTGGAACGCAGTGAATAATAAGAATCAAAAGGGCTGGCGCTAAAACGTCAGCCCTTTTTTTATTACTAGTGCGGACGGCCGCACAACCGTAGCGGGTGTAGATGTTGCTTTTCTGAAAGACACACCTAAGTGTACCAAGATATTTAAGACTTAATTTCTACAACTTGTCCTATCAGATCTTCTTTAGATAAACCTAGATGCATAACTGCAGCATATGAAGACAGTAGAGCGACTTCCTCTTCAAAAGCTAAAATACGTTTCAAACGAAGCTCAACCTTAGGTTTGGTAAGGTTAAATCCATAGATTTCCACCTCTTCGCCGTCACCAATGATGCCGCCAATATTTTGAATTTGTGGCTCGAGTGCCCGGTTTTTCGAAAAATAGAAAATTCGCCCTTTTTGAACAATCTTTTGAGCGGCAATCGAAATTGAAGCGCGATCATCGGCATTTATCACAGTCGTCACGTGGGGACCAATGCCTGCGAACAAACGGAGATAGTTATTTTCTAGCTCGGTAGTATGATCACTGACACTTTTAATAACAATGACGTCAGCGTTAATATTTAACACACCTTCATCACTGAGGTTCCTTTCTGGCAGAACCAAAATATATGGTTTCTCTTCAGGAAGGGTGAATCCCTGGGTCCATTGGTAAATTGGAGTTTCTTGGCCTGCATTGCGGAAGTGCTGTTGGATGTAGTTTGCCGTTTTCTCTAAACCATCGCAGCCGGAAATTAGAATTGAAACTTTCCCATAATAACTCATAATCGCTCTCCTTTGTTCGGCCCCCAAGGGCTCGTTTTTCTTTTCCAAGGAGGAAAGGATTTTTTCGATCTGATTTTTCTGGGACTGCAATAATTCGGACTGATCAGAAATCACTTTCAAGCGTGCACTCATCGACACCGACATCTTTTCAGAATCGAGTTCATGATCTGTTTGCAGCAACGCTTTGATCTCTGCCAAAGTGAACCCAAGATCTTTGAATTCCTTTAAGCGGTGAGCGATCTCCAATTGGGCTTCATCGTAATAGCGATAGCCGTTATCGCCACGCACGTGGGACTTCAACAGCCCCATGTCTTCATAAAGACGGAGTGCCTTGGCTGAAACGCCGATCTCTTTTGCGAATTGTCCGATAGTAAGCCAGTTCTTCATCCTAACCTCGTGTTATTTATCGAGGTTGTCCCAAGGGCAAGGTAAATAGAAAAATGAAGGGCATTTAAAATAAAAAAAGGCCGGGATAAACCCAGCCTTCTTAAAATCATTTCTGATCTTTTTAGTTCTGCAGCCAAGGCTGCGCCAAACTACTCCGACGAAGTCGGAGTGTAAGCAAACTAAGAAAGTTTCAAAGCGATGATCAACGCGTAGATAACTAGAGACTCGATAAGAGCTAGACCCAAGATCATTGGGATCAAAAGCTTACCAGAAGCCGCTGGGTTACGAGCGATACCATCAAGTGCTGTAGCAGCAGTTTTACCTTGAGCCATAGCGCCACCGAATACCGCTACTGCGATAGTCAATGCAGCTGCGATAGCAACCATACCACGGTCAGAAGTTGTAGCAGCAGTAGCTACTGCTTCTTGTGCGAATGCTGGAGCTGCGGCGAACATAGCAACTAGTGCAACGATCATTTTTTTCATGTGTTTCTCCTTTAGAGAACGGTTAAATATTTGCTTCTTAGTGGTCGTGTGCAATCGCGAATGCTACGTAAACCATTGAAAGCAAAGTAAATACAAAAGCCTGAACAAAGCATACGAACAATCCCATGATATAGAATGGAATTGGTACACCGATTGGTACTAGATCCAAGAACACGGATAGTACCGTATGGTCACCCATCATTACGTTCGCAAGACGAAGACCCAATGAGAATGGACGAACCAAGTGAGAAACGATTTCGATCACGAACATCAACGGAGCCAGGAAGATAACCGGGCCCATGAAGTGCTTAAGGTAAGCAACAGGTCCGTTTTCTTTTACACCTTGGAAGTTGTAGAACAAGAACATCAAGATACCGAAACCGAAAGTCGTGTTGATGTTTTCAGTCGCCGGAGTCATGCCCGGAAGCATACCGATCAAGTTATTGAATACGATGAAGAAGAATACAGAAGTGAAGAACGGAACATAGTGCTTACCATGTTCACCGATGACCATGTCAGAAAGACCCGACATCATCTCCGTTAGCATTTCCATGATTCCGCGAAGAGAAAATTTATCCGCAGGAAGAACAGCAGTTTCACCTTTACCCAAAGATGCACGAGCCATCAAACCGATACCGATAGTTGCAACAGTAGCCACAGCCAAAGTTGCTACGTGATAATACTCAAGGCCTACACCTGGAACTAGTTGTGTCCAGTTAAACGGGTGGTGTGCTCCTGCCGCCATCTTCTTTTTCCTCTCTCAACGCTTCACTGATCGCATAATAAATTGCTGAAACAATAAAGCTAGCAACACCCACAGCAAATGCGATTGGTGAAAACCAAACGAGTTTAACCAGAGTGAAGATAATAATGCCTAAAATCGCGTACTTAAATACAATGAGGGAGACGGCTAGGGCAACCAATTTCTTTTGGAAGATCAACCCGTACCCCAAGCCCATCAAGGCAAAGCTAATAAAGATAGTTAGGGAGCCCCAAAGGAAGGAATCCGCATGATTAGGTGCAGCAAAAAACAGCATGGCAAGGTAGCCAATGACTGTGATGAGGGCCTGACAAATTAAAACTCTTTTCATTTACCTAGGTTCTTTTTGGCGTTTTCTTTTTCTTCCTGGGCTTCCATGCGCTTTAAAAGCCAGATAACACGCACGAGCCAGCCCACTAAGGCTGCCAAGCTTAAACCAACAAAGGCCATTCCCTTAGTTTGGTATTTAGTATCCAGGAGTTCGCCCAAGTAAAAACACCCGATGATCAAGCCGACAAGTTCGAAGCCGATGGATGCAAATATTATATACTTTCTCATTACTTCCTAAAGCCTTTCGCACCCGGCGCATTCTTCATACGCTCCTGAAGTCGCTTAATACGAAGTTCTATATACTCTGGCGGACTGTATTTGTCGCGGTAACCTTCAAGAACCTTGATCGCATCCTTGAAATTGTCATTTTCCTCATAACAAACTGCTAGCACCAGTCCGACGTTCTCTTGAATCGATCTTTGCGGGTACTTATCGATGATGCCTTTGAAAATATCGATCGCTTTCACAAACTCTTTTTTGGCGACCAGGATATTACCTTTAAGCATCAACGCCTGAAAGCGAATGTTGTCGTCAGATTTTAACCGCAGCAAAGAATCGATTTCGGATTCAGCCTGGAAAAAGTTGTTCATGTAGTAATTCGCGCGAGCAATGCTCATCTGATATTGGGAGGCCTCTAAATCAGTATGAGGCATTTGTTGAAGCTTGCTGAACTCAACAATTGAAGCCTGATAGTTCTGAAGATTGTTAAAGTAAATCTCAGCAATTTGTTTTTGCGATTGAACGCGCTCTTTTTCATCCTTCGAGTGAAGAACGATAAAGCGATGATAGTTGATGGTGCGTTCATAATCTTTTAGTTCAAAGAATGAAACCCGGGCAGCTTCACGAGCGGCTTCAAGGGGATACTCGGATTCATTATTACGAAGAATGACTCGGTCGAAATAATCCAGGGCAACTTTGTAGTTACCCTGGTTCACATTTTTTTCTGCGAGCTTGAAATCGCCCTTCTCCTGGGAGGAGCAGGCAGAGAGGAGTAATAGTAAAACAACCAATACTCCTCTGATCATACTAGTGAGTCACTCCTTCAGGAGCAGAAGAAGCAGCAGGAGTCTCGTCTGAGTGATCATCTTCAACCACTGCCAAGCCAGTTACTGTTTCGTCTTTTTCGTCGATGTTGATCAAACGAACACCCTGAGTATTACGACCCAACACAGAGATATCCGTCATTTTCATACGGATAACCTGACCGTTGTCTGTAGAAAGAATCAATTCGTGTTTCTCTGAAACTTTCTTAGTTCCTACAACCATACCAACTTTGTCAGTCGTTTTCTGAGTGATGATACCTACACCACCACGAGACTGAACGCGGTATTCGCCCACTTCTGAACGTTTACCGTAACCCTTAGAAGTCACCATCAAGATCGTGTCTGGAGTGTTTTTCTCAAGAACTTCCATCGCAACAACCACGTCATCTTTTGCAAGAGTGATTGCTTTCACACCACGAGCTGTACGCCCCATGCCACGAACATCGTTTTCGTTAAAGCGGATGGACATACCTTCTTTAGTAGCGATGAATATGTCTGACTGACCATCAGAAATCTTAACAGCAATGATACCATCATCAAGATCTGTTGTAAGTGCAATAACACCTGCAGTTCTTGGATTCGCAAAAGAATCCAAAGAAGTTTTCTTGATGATACCTTTTTCAGTCAACATCACTGCAAATTTGTTTTCGTTAAACTCATCAACCGGCAAGATCGCGCGAACGCTTTCGCCGGAAGCAAGCTGAACCACATTCGCCAAAGACTTACCTTTGGAAGTTCTGCTGCCCAGTGGAAGTTTGTGAACTTTCACCCAGTAAACTTTACCTTTGTCAGTGAAGACAAGAAGCATAGTTTTAGTCGAAGCAGAGAACAAATCTGTTACGTAGTCTTCTTCTTTCGTTTCCATGCCTTTCAAACCTTTACCGCCACGTTTTTGCACGCGGTATTCAGCTGTTGGCATACGCTTGATAAGACCTGTGTTTGTGACAGTCACAACCATGTCTTCGTCAGCGATCAGATCTTCGTCTTCGATATCATCCAGGCTACCTTGTAATTGAGTACGACGAGGATCCGCATAGCGTTTCTTCATATCTTCAAGTTCGCCTACGATGATTTTGTAAATTTCGCGAACGTCAGCCAAAACGAATTTCAACCAGTCGATAGTTTTTTGAAGTTCAGCAAGTTCTTCGATGATTTTATCACGCTCTAAACCAGTTAAACGTTGCAAACGCATTTCCAGGATTGCAACTGCTTGACGTTCGGAGAATTCGAATTTGGACATCAAGGCTTCGCGAGCCGCATGTGCTTCCTTGGAAGCGCGGATCGTTTTGATAACTTCTTCGATGTGATCCAAGGCTTTTTTCAAACCTTCAAGGATGTGAGCACGTTCCTGAGCTTTTTTTAGTTCGAAGATACAACGTTTCGTAACAACGTCACGACGGTGATCTACGAAAGCCTCAAGCATGCCTTTAAGATCGAATGTAACCGGTTGGTTTTTAGCATCAAGCGCAAGCATGATGATACCAACGGAAACTTGCATTTGAGTGAATTTGTACAAGCGATTCAAAATAACGGAAGCGTTTTCGCCACGTTTTAGATTGATAACGATACGCATGCCTTCACGAGAAGATTCATCGCGGATATCAGAGATACCTTCGATCGCTTTATCACGAACCAGATCAGCGATGCTTTCGATAAGTTTCGCTTTATTAACTTGGTAAGGAATCTCTGTGATGATGATGTCTTCGCGATCTTTGTTCGGAGTAATTTCCGCAACCGCTTTAAGTGAAATGATACCGCGGCCTTTTTTGTAAGCCTGCAAGATACCTTCACGACCTGCGATAACACCCGCAGAAGGGAAGTCAGGACCTTTGATATGCACCATTAGGTCTTCAAGTTGGCAAGTAGGGTTGTTAATCAAATGGATTGTACCATCGATCACTTCGCCCAAATTGTGTGGCGGAATATTTGTCGCCATACCAACCGCGATACCTGAAGAACCATTTACAAGAAGGTTCGGGAATTTCGCCGGAAGAACCAAAGGAATTTGCAAAGAGTCATCGTAGTTCGGACCGAACGCGACAGTTTCTTTTTCCAAATCATTCAGAAGTTCTTCTGCCATCGGTGTCATACGGATCTCTGTGTAACGCATAGCTGCTGCGCTATCGCCGTCGATGGAACCGAAGTTACCCTGGCCATCTTCAAGCGGGTAGCGAAGAGAGAAATCCTGGGCCATACGAACCATTGTTTCGTAAACAGCCGAGTCACCATGTGGATGGTATTTACCGATTACGTCACCTACCACACGGGCAGATTTCAAATACGGTCTGTTATGACGGTTGTTCATTTCGCTTTGTGCGAAAAGAACGCGACGATGTACTGGTTTCAATCCATCGCGCACATCTGGAAGAGCACGGCCAACGATTACTGACATCGAGTACTGAAGGTATGCTCCACGCATTTCCTTACTGATATCAACTACCGTGACGCCTTTTTCTTGATTACTATTTTCCATATTCAATCACCAATACTTAAAAATTAAACGTCTAAGCTACGCGCAAGAAGAGCATTTTCGTGGATAAAGTTACGACGAGGCTCAACCATCTCACCCATCAGGATCGAGAATGTTTCGTCAGCCGCAACAGCGTCTTCAATAGAAACTCTTAGAAGAGTTCTGTTTTCCTTGTTCAGTGTGGTTTCCCACAACTGCTCCGGATTCATCTCTCCCAATCCTTTATAGCGCTGGATATAGATTCCTTTTTTCGTGGATTCCATAACGTGTTCATAGAACTCGTTGTAGCTTTCGAATTGAAGTTCGTTTTCACCCTCAATGATCGTAAGTGGCAACGTACTGATGCCTTGGATTTGACCCCAGATCTTACGAAGCTCGATCATTTCTGAAGAGCGTAAGCTGTCCAGACTGAACTTTGTTGTCATGCGATCTGCATAACGAACAGTGTAGATGTCTGCGTAGGGTTTTCCAGTAGTTTCGTCGTTTTTAACTTCAGCTTTGAACTCTGTGATTCCAAGTTTTGGATCCGCATTCACCCAAGCTGTCATATCAGCAAGAACTGACTTGATCTTGCCTTCATCGCCCAAAGTTTTTTCAAGGTCAGCAACTTTGCTTAGCATGAAATACAAAACATCTTTGTCGTATTTTTTCGATGAAACTTTAATCAAACTGTTCAATCTTTGAATATTCAAGATCAATTGGCGAAGCTCAGCTTCAGGTAAGTTTTCTTTGCCTTTGATTTTGAAGTTATTCAGACCTGAGCTCAAAAGATACTCAGTCAACGCAGCTTCATTTTTCAAGTAAGTTTCTTCTTTACCTTTTTTCGCACGGTACAATGGTGGCTGAGCGATGTAGATATAACCACGCTCAAGAACCAATGGCATTTGACGATAGAAGAACGTCAAAAGAAGAGTCATGATGTGAGATCCGTCGACATCGGCATCGGTCATGATGATGATTTTGTGATAACGGATTTTATCCACATTCACATTGTCTTTACCGATACCAGTACCAAGTGCAGAGATAATAACTTTGATCTCTTCAGAAGAAATGATTTTATCAAAACGTGCTTTTTCTACGTTTAGGATTTTACCCTTCAAAGGCAAGATCGCTTGCGTACGACGATCACGACCTTGTTTCGCGGAACCTCCCGCGGAGTCCCCTTCCACCAGGTATAGTTCGCAAAGTGCAGGGTCACGTTCTTGGCAGTCCGCCATTTTACCTGGCAAAGAACCACCATCAAGAGCTGTCTTACGACGAGTTAGATCACGTGCCTTACGAGCGGCCTCACGAGCACGCGCAGATTCAACGCACTTCATGATAACGTTTTTTGAAATAGACGGATTGCGATCCATCCAGTCAGCCAATTTTTCATTTACCAAAGACTCAACGATACCTTTAACTTCGGCATTACCCAGTTTAGTTTTCGTCTGTCCTTCGAATTGTGGTTCACGAACCTTTACGGAGATAACTGCTGCCAAACCTTCACGGATGTCTTCACCCTCAAGATTTGTTTTCAAATCTTTCAAAAGATTTTTCTCAGTCGCGTAAGCATTCGTTGTACGAGTTAGTGCCGCACGGAAACCAACAAGGTGAGTACCACCTTCGTGAGTGTTGATGTTGTTGCAATATGTGAAAATGGATTCAGAGTATGAATCATTCCACTGCATTGCGATTTCAACGTCGACATTGTCTCTTTCACCTTTGAAGTAAACGACTTCGTTATGAAGAGATTTTTTAGATTGATTCATGTATTTAACGAACTCAGCAACACCTTCCGCATATTGGAAATCTTGTTTTTTGCCTGTGCGTTCGTCAGTTAAAGAAATATGAAGACCCGCATTTAGGAATGCAAGTTCACGAAAACGATTTGCAAGAGTCGCGAAATCGTAAGTGATCGTTTCGTCTTTGAAAATTTCGCGGTCTGGTTTGAAAGTTACTTTTGTTCCAGTTTTTGTAGAAGCTTCACCTTGTTCAACCGGCGCCAGGATTTTACCTTGTGCGTAGTTTTGTCTCCAGAAATGACCATCACGCTGAACTTCAACATTCACGCGAGTAGAAAGCGCATTTACAACGGAAGCACCCACGCCATGCAGACCACCAGAAACTTTGTAACCACCACCGTCGAATTTACCGCCGGCGTGAAGAACGGTCATAACGACTTCAAGAGCTGATTTCCCAGTTTGTTTTTGAGTCGCAACAGGAATTCCACGACCGTCGTCTTCGACCGTGATGGATTCATCTGCATTGATTGTAACTTTGATAGTTTTGCAATATCCCGCAAGATGTTCGTCTACCGAGTTATCCACAATTTCATACACAAGGTGATGATAACCTTTGAACTGTGTATCACCGATATACATACCGGGACGTTTACGAACGGCCTCGAGACCTTCGAGAACCTGAATTGAATCCGCTGAATAGGATTTTTGTTCTTCTACTGACACTGTAACCCCTCATTGCTTTGCATACTCCTCGACGCTGTCGAGCAAGTCGCGTTCATACTTTCACAACAGTTTAAAAACTGAAGTGACTAATCAAGAATGTTGCCATCCTTGATGCGCACTACGGAAAGCTGATCGAGGCTGAATGACTCAGGCAATGTGAAGTCCGTGGTCGTAACAAAAATTTGAGTGTTGATCTCGTGTAAGAACGTAATCAGCGCATCTCTTTTGGTTTTATCGAGCTCGGATAAGACATCGTCTAACATCAGCACAGGATAGGTCCCGTGAGCCTTCCTATGATACACAATTTGAGCCATTTTGAAAGAAAGAATGATGGCTCTTTGCTGCCCTTGGCTACAAAAAAATCTTGAGTCTTTTCCACCATATAGGAACACGATGTCGTGTTTGTGCGGCCCTACCAAACTGGTTCCAGATGAGAGCTCCGCATCATGCAATTCTCCGAGACGTTTTTCGAGTAACATTTGGACCTGTTCTCGAGAGAAGTTCACAGCATTTTCATCGGAAACCAGGTATTCCACTGAGATATCCACAGAAGATGTGCCAGAAATGTATTGCATGGCATTATTAAAATCTTTAGCCAAACCTGCCAATGCAGTGATGCGAGCATGGGTTAAATCCGTCGCTAAACGCACAAATTGGGGGTTTATGGACTCTAAGAGGTCCTGGGTAATGGTTCGGGTTGCTTCGCCCTCAACAAAGTTCTTAAGGATCTTATTGCGCGTCTTCAATGCTTTTCGAAAGTCCGCGATCAAATCAGTATTCTTACGATCGAAAGTAATTAGCAGTTCATCAACCAGGCCACGACGATGATCAGCACCTTCCTTGATGGCTGCCAAACTTTCCGGACTGAACACGACACTGGCAAATATTTTACGAACATCCGCAGAGGTCACGCGTTTTTCATTCAATGTTAAAACTTTGCGACTTTTCGTCAGACCCAATTTTAATTTGTAGTGAAGGTCGTTCTGAGTAATCAGTGCCTGAATAAGCGATTCCTGATTATTCGAATTGATCATGGTGGAGTTGTCAGAGTAACGAAATGAATCTCCCTGGGAGATCATGTACATTGCTTCGAGCAAGTTTGTTTTCCCCTGGCCGTTGTCACCGACAAATACATTTACACGAGGGGAAAACTTCAGGACTACGTCTCGGTAGTTACGAAAGTTTACAAGACGTAGTCGTTCAAAAATCATCAGATTCTCATTGGCATAACAACGCAAGTGTAAGAAGCGTCGTTATGAGGTCTCATCAAGCCAGGTGACAAATGATCATTCAATTCAAAATCAATCTTGTCATGGGTCATGCTGGTAAGAATGTCAGTGATGTACTTAGCATTGAAACCAATTTTGATTTCGCCGCCAGCATATTCAACTTCGATTTCTTCTTTGGCATCACCCAGTTCAGGATTGTTCGAAGAAATTTCCATACGGCCGTTTGAAAGATTCAACAATACCGCTTTGGATTTTTGATTCGCCAAAAGAGAAACGCGTTTTAGTGAAGTCAGGAAAGCTTCCTTGTTGATCATCACTTTTTGCGTCAGCTTCTGTGGAATAAACTGTTGATAATTCGGGTACTTTCCTTCGATCAAACGAATCATCAGAATTGTTGATGAGTGTTTAAGTACGAATTGGGAGCCTTCCACAGCTATTTCCACATTGCCATCGATACCTTCAAGAATTTTTTTGATTTCATGAAGACCTTTACGAGGAATGATCACACCCTGTGTGGCAGAAACTTTTACGTCAGTAGAAGTTTTGCTAACCAAACTCATACGGTGTCCATCAGTCGCAACCATTTTGAAACCGGCTTGAGGATTCAATTCGAAAAATACGCCGTTCAAGTGGTAACGAGTTTCATCGTTCGATACAGAGTAAATTGTTTTATCAATCATCTCTTTCAAAACTTGTGCATCAATTTTGATGAAAGCTTGAGAGTTGTATGTTGGGAAGATCGGATATTCCTCTGCAGAGATTCCCACAATCTTGGATGTGTATTTCCCTTGTTTGATTTCCAACCAGTTGTTTTCTTTTTTGATTAGTGTGATTGGACCTTCAGAAAGTTCTTTAGCAATTTCGAAAAGACTTTTTGCCGATACCGCTACTTTACCTGGTTGATGAACTTGAGCTTTGATTTGGTCTGTAAGACTTACTTCTAAATCTGTTGCGAATACTTTCAGTAAGTTTTGATCAGCTTCAAGAAGAACATTGATGAGAATTGGCATTGTATTGCGCTTCTCAACGATGTTTTGAGTTTTACCGATAAGGCTTAATAGATCTCTTTTATCAATTTCGATCTTCATAACAAATCCTTCTTAAAACACCCTTCTTATTATCTATTACTATTAATATAAATAACTAGTAGTAGTAGTAGGGGCGTGGAAAACCTAACAAATCCTCTAAGTACGTGTAAACACTAAAAAACAGTTGTGGATAAAGCCTCTGTACAAGTCGGGCTGAATTTGGCGAATTTTGGGGGTAACTCAGATCCACATTTCTTCCCCCAGATTCTTCCACAACTCTATCCACAGTCCACATTCACACTCCTGTGATATTGTGGATTCTTGTCTCTAAATCCTCGACATCTTTAGCGATATCTTGATCCGTCGCCTGTAGACTCTTCACTCGATCCAGCGCGTTCATCACGGTAGTGTGATCTTTTCCGCCGAATGCTTTACCGATATCCACCAATGACTTGTCCAAAAATTTCTTAATTAAGTACATGGCAATTTGACGTGGAACGACAATTGGCTTGGCGCGTGTAGAGGATTTTAGATCCAAAACACGTACCTTAAAGTGATCCGCAGTCAGTTTCATAATCTCTTCAACAGAGATCGTGGATTGAGTTTCATGATGTGAAAGGATGCGCTTCACAAGTTCACCATCGATCGGCAATCCTTGAAGCTCAGAGAACATCTTAACCTTCTTAAGATTGCCTTCCAGCTCTCTAATAGAACGTTTGGATATGCGTGCAATGTGATGAACAACGTCTTCAGGTAGACGCATATTATACTTTTCAGCTTTATATCTAAGGATAGCGATACGAGTTTCCAAATCCGGCATCGTAATATCAGCAATCAAGCCGCGTTCAAGACGGGTGCGGCTGCGATCTTCCAGGCCGTGGATATCCTTCGGCATGCGATCACTAGCCAGGATAACCTGCTTACGCGAATCAATAAAACTATTCACAGTGTGGAAGAACTCTTCTTGAACCGCTTCACCACGCGCAATGAACTGTACGTCATCGACTAAAAGAATATCTGAATTTTCGCGGTACTTTTGACGGAACTTATCCATTTCATGGCGGCGAATCGCTGAAATACACTCATTCATAAAGCGTTCAGCTGATAGGTAAGTAATTCTAAGATGCTGAAATTGCTCGCGAATATGATTTCCAGCGGCATGCAAAAGATGGGTTTTACCCATCCCAACCGGTCCATATATATAGAGAGGGTTATAATCATCAGCCCCTGGGTTGCGAGCTACGTTAAAACAAGCAGCATGAGCGAATTCAGAATTTTTACCCACGACGAAGGTCGAAAAGGTTAAATCCACATTTAATGAGTCACTGGACCTAGGTTGAGTAGTCTGGATAGCCTGAGCACGTGACAATTGAGCTTGAAGAACTTCAGAACCTTGACTAGTCGGAGCTTCTTCAAAAGTGGCAGTTGTTTCAATATGCGTATTTACTTTGGCCCCAGTAACATTGAACTCAACCTCGAAAGGACGCTGGTAAGTATCTGAAATCTCAGTATAAATTTTATCCTGAAGATTCTCGATCACGAAATACTGGTGAAGGGCGTTGGGTACTCCGAGTATCAATTTGGGACGCTCAAAGGAGCCTCCAGTACTGATATACTCAATAGGGTCTAGCCACGTATCTAATAACTTATTGTTATCATTACGACTTTTCATTTTTGTCTTAATCAATGTCCAAAAAGAAGCGTTTAACTCCAT